>JAFWFQ010000017.1 GCA_017515535.1 Parasporobacterium sp. | reverse complement strand
GATTGCTGAAATCAAGCTGACCCGGATCGATCCCGCTAAGATCTATATTGCTGAAATCAACGCTGCCGAAATCAAGGCTGCTTAAATCAAGCTGGCTGTAGTCGATCGTACTGAAATCAAAATTACTGAAATCGAAGGCACTGAAATCGATCTGGCTGAAGTCGATCCCGCTGATATCAACCGTTGTCGGATCGATTTTCTGCAGGATCTCCTGCATTTCCGCCAAGTCTTTTGCTTCCTTAAGTGCTTTCATCTCATCGGGGAGAAATTCCGGATAAAGCGTAGTGATCTGATCTACAGTTTCGCGGACAGCCTTCTCAAGATTCGCTGTTATTGCCTGTTGAAAGACGATCTGCATCAGTTCGGGAAGTACTTTCTCCTGGACCTGCGTCATCATCTGGCTCATGACCTGCGGCATGACCTTCTGCATGACCTGTTCCATCATCTGAGTCATCGCCGTTGCCATAGCCTGTTCCGTGACTTGGCGGACCGCCTCCGACATCTGGGTCTGGAGCTGATACATCAGCTGCTCAAGTGCCGGCTGGATCGCTGACTGGATCGCACTTCCGATCGCCTGCTCCAGCGCAGATGCAAGCTGCGAGCTTATGCCCTCCATATTAACCGTCATAAGTGCCTTCATCGCACCTTCGTAATCGATCATCATCAGCGAAGAATAAATCGCTTCTTTATCTTTATGAGACAGGTCATTGATATATTTTCGTCCGGCGTCTGCTTTTTCCTGATCCGTCGGTTCCTCTTCCTCAAAAGGCTGTCCGGTCAGGACATTGAGTTCCGGATTCTTCTCCTGGTCTTTTATAATACTGCTGTTATTGCTGCGGTCGATCAGATAGTCGGTCAGAAGCGTCGTATAGCCAACTGCAGTTGCAAGACTATTAACACTGGAATCCTCTGTTTCCTGAACGATGCCGACGACACGGAGTTTCACCGCGTTTTTAAGAGACTCTTCGAGTTTATCTTTGTCGTCTCCAATCGGATTATAAGTTCCGCTGTTTGTTTTTTCATATTGATCACTTGCGGTCACAAGATAAAACTCATGCGCGCAGATATCTTTATATTTAATCGGTAGTTCTTCCGGTTCCTCCTCGTCCTCGATTTTTCTTACGGCATTTTCATACTGGGATCTGGAGATCAGCCCGAGCTGATACAGCCTTCCGGAAGATAGTTTTCCGTTCCGGTCGATGACTAATACGATTTCATCATAGCTGTCCGGCCAGTTCCCATAAACGACTTCATAGTTATCCTTGATCAGGGCACTTACGACCTCTCCGTTTGCGCCGGCCATCATTTCCGAAAAATTGGAAGCATTTCCGTTCCCGCCGGTCCCGAACATCGTCGACATATTGCTCAGCATTAAAGATCTTGCATCGCTCATATTTCCGAGGACATCATCCTCATCAGAGAAGACAGCGGTTACATCAGTATCGGAATCCACAAGCTTTCTGTTTTGATCATAGGAGTAGACCTTAAAATCAACGTTGTAAGTATAGATGATCCCGTTTTCTCCGATATACTGATGGATCTCACTTTTCGGCTCGTCCAGATACTTTTTAAACTCCGTCAGGTTATTTTCTTTAATACCGGTCGTGACCGCCGTACTTGCTTCGATATCTCCAAAGCTTGTATAAAGCGTATCCGGCTCCGGTTCTTTTTCTTCCTTTGTTGCCTCGGCAAGCCGGTCTTCCATTCTTGCCTGCATAACAGATGCGAAATCAAAACTGGTCGCACTGATCGTGATTGGATAAGAAGCCATCGTATCCCGCTGGATCTTATCAATATACCTGTTTACCCCGGTAGATAAAGACAGGATCAAAGCGATTCCGATAATACCGATCGATCCGGCAAGCGATGTTAAGATCGTCCTTCCTTTTTTTGTTCTTAAATTGCTGAAGCTTAAAGAAAGCGAGGTCAGGAAGGACATGGAAGAACGTTTGGTTTTCTTTGGAGAAGTTCCTCTTTTCTTTGCCTTCTTTTCCTCTTTCAGACTGCTGCCCGCAAATACGTCATCTCCGGCGAAAGCAGCGCCCGCTATGGCAGCCCCGGTTCCTGCATCTGCTGCCGAAAGTACGGTTTCGTCCGCTGCGGCATCCGGATAAGCTGCCTTGATTTCTTCGTCGGTAAACGGACGGCTGTCATCCGTGATCTTTCCGTCCCTGAGCCGGACGATCCGGGAAGCATACTGCTCTGCCAGTTCCGGATTATGCGTTACCATAACAACAAGCCGGTCTTTTGCAACTTCTTTCATCAGGTTCATGACCTGAAGACTCGTCTCTGTATCAAGCGCGCCGGTCGGCTCATCCGCAAGAAGGATATCAGGATTATTGACAAGGGCTCTTGCAAGCGCGACCCTCTGCATCTGTCCTCCGGATAACTGGTTCGGCTTTTTCCCGATCTGGTCTCCGAGCCCTACCTGTTCCAGCGCTTTAATTGCCCGTTCTTTCCGCTCTCCGGCGGAGATCCCGGCTATCGTCAGCGCCAGTTCAACATTCGAGAGAACATTCTGGTGCTGGACAAGATTATAACTTTGAAAAACAAATCCGATCGAATGATTTCGATAGGTATCCCAGTCACGGTCATCATACTCTTTTGTCGAGATCCCGTTGATAATAAGATCGCCGCTGTCGTACCTGTCCAGTCCGCCGATAATATTCAAGAGAGTCGTCTTTCCGGAACCGGACGGTCCCAGGATCGCAACAAACTCGCTGTCCCTTAAATTCAGGCTGACATCGTCTAATGCCTTTTGGACCAGCTCTCCCGTCTTATATACTTTTCGAATGTTTTTGATCTGTAACATACTGCCTTTACGGAAGCGTATTCGTTATCGTTTTATAATTCTCTTTCATTAGTTCCAGATAGCTGATGCCCTGATCCATTTCTTCTTTTGACACATTGTGGCAGGAATGGATCATCGCCGTATTACAGCCGGCGGTTTCTGCAATTGCATCAGCGATCGCATGGTTTGAAAACTCAATATAGTAAATTGTCCGGACCTGGTTTTCTTCGGCTTTATCAATCAGCTGCGCCATTTCCGCAACACTTGGCTCCGCGCCTTCATAACATCCCGGGAATGCCGCATAGCAGGTGATCCCGTAACGCTGTGCAAAATAAGCAAGAGGAAAGCGGTCTCCGAAGATCATGACCGGATCACCGGTCTTTTCAAAAAAGTCCGAAAACTCCCGGTCCAGCTTTCGTATTTGTCCGATATATTCCTCCGCATTTTTTTCAAAGGAAGACGGATCCAATGATTTTTCTTTCAGGATCCGGCTCAATTCCTTTTCGATTGCTTCTGTCATAACAGCCGCGTTTTCCGGCGAGGTCCAGATATGTTCGTCGTATTCGCCCTCTTCCCCTTCTTCTTCCAGAGGTTCAACAAAATCGATCAGTTTAAGACTATTGACCGGCTGATCCATGGAGGAAAGCATTTCCTCGACCCATTCATCACTCTCCCCGCCGATATAAAGGAAAAGGTCACAATTCTGGATCCGGATGATATCCTGCGGCGTCGGCTCATAGGAATGGCTTTCCATTCCGGGGGCAAGGAGCATGGAAACCTCTCCTTCGGTCTTTGAATCACCCCGACCAAAGTAATGTCCTGCAAAATCGTAAAGGGGGAAAATCGTAGCTATGACAGAGATCGTTTCTTTATCCTCGCTATTTACTTCAGAGGTGTTGTTCTTCTGCCCGCTCCCGCAGCCGGCACAAAGAAAAACAAGCATGCTGCTGAGCAGAAACAACAAGAGTCTTTTCATATAATCTGTCCTTTAATCACTCTTGGATTGTGATTATAAAGAGAATAAATGTTAAAAGTGTGAAAACATTATACACTTTGATATTATTCTTGAGAAGTCTTTTTATTTGTGTTATTCTATCGGTTAGATTTTAATTTGGGATAATATCCGGAGGAGCATAAAATGAAGGTTATCTTACAAGACGGAACAGTACAGGAATGTGGTTTTGGCGACGAAGTCGGCCAGGAGGCATTCCACCATACAACATCGCATATTCTCGCCCAGGCAGTAAAACGTCTTTATCCGACAACGAAATGCGCGATCGGACCTGCGATCAAAGACGGGTTTTATTATGATTTTGAGTTCGATTTTGATTTCACGGATGAAAATCTTGCAGCAATCGAAGCAGAAATGAAAAAGATCATCAAAGAAAACCTGAAGTTGACCCACTTTACGATGGAACGTGAAGAGGCTTTAAAGATCATGCAGGAAAAAGGCGAAGATTATAAAGTCCAGCTGATCAATGACCTTCCGGAAGACGCAGTTCTTAGTTTCTTCCAGCAGGGGGAATACTTAGAACTCTGCGCCGGTCCTCACGTGACCTATACAAGTGCGATCAAAGCCTATAAACTCTTAAGTGTTGCCGGTGCGTACTGGAGAGGCGATGAGCATAACAAGATGCTGACCCGTATCTACGGAACCTCTTTCCCGAATAAAGATATGCTTGCCGAGTATCTGAACCGGATCGAAGAGGCGAAGAAACGTGACCACAGAAAACTCGGAAAAGAACTCGGAATCTTTACGTTAATGGAAGAAGGTCCGGGATTCCCGTTCTTCCTTCCAAAGGGTATGGTCCTTAAGAACCTCCTCTTAGATTACTGGAGACATATCCATACCAGAGAAGGCTACGTTGAGATCTCTACTCCGATCATCCTTGCGCGTCATCTCTGGGAGACCTCCGGACACTGGGATCATTATCGTGAAAATATGTATACGACTGTTATCGATGATGAGGATTTCGCGATCAAGCCGATGAACTGTCCGGGATGCATGCTGACCTATAAGCTCCAGCCGCATTCCTACCGCGAGCTTCCTCTCCGTATGGCAGAAATCGGTCTTGTCCATCGTCATGAAAAATCCGGCCAGCTCCATGGTCTTATGCGTGTACGCTGCTTCAACCAGGATGATGCTCATATCTTTATGACTCCGGAGCAGATCCCGTACGAGATCAAGGGTGTTGTCCGTCTGATCGATGAAGTATACAGAAAGTTTGGATTTAAATACCATGTTGAACTCTCTACCCGTCCGGAAAATTCCATGGGTTCTGATGAAGACTGGGAGATGGCAACAAACGGACTTCGCACAGCGCTTGACGAGCTGAACCTGCCTTATGTTATAAATGAAGGCGATGGTGCGTTCTACGGTCCGAAGATCGATTTCCATCTGGAAGATTCCTTAGGAAGGACCTGGCAGTGCGGTACGATACAGCTTGACTTCCAGCTTCCTCAGCGTTTTGAAGCAGAATATACAGGACAGGATGGTATGGCACACCGCCCGATCATGATCCACCGCGTATGCTTCGGATCTATCGAGCGTTTCATCGGTATCCTGATCGAGCATCTTGCAGGAAAATTCCCGTTCTGGCTCAGTCCGGTTCAGTTCAAGATCCTTCCGATCTCGGAAAAATATTCTGCTTACGCGGAAGAAGTCAAAGCAAAACTCGACGCAATGGGATACCGTGTCGAAGTTGATTCCCGTGCGGAAAAGATCGGCTACAAGATCCGTGCAGCAAGAAATGAACGTGTTCCTTATATTCTTGTTGTCGGTGAAAAAGAAGAAGCAGACGAGACTGTATCTGTAAGAAGAAGAGATGACGGAGAAAACCAGGATCTCGGAACTCTTACGATGGCACAGCTCGATGAATACTTAGCAAAAGAGGAAAAAGCTTATTAAATCATGGAAGAAGCCAAAGAAAAGCTTTCTCTAAAACAATATGTAAAGATCTTCTTTACGCATTGCAAACAATATCCTCTCAAACAAATATTAAGTGCGGCTTATCTACCTGCCGCACTTATATATCTTGAGGTTCTTTTCCGTATTGTCTCCGTTCAGGAACCTTTTACCGGAATCGGGATCTTAAGCCTTATTTTTGCCTCGCTTGCCGGAGGCCTGATCCTTGATGTTCTTTCGAGCATTACCAAAAATGAAAAGCTGAACTTCTGGATCGCTTTTATATTGCTCCAGCTGATCGCGGCTGCTTTTATGCTGATCCATTTTGTCAAACTGGAATTCAGTATCTATATCGGTCCCCAGTCCATCGCCGGCGGCGCGAACGGGATCACCCAGCACGCAGGAAATTATATTACCGAAATCATTGCGAGAAACTGGCCGACGATTCTTCTTTTCGAGGTCCCGGTCCTGATCTTTCTTGTCCTTTATATTTGTAAGCTTTTAGTCTTCCGGAGGTATAAGGCGCTTGGTTATATCCAGCTCCTTCTCGTCATTGCTTTATTTGAGGCGGCAGCTGCTGTCCCGCTCTGCAACATGAGTCCTTCCTGGGAACTTCTGACCAGCGAATTCGATTACGACAGTGCGGTCCATTCCTTTAATGCCCAGACCGCAACAAAACTCGATGTTCTCTACAGTATCTTCAGCAATCCCTGGAAGCAGAACTTTTCATATGATAAAAAACACATACCGGAAATCGATGATCCGGAAAACTATAATATGCTTCAGTTAGACTTTAATGAGCTTCTGGACGAAAGTACAAATATTTATATCTCGCGGATCCACGAATATGTCCGCAGTCTGGAGCCGACAAAGAAAAACCAATATACCGGTTTATTCAAAGGGATGAACCTGATCGAGATCACGGCGGAATCCTATACCCCGTATATCCTCGATGAAGAGCTTACCCCTACCCTCTGCAAGCTTGTAAACAACGGGATCGTATTTGATGACTATTACCAGCCGCTTTGGGCAGGCTCAACAACGACCGGAGAATTCCAGATCCTGACAGGACTTCTTCCTTCCAACGGATTCTATTCGATGCTCCGGACCTCAGAAAACAATATGTACTTTACGGTTGGAAATATGATGCTCCGTGAAGACTATACAAGTCTCGCCTTCCATAACGGAACCTATGATTATTTCGACCGGAATCTGACACACTGCAATCTTGGCTACACCCGGTTTTACGCAAACGGAAGCGGCATGATCGGTCTTTCCGGTCATCTTGCATGGCCGCAGAGCGATGTTGAGATGATGGAGTTTTCGATTCCGAAGTTTGTAGATAAAGAACCATTTAATGCTTATTTCATGACCTTAAGCGGTCATTCCAAATATGACAAGAAAAACTTTGTCGTCCGGAAGAATATTGATGAAGTCCGCGAATGGGCGGAAAAGAACGGCAAGGATTATACCGATGCCGTATTAAGCTATTTCGCCGCGAATCTTGAGTTTGAAAAGTCATTGAAATATCTTCTGGACGAATTAGAGAAAGCAGGCGTCCTTGATAATACGGTCATCGTTATGACCGGCGACCATTATCCTTACAGTCTCTCGGATGATTATGTCATTGATGATACCAACCATGTCAAGTATTTCGGGGTTGAGGAAAACCTGATCAATCTTTTCGGATTCGATCCGGAAACAGAACAGGACTACAGCCATAATTCTCTCGTGATCTGGACGCCTTCCCTTGACGGGGATAAATCGATCCATGTCAGCGAACCGGTCTGCAGTGTGGATATCCTTCCTACCATCTCAAACCTGTTCGGTCTCCCCTATGATTCCCGGATGCTTGCGGGACGGGACGTTTTTGCGGAGAATTCACAGCCGCTCGTTATCTTCCTAAATTATAACTGGCTGACCGACCGCGGCTATTACAATGCGGAAACAAGGGTCTATACGCCAAATGAAGGAATGTCGTACGACGGCGCCGGTGATCCGGAGTTTGCCTCCGACAAAGAGTATATGGAATATATCAACACGATCGTGAAAAATAAGATGATCTTCTCCCAGAATGTTCCGAATTATGATTATTATAATGTCATTTTCGGTCCAAAAGAGTAAACACAAATTTTCTTTCAAAAACAACGTAAATATAGTATGATAATCTGTGAGGTTTTAGGAAATCTCACAGATTTTTATTGATATCAGAAAACAACAAAGATTGTTTTTCAGGAGGTTAATTATGTCAGAAGAAATTAAACTGGAATTAGACCCAACCGTTCCGAATCTGGATCTTGGATCTTTGCCGACCGCATCCCCGTTCTCAGCACCGATCGAGACGGTAACCGCGAAGCCGACAGAGTCATCTGTTGCCCATTATATGGATGATGTCAACCTGACCGAGGAAGAACAGAAAATGGTTGACGAATTTGCGGAGAAGATCGATCTTTCCAACACGAACGTCGTCCTTCAGTATGGCGCGGCAAGCCAGAAAAAGATTGCTGACTTTTCCGACAGCGCTTTGGAAGGCGTACGGACAAAGGACTTAGGTGAAGTCGGAAACGCGATCGCTTCTCTTGTAGCCGAGCTGAAAGGCTTCAGTGTCGGTGAAGAGGAAAAGAAAGGGATCGCCGGCTGGTTTAAGAAGAAAGGAAATAAACTTACCCAGTTAAAAGCCCGTTACGATACCGCTGATAAAAACGTAGATAAGATCTCCGGCGTCCTTATGGACCACCAGAATCAGCTGACAACGGATATCGTAATGATGGACAAAATGTATGATTCCAACCTGACTTACTTCAAGGAACTTACGATGTATATCCTCGCCGGAAAGAAAGCCCTTGAAAAAGCTCAGTCAACAACTCTGGTAGAACTCCAGAACAAAGCAAAAGAAAGCGGACTGACAGAAGATGCACAGGCTGCAAATGACTATGCTGCTCTCTGCGACCGTTTCGACAAAAAGCTTTATGACTTAGAGCTTACCAGAACGATCAGTATGCAGATGGCTCCGCAGATCCGTCTGATCCAGAACAGCGATACATTAATGGTAGAAAAGATCCAGTCTACCTTAAGCAATACGATCCCGCTCTGGAAAAACCAGATGGTCCTTGCAATGGGCATGATCCACTCCGAAGAAGCGATGAAGGCCCAGAAGGAAGTCAACGATCTTACGAACGAGCTGATCCAGAAGAATGCTGAGAAGCTCCATCAGGGATCTGTTGAGATCGCGGAAGAGAGCGAGCGCGGAATTATCGATATGGATACCGTAATTCATGCTAATGAAGAACGGATCGCTTCTCTTGATGAAGTCATTAAGATTCAGGAAGATGGCCGGATCAAACGCCGTGTTGCTGAGGATCAGCTTGGACAGGTCGAGGCACAGCTGAAGCAGAAACTTCTCGATATCCGCAATGCCGAACTGACAGCGACGGACGATACGATACAGTAAACGCCTTTGCGTTTGAAAGGATATTATGAAAGGAAAACGTTCTCTTGGTTGTCTTGGAGGAGTGATCGCGATCATAGTGCTCGTCGTCGCTCTTGCGCTGGTACATCGATTTGTACCTTCGATCTTTACCGCCTTTGCGTGGATCGCGGGAATCGCGGCCGTTGTTTTAATTGCCGTGATCGTACTTATTGTTTTACTTGCGAATAAGGCAATCAAATCGCTGAAAAAAGAAGATCCAAAACCGAAACAGGAGCCGCCGAAGACCCAGACGAGTACTTCCAATCTGCCTCCTGAGCAGGCTGCTGTTATCAACAAAGGCCGCGCGGATCTTATGAACGTACGACGCATCCTCGTTAAGATCCATAATCCGGAAGTCAGTAAAGCCGGACTTGATATCTGCGCTTCACTGGACAAGCTTCTTCAGGCGCTTCGTGATAAACCGGAAAAGATCAACGGCTGCCGCCAGTTCCTGAATTATTATATTCCGACTCTAGGCGAGGTCCTGACCAAGTACAGCCGTCTTGAAACGAACGGAGTCGTTACCGCAGAAAATACCGAAAAGGTCATAAACTTCCTGATCGATTTCCGGAAAGCTTCCGGAAAAGAATATCAGAGTCTCTTTGAAGATGATAAACTGGATATGACAGTCGATATTGAGGCGATGACGATCGCGATCAAACGGGATGGGCTTCTTGATGAAGACTTTACGCCGGAAGCAAAGCCCGGTGAACCGACTCTGATCATCGATTCACCAAACAATTCTGTTGTTGTTGAAGATGATATGACGGTGGTTGATGCCGTAAATCAGGCTGCCGGAAAAGAGCCGGAGAAAGAGCCCGAAAAAGAGAAAGATCTCGTACACTAGAAAAACCGGTCATACCAGACTAAAAAGGTATAGATCGTCCAGACTTTTTTGTAACAATCCTGCTTGCCGCTCTTCTGGAGGGCAAGCAGTTTGTTTATCTTAGGAATATCAAAAAACTTCTTTGCGGAAGGTCCGTTAAATTTCTCCCGGATCTTTCCGTAAAGATCATCTTCTTTCATCCACTCTCTGAGGGGAACCGGAAAGCCCAGTTTTTTCTTTTTATATGCTTCATTCGGGATGACTTTGGATGCCGCAAGCCGAAGAGCCGGTTTAGTCGTTTCCGCATTGATCTTCGCAGCTTTCGGAAGTGTTCTGGCGACCTCGTAGACCTTGTCATCCAAAAACGGAGTTCTCGCTTCAAGTCCGAACATCATCGTATTCCGGTCAACCGCATGAAGGAAGTCACGGACAAGCCAGAAATAATAATCAATGATCTGCCGCTTCACCATCCCGGAATCCTTTTCATGTCCGGCAAAAAACGGCGCTGTGATCTCTTTTGTATGAATCTGGTTTTTATTGTTCACAAGAGAAAGTGCTTCTTTGTCACTGAAGACACGTCCCAGTCCGATATAGTCATCTTCCAGTTTCCGGCCTCGCCGGTAGATAAAGTTTCTGCCCGGAAATTCCGGAAAAAGACCGGCAATTGAAGAGGCAGCCCGCCGAAGCACATACGGGATCTTCATATACCAGCTCTGGTCGATCTCCTCACGGTAGGAGAGGTAGCCGCCGAATAATTCATCCGCGCCTTCTCCACTCGTTACGACCTTAACATATTCGGATGCCGTTTCCGCGACAAAGTAAAGCGCGATCGCGGACGGGTCAGCAAGAGGCTCATCCATATAGTACTGGATATCCGGAAAGGCATTTAAATACTCTTCTTTTGTGATCTCGCGGGAATAGTTTTCAATCCCGAGTTTCTCCGCCAGATCCCGCGCATAAGAGATCTCATCATATCTTGGATCTGAATATCCGACCGTAAAGGTCTTTTGGGGTCTTGCAAGGGAAACAAGATAAGAGGAGTCAATTCCGCTCGAGAGGAAACCTCCGATCTCAACATCTGCAAATCCATGATATCTAACAGAATCCGCAAGTGCCTCTCCGATCGCCTCCGCACACTCCTCTTCCCGGTAAGTATCATCTTCCTTCAGGTCCAGCGTAAAGAATTCCTCTACAGAACACTTGCCGTCCTGAAAGATAAGCTGATGTCCCGGCTCAACGCGATAAACACCTTTAAAAAAGGTCTCCTCCGTCGGGGTGGAATTAAAGCAAAGATATGCGGAAATGATCTCCTCGTTCAGTTCCTTCTTGAATTCCGGATGGTCCAGAAAGGCTTTGATCTCGGAAGCAAAAAGAAATGCGGTTTCCGAATGATAATAATAAAGCGGTTTGATTCCCCATTTATCGCGTGCCAGATATAATCGTTTCAGGCGTTCGTCCCAGATCGCGAACGCATACATTCCGCGAAGCTTTCCGGTCAGTGAAAGGCCGTATTCCTCATATCCATGAACAAGGACTTCCGTATCGGACTTGGTCACAAATGTATGACCCAGCGCTTCCAGTTCGCTCCTGAGTTCCTTAAAATTATAGATTTCGCCGTTTAAAACAACGACGACCGTCTTATCCTCATTATAAATCGGCTGATCGCCGGTATTCAGGTCGATGATCGCAAGGCGCCTGTGGGCAAGTCCGCAAAGATCACTGACATAATACCCTTCTCCGTCCGGACCGCGATGAGCGATCCGTTCTGCCATCGTTTTTAAGACCTCCTGAGAAATTCCCTGATCGCTGATATATCCTGCAATTCCACACATAACTTCTACTCTTTCTTATAGGCTGATTTCCGGCTTATTCATGCTCTGATATGCATACCATCTTCCGTTTTCCGCCAGTTCTTCCCGTGCAAGAAGAACCAGATCATTTTCCTGTTCCGCCAGCTTAAATAACAAGATCATTCTCTCATGATCGCCAATCGTTTCATCCAGTGAAAGCTTTCCATAGTAGTTTGCCGCAAACAGCGTAAGGCCGGACAGGGCTCCGACCAGGATCTTCAGGATCGTCCGGCAGAGGTCAAGCCCCTGATCGGAAAACAGTGCAGAACGGAGAATGATCCCTCCGAAAAACAATTCAAAAACAACCGCTGCAAGATAAGCGATGATCGCGATGATCAACGCGCACTTTACGATCCGCCCGTTCCTTTTATCCTTCTTCCGGGTAAGCTCCAATGCTTTTTCATGATAGACCCTCTGAGCCCGGATCCAGGCATCTTTGACATCTTTGGGATCGCTTGGCTCCGGACCGACCGTTAAAGCCGAAAAGGCACTGACCGTCCAGGGAAGATCGGTCCTAAACGCAAAGGGGACATGATCAGAAACCTCTGCGGAACAGCCGGCCATACGGAGATAGAACTGAACACGAAGGCCCTCTGCAAGGACCCGGTATTCAAGATATTTCCTGTGGCATTGCAGCTTTTTTGAAAGACTATTGATCAAAAACAAGAACAGGAGCATGATTCCGCAAAGCAGGATCATCCAATATAACATCATCTCGTCATATAACAAAAAGGCGATCGTAAGGAGCGTTGCCGCAATGGAAATCGAAGCAAGGATCCTTTTATACTTCTTCGCCTGGCGGACGCTGATGGAATCCGCGGCGCCGTAAACTTTCCGGATCCGCTCCATAACCGGATCTTCCTTTTCCTCCGGAAGATCCGTAAAGGTTTCTTCTGTCTCAACATCTTGATTAAACAGATCGGTTTGTTTCAGGATCTTTCGGCAAAGAACTTCTTCGCCATGAATCACGACAGAACCTGTTTCCGGAGTATCACTGCCTGATGCCCGCATGGCAGGGAACTGAACGACGGTTCCGGACGCAGGGCGAAGCCTGTCTTTGAACGGATCCTGGAGATTCCCGTTTATTTTAAGATCTACGATTTCTGCCGTTCCGCAACCTCCGGGTTTTGCCGGGCTGCCGTCCCAAACCGCAAGAAGGATCTGGGAATGATCCGCAACATAGATCCCCGCCTGCCGGTAGAGATAGTCCCGGCCGTTCGAAACCGGTTCGGTCCGTGGAGCGGTAAAGACTTCAGACGCCGAAGAAAGCAATGTCTGAAACCGTTCCAAAGCTTCTCCCTGAAAATCTTTTTTGTACTCATCCGGCTCCATCGGAAGAACTGCTGTAAGCTGACATCCTTCCTCCAGAGCTGCTTCCGCACAGATCTGATCTGCACCTTCTGCCAGATTTGTAAGCAGAATAAAAGGAGAGTGCGGGTATCGTCTGCGGATCCCGCACAAATAATCCCGGACTTCTTTTCGAAGTCTTTCCGATTCTTCTTTTGTAATATCCCGATGTCCGACTGCTCCTACAACGATCGGGATCTTTCTGTCTTCATTCACAAATAACGGTTCCTATTAAATATCCAACTGATATATGCGCAGACCATCAAATTTTTTGATCAGTTTCAACATACTGTTGAACGGTTTCCAGTCCTTCCCTTTGTCTTCTTCGGAAAGATTATCATAATGTTCAAGAACCCTTTCCGGTGTAAGATCTCCGTCCATTGCCAGTTTATGCATACGGAATTGTTCCCGTAATGCCTTTTCATCCATCGGAAAATCTTTGGCAAGTTTTTCGTATGTTTCCCCTTCAGTCCAGCCCATTTCCTGATGTTCACGGACCCACCGTTCATGCTCCATCGGCGCAAAGACCTGGGTCTGTTCCGGTGTAAATTCTTTTACCATCGCAAAATCGACAGGGCGGTCCGTATAGAAACATTGGATCGCATTCAGATATTTGCTGAAACTCTTTGCCTGATTGATATTGGAGATCTGGTATTCTAACGAAAGCGCTTCAAACTCTTCCTGAAGCTGTTCCTGATCCACCTTCGTTTCCTGATCAATATGGGCGTATCTGCCGTTCAGTGCAACTGCGAAATCATATAAATGGAGGAAATTGCTTCTGGAAAGATATATATGTTTTCCTGTCCGGTCTACGACTCTGGTATCCGGGATCACAGTCAGCGGGATCAGGGAGGTATCTACGATTTTTTCAATATCCGCAGTAAAGCGCTGTTCTTTCTCCGCCATGTCACTGTATGCCTTAAGACGCGGCGCTTTTCCCTGCTCTCCTCCGTTTTCCCATTCTTTATATTTTATTTCGAAGGCATCAATCTTTTCCTGTTCATCCGCATCATAATAATAGGTGCCTTTGATCGCGTTATGACTGAAATCAAAATCCGCTCCCATCGGGTGAAGCTCTGTCCGGGAGTTTCTTCCGTAGGCAGTTCTGTCCCAGCACTGCAGCTCATCACAGATCATAAGAAGAAACGCGAGCGGATGCGCATCCATCCGAAGCGGCTCTTTTCTTTTGTCATCGCTGCTTTTATAAAACGCAATCGCAAATTTGAAAAGGCTGTTATGAAGCAGGATCGCAGAAAGCGCATCCATATGCTTTTTATTGATCGCATCGATTCCGAAGGACTCGATCAGTTCCCGATAAAGCCTGACCGCACTGAACCAGGCATGATCCATAAAGAATCCGAACTCATTCGGTCTGTTCGGTTTTCTGCGGATCACATCAACAAGATAGTCATCGCTACTGCCGTAAATTTCTCCGATCCGCCGGAAGATGGAATAAGCAAATAATTCATTGGTAGACTCAAACTCTTTTTGGAAGAGTGCGGAAAAATGTTCTTTTTCTTTTTCTCCCAGCTTCGTCATAATATCAAGGTCCTGATAAGAGAGGAAAATTCCGACCTCTTCCCGGTCCCGGTTATCCACTTCATAATAAGCCATGACCTGTTCAAACGGCAGCTCAAACGGATATCCGATATCATGAAAGAGCGCGGTCAGCCCCCAATACTCCAGAAACAGATGGGCGGCTTTCTTATCATCTTCTTTATTCTGATCATCCGGGTCGAAACCATAAAAGGATTTGAAGGTTTTACGGAAATTCGTGTTTGTTTCGTAAATTGCAAGACCAAGCGCAAAGACATATACAGAATGAGAATAATGGTCTCTGTGCTTCATAAGAAGAGAACTTCCGTTGGATTCAAACTCCGAAAGAAGCTCAATTGTTTTTTTGAATTTTTCAAACTGTCCGAAGAAGATCTCTAAATAACAGAAGTAGACATCATAGGCGTCTTCCGCAACACCGGAATCGATAAAATGTTCCAAAGAACGTTCCAGGCAGAGCCGGTTTGTATCCATCTGCATATTGTAGGGAACCTGGTTTTTTTCGATCCCCGTTCCCTGAAATATCCCGCTCTCCTCTTCTTCTTTCGAGATCTTCTGATCAAAAAGTAGTTCCTCACAACGGTCATGAAGGAACCGAAGGGACGCGTCCTTCAGACTAAACTCACCTCCGGCTGTTCTTGTCAGATCCGGCTGTTTCGGTCCGAGATCTTTGCCGAATCGCTCCAGATTTTTTTGACGCATGGTTTCAAATGCTGAATAAGCCATAGGATTCCATTCTCCTTTTTTTATACCGTGATCTCCTCTTCCGGAGCACCTTCTCCAAGTGTATAAGGTTTGATCTTTTCGAGATATTTCTCTACTTGTTCCGGACATCTTCCGATAAATTTCGACGGATCCAGTACCGCACGGATCTCTTCCTCTGTCATATGGAACTCCGGATGGGAAGCAAGATCTTTTAAGAGATCAAAGCTTTCGCCGTTTTTCTTTTTCGCAACTGCATCCATCGAACAGGTCCGGATGATCTCATGGAGCTGCTGACGGTCACCGCCTCTTTTGACTGCTTCCATCATAATATTTTCTGTCGCATTAAACGGAAGGAATTCCGAAACTGCTTTCTCGATCACCTTTTCGTTAACGCGGAGTCCTTTCAGAACATTGTTTAAGAGTTTCAAGATCGCATCCGCACAAAGGAATGCTTCCGGCATCGAGATTCTCCGGTTTGCGGAATCATCCAGCGTTCTCTCAAGCCACTGTGTCTGGGCAGTCATATGGGCATTCAGCGCATCCGCGATCAGATAACGGCTTAAGGAACATATTCTCTCACTTCTCATTGGGTTGCGCTTATAAGCCATCGCTGAGGAACCGATCTGACTTTCCTCAAACGGTTCTTCGATCTGACCGTCATGCTGAAGAAGACGGATATCATTGGCGATCTTATATGCACTCTGTGCAAAAAGACTTAAGACATTGATGATCCTGCTGTCTTCTTTTCTCGGATACGTCTGACCGTTAACTTCATAGCATTCATCAAAATCAAAGGTCTTTGCGATTTTTTTGTTCATCTCATCGATCTTTGCCGTATCCCCTTCAAACAGTTCCATAAAACTGGCTTCCGTTCCGGTCGTTCCTCTGCAGCCGAGGAATTTGATCGTTTCGATCACATGATCGATATCTTCGAGATCACTGACAAGATCGCGTACCCAGAGAGAAGCTCTTTTTCCGACTGTGACAAGCTGAGCCGGCTGATAATGGGTATACCCAAGTGTCGGAACCGCTTTATACTGATCCGCAAATTCCGCGGCGGAACGAATGGCTGTCCGGAGTTTTTCACGGATATCACAGAGCGCCTCCCTGTAAATGATCAGGTCCGCATTGTCTGTTACATAACAGCTCGTTGCACCTAAATGGATAATACCTGCAGCTTCCTGAGCCGCAAGTCCGTATGCATAAACATGTGCCATAACGTCATGCCGGACTTCTTTCTCTCTTTTTGCAGCCGCTTCATAATCAATATTTTCTATATTTGCTTCCAGTTCCTGAACCTGCTGCTCCGTGATCGGAAGCCCAAGTTCACTTTCTGCCTTCGCAAGTGCGACCCAGAGCCGTCTCCATGTCTGGATCCGGGTGTCATGGGAGAAAAGCTTCAGCATAAATTCAGAAGCATACCGTGAAGATAATGGAGATTCATATTTTTCGTTCATTGTCTTGTCCTTTCCGGATAATCATTCTTATGTCTGACAAGTTCATAATACCTTGACAAAGCAGCTCTTTCAAGCATCTTCCAAAAGTTCCTTTTTCCTATACAAGAAACAGAAGGTAGCCGTAATTCGGGATCGGCCAGAATCTCTCGGCGGTCATCATCTCCGCCTCATCGCAGAAGGTCCGAAGCTCCTTCATTTTCGGAAGGATATGATCCCTGATGTAATAAGCACGTTCTATAATATCTGAATAGGTCGCGCCCTCAGCCGTGATCTGCTCCAATTCAAGATTCAGACTGTCGATCTCATCGGCGGTTGCGGAAAGCTTTTCAATCAGCCGGCTTTCATATCTGCATTCCAGATCCGGATTAAACTGCCGCTTGGAATTGACCGTTCCGGACAGCTCTGCAAGAAACCGCTCTACTGCCGGAAGGATCTGTTTGTTAACCATATCGGTCATTGTCCGTGCTTCGATCAGGACCGTTTTATTATAGTTGTCCAGAAGGATCTCACAGCGGGACTGAAGTTCGATTTCCGAGAATACACCAAGATTTGTCAGCATCTTGACATTTTTCTCATCCAGAAGATGCGGGAGCGCATCCGGGGTCGTCCGGTAATTCAGGAGGCCTCTGCTCTCCGCCTCTTTGATCCATTCATCATCGTATCCATTTCCGTTAAAGATGATCCTTCTATGATCCTTAAACGTTTTCCGGATCAGGGAATGAAGTGCCTCTTCAAAATCCTCTGCCTTTTCCAGCCGGTCCGCATAGATCCGGAGCGATTCCGCAACGGCACTGTTCAGCATAATATTTGTACATGCAATGCTGTTCGCAGAGCCCAGCATACGGAACTCAAATTTGTTTCCGGTATAGGCAAATGGGGAGGTCCTGTTCCGGTCCGTATTATCCTTCGGGAATTTCGGAAGGACATCGACACCAAGCTTCATGATCTGTTTTTCCGAAGCATTGTAATCCTTCTCATCAATGATCGCATCCATGATCGCAGTCAGTTCATCGCCCAAGAACATGGAGACGACCGCCGGCGGAGCTTCATTTGCACCAAGCCTGCAGTCATTTCCCGCAGAAGCAACCGCGATCCGGAGAAGATCCTGATAATCATCCACAGCTTTGATCACTGCGCATAAAAAGATCAGGAACTGAGCGTTCTCATACGGCGTATCACCAGGCGATAAGAGGTTCACCCCTGTATCGGTACTGATTGACCAGTTATTGTGCTTTCCGCTTCCGTTTACGCCTTCAAACGGCTTTTCATGGAGCAGACAGACAAGATCATGACGCTCCGCGACTTTCTGCATAACATCCATCATCAGCTGGTTATGATCGGTCGCAATATTTGTCGAAGTATAGATCGGCGCAAGCTCATGCTGGGCCGGGGCAACTTCGTTATGTTTTGTTTTTGCAAAGATCCCAAGCTTCCAAAGCTCATTGTCGAGATCTTCCATATAGGCAGCCACGCGGGAATTGATCACACCGAAATAATGATCATCCATTTCCTGTCCTTTCGGAGGCATCGATCCGAACAGGGTTCTTCCGGTAAAGACCAGGTCCTTTCTTTTGCCGTATAATTTTCTGTCGATCAGGAAGTACTCCTGCTCCGCTCCGACGGACGTCCGGACATATTTTGCATCCGTATTGCCGAAAAGCCTGAGAATACGAAGCGCCTGACGGTTCAGAACCTCCATGGAACGAAGAAGCGGGGTCTTTTTATCCAATGCCTCGCCGCCGTAAGAGCAAAAGGCCGTCGGGATATAAAGAGTTTTTCCTTTTACAAAAGCATAAGAGGTCGGATCCCAGGCTGTGTAGCCTCTAGCCTCAAATGTTGCGCGGATCCCGCCTGACGGAAAAGAAGAAGCATCCGGTTCTCCTTTGATCAGCTCTTTTCCGGAAAACTCCATAACGACACGGCCGTCTGTGGAAGGGGTAATAAAGCTGTCATGTTTTTCCGCGGTCACTCCGGTCAGCGGCTGGAACCAGTGTGTAAAATGGGTCGCTCCTTTTTCGATTGCCCAGTCTTTCATGGCTTCCGCAACCGCATTCGCAACGGAAAGATCCAGCGGCGCACCTTCATCGATCGTCTTTTTCAGCTTGATATATGTTTCCGCGGAAAGACTCGCTTTCATCGTCAGATCGTCAAATACCATACTTCCGAATATCTCAGTTACTTTTTCCATTCGAACCTTCCTGTCTTTGTATTCATCCTTACTGCTTTTTAATCAGAAAAAGGCAATGGTCACAGGGATGAAAACTCATCGGCTCCATTGCCTTTTGCTTGGCGTATTATCGTATTTTTTCGGCCATTTGTCAATAGATTTTACCTAAGTAGTGTAATAAAGAGCCGCCTCTACTTTAAAGAGATAAGAAGGACTTCGCGGTTTGAATCCCCTTGTTCCGTACAGGTCGTAAGCGCCAGAAAATGACCGGTCAGAGAACTGGGATCAAACTGCAGCGCATGCTCAGAAAGAAACTGCGAAAAATCCCTTTGATATCCCGGTTCGAAGATCTCGGGAATATCTGCCCTGACGATCAGAAACGCGCTGGTATAGAAGGCCAATTCCCTCCCCTTCAGAAACAATGTGCCTCTCCGGTGGGAAGCGAAATAGGAAGGATCCGCAAACGCATCTAGGGCTCCGAACATCAAGCCGTCCGGCATATGATGTCCGTATATTATATTGTAGGGATCGGTAAAATCCGGCTTGTTCCGGAAGTCCAGGAAGATACTTCCCGCCATTGAATAGTTCCCGTCCGGATCTTTGCTCAGATACTCCAGATTGTTGTCGGATTGAAGGACCGGATAGTCAACCGGAGTGTCATCGATCGTGATCCGGCCAATCGCATTTCCGGAGATCTCTTTTAGGACTTCTTCCGCCGGAAGTTCCGGCTTCCTGTGGCTGAGCTGATACTGCTCTGCCTGTAAATAGACCTGTTTTGCATCGATCATAATATAGAAGCCGACTGAAATTACAAGACAAAAGAAAACCGTCAGGATTCCGTCCAGGATCTTATTTGCGATCCTGATTCCTCTGTCCTCCATTTTCATCTCCTTTCTTAAAACCCTCTATACTGGAGAGCAAAAATGATAACTCCTGTGATCCTGTCTTTTGAAACAGCGCCAATCGCCCTTGAATCAGAGGTGTCTTCCCGGTAATCGTTCAACAGGAAGAAAGAATCCGAAGGGACCTGATACGGGTACGCAAGCTCTCCGGGAGGAGACGGAAACGGGATCGCCTGGTATTGATCCGTTCCGTTTAAACGTATCCCCTCCTTGGGATCGATCTCGACTGTTTCTCCTTCATCCGCGAGGACCCTTCCGATCCGCTCCTCTCCTTCTTCTGTCCGGTAAAGAACGACCGAATCATGAAAGACGCGCGAGACTTTGGAAATCAGGATAAGCTGACCGTCACGGACTGAGGGATACATCGAATTTCCCCGGACGATCCGTACCGTAACAAAGAAGCAAAACAGAAGAGTCAGGGAAAAAAGGATGATCCCAAGTTTCATAAAAAAGAATCCGTATTTTCGTTTTCGATTATTCATCTTCCTCTTTTTTTCTTCCGGATCTTAATTTAAGCAATACAAACCCTGCACCGCCACCAAGCGCGACCATCGCACCCGGAAGGATTGAAACGAAAACTCCGGTCGGAACTGCCCCGGATCTTACGTTTTTATAAGATGTCCTGACGATTCCGTCTCCGTCCTCATCGATTCCCGAGATCGTTTTCGAACCGGATGTTGTAGCATCTGTATAGCCGCTGACGGAAGCACCGGAAGCCTTGTAATCTTCCGGGTTCTCTGTCAGGGCATATTTTACATTTGCCGGAAGTCCGCGGACTGCAACCGACTGACCGTCCTGAAGATAATAAGTCTGGGTGATCGATCCGCCGCTTGGAACCGTAAGAAGCGTTGGCTGAGTCACTGCAGAGGTAATTACTGTTGTTGCGGCGTTCGGGTCAGCAGAGATTGAAGCATCCGCATTTCCGTCCGTTGTATTTGCATCCCCGTCATCAGAAAGGGAAACAACATATTGATCGCCTTCAGTCAACCCTGTAAGCTCCAGCGTCAGGGCAAAGTACTTGTCTCTGGATGCCTGGTTTCCGTCTACTTTCTGGATAAAAGCAAGATCCCTGGAAGCGTATTCACTGGTAAATCCATCTGTTTTGTCTTCCAGTTTTGCTCCGGCTTCTGAAACATCTCCGGATCCCATAGAGCTATTGATCACAACGTCCTGATCGTCCATATGGAGAACGTATGCGGATATTTCAAGGGTACCGTTTCCATTGTCTGTAACATAGACATCGAGGATCCGGTCAGCATCCTCGTCACGGGCAATCCCTTTTTCCTCGTTTCCGGAAGAAAGAGTTTCATTAAGAACATACCGATAAATGCCCGGCTCGGGAAAGGATATTCCGGAAAAGTCTACCGTACCGGAAGAAACCGCAAATTTCTCCCCCTTTTCAGTCTCGAAGCGGGTATTTGTCCGGTCGGTTCTCTGAACATCGATTTGGGAAGCAGCTGCGGACGGATAAGTCGTCTGCCCTGCAGTAAAGACTGCGTCCGTGACCGTGATCTTTTCCGGATCGATTCCCGCGCGGACTTCCATAACACCGTTATCGTCCGTATTCACGGAACGCGGAGTTCCTGCTGTTACCGTATATTGGAAAGACACGTTTGGCGTTGTATCTCCTGCCCGCATGATCAGATACTTTTGGAATGTCGGATTCTCTGCGGTTGATCCGGGAACCGGAACATAGTTAGCCGCAATTGCCGACAAACTGAAAACGGCGCTTCCGATCGTCAATACAGCCGATAACCCGAAAGCTGCAACTGATTTAAATTTATTTCTCATAGATTCATCCTCCGATAATTGATTCATTGTTATGTGCGCGAATTGATTGTTTGTTATGTCTGCTAATTGAATGTTTGTTATGTCTGCTAATTGAATGTTTGTTATGTCTGCTAATTGATTGTTTGTTATTTCTGCTAATTGATTGTTTGTTATTTCTGCTGACATAAGAAAAACTGCAGACTGAAAAGCCCTGCAGACCAATCATCTCCGGGCGGACCATGGATCCCGTTAGAGAAATGTTTATTCTTCTTTGGGAAAGAAATCATCCGGTTTTCCACCGGCCTGTGAAATAAGAAGAATCAGATCAGTTTCATCTTATCTGTAATAAACGTATACAACAAGCGTATACATTATTAAATTTTTGTTACGGGTTGTTGTATCGAAAAAAAGGAACAACAAAAAATGAAAGACCTTTAGGCAGAGAAATAGTATTGACTACTCGTTGAAGGATACACGATTTTGGAGCGGCTGCCTGCACAAAAATTGCGCGCATGAACGAAGTTTTTGTCCCTGCACAAAAATTGCGCACATGAACGAAGTTTTTGTGCCAAATAAGGGGAAGGGGCGTTGAAAAGAGCGGCTGCCTGCACAAAAATTGCGCGCATGAACGAAGTTTTTGTGCCAAATAAGG
>JAFWFQ010000016.1 GCA_017515535.1 Parasporobacterium sp. | reverse complement strand
TCTCCCTGTACAGGGATGTTTTAATATCCCTATATAGCGGCCCTGTCGATATAGGGATAGCTGGTAAGATGGTCTGAGGAATAGACAATGGTTGGAATCGTAGTATATACTACGAAGAGAGGTATTAAGAAGAAAAGGAGGGAGATCATGAGACTGAAATTGATAGCCTGTAAGATATTGTTCCGCGAGATTTCTATGTTATGCAGCACAACAGAGAATATCGTTGATATTACATGGATAAGGCAGGGAAAGCACAACTATCCGGAACAGCTCCATGATCTTTTGCAGGAAGAAATTGACTTGATCGAATCGGGCGAGGACAATCACACGAATAAAATGAACGATACGAGTGAAATGGACGATGGAATCGCGGATGATTTTGACGCGATCCTGCTCGGTTACGGGCTGTGCTCGAATGCGGTCTGCGGACTGCATGCGAAAAGCCACCGCCTTGTGATCCCGAAGGCACATGACTGCATCACGCTATTTATGGGGTCAAAGGAAACCTATGCCAAGTATTTTAATGAGATCCCGGGCTGCTACTGGTACACGGCAGACTGGATCGAAAACGCGGACATGCCCGGTGAGGAACGGGAGAAGCGGATGATCAAGGTTTACGAAGAAAAGGGATATGATGAAGATACGATCGAGTATCTTCTTGGGGTCATGGACGGACTGGATAATTATCATAATGCAGCCTATATTAAAATGCCGTTTTTGGACAGGGAAAAATATAGAGAGGCAACAAAAAAAGCGGCAGAGTTTTTCGGCTGGCAGTACCATGAGATCGAAGGAAGCCTAAGTCTTTTTGAACGCTTTATTGAAGGGGATTGGAACGAAGAAGATTTTCTGGTCCTGGAACCGGGAGAAACGGCAGTCCAGACTTACGACCAGGATATTATCCGAAAGGGAATCCTCCAAAGCTGACAAACTGTCAGATGGATGATGGCAGAGCCCTCGGGGACAACGGAACGATTTCTGTGTTTTCCATAAAAAACAAATGACAGATTACGGTTATAAAATTTTTGATAAGCCTGTAAATGAATATATGCCGGAAGCAGTAGAAGGGATATTGGCCTGCGCCGATTCCTATCTTAAGAATTCGGACCGGCTGATCTATTCCTACGGAAGCAAGACGTTCCTGTCCGGATATGATCTGTTCGATCCGGAATTTGAAAGCCGTGGGAATATCGACTGCTCAACCTTTGTTCTTCTGGTGCTTGCGGGGATTCCGTATGAAGAGAGCCCTTATGGGACCGGAAGAGTTCAGCCCCCTCATGGCGAGGCTCCTTTCTGGGCAGAACCTGATCTGATCGACTTCTCCAAGCTCCCGGAAAAGCATATCGGGATCGCGCAGATGATCGGAAGACCCTATCTTGAAGGGCCGAAAGGTCTGGATCTTAAGAAGGCAGAGGAGCTGGGAATCAGCGTTAAAGTATTAGCGGAAGAAATCCGGGCCAGCGGAATTGAACGAAGATCGGTCACGATCGCGAAGTATTATCTTGCGAAGGAGGCATGTTTTTCGGATGCATCCTGTATTATGCCGGGCGATCTCGTTTTCTTCCGGACGAAAGGTTTTTTCAAAGAAGGCGACCGGATATATAAAGCAGATGCGGAAATCAACCATGTTGGGATTGTAGCAAAAGACAGATCGATGATGATCAACAGCTCCGGTTCCCATATCAAGGACGGTGGCGGAACATCGAAAGTAAAAACAGTATCTATTGATCCATTGTTCGGGAAACGAACACTTGCGTTTTTCGCAAGACCGGGTTTTTCGAAATGAAAAAGAAAGCGTTTTTCGCAAGACCGGGTTTTACGAAATAAAAAAAGCGTTTTTCGCAAGACCGGAGTATGAGAAATAAAGAAAGAAATGGAGAAAAAGATGAGTGCATTATTAGAATTGATCAAGGGCAGGAAAAGTGTAAGGACATTTGACGGAAAAACACTTCGCGAAGAAGACCTGAAAAAAATCGAGGACTATAGCAAAGAGATCCCGAATCCGTTTGGTATCCCCGTCCGGTTTGTCCTTTTAGATGCGGACAAGAACAAGCTTTCGAGTCCGGTATTGGCAGGGGAAAAACTTTATTTCGCCGGCATCGTGGAAAAGAAGCCTTATGCGGATGTCGCGTATGGATATTCGTTTGAAAAACTGGTCCTTTTCGCATGGTCGCTCGGAATCGGGACCGTCTGGATCGGCGGAACGATGAAGCGGGAAGACTTTGAAAAGGCTGCAGGACTTCAGGAAGGGGAAATGATGCCCTGTATCAGTCCGTTGGGATATCCTGCAAAGAAGAGAGCCCTGAAAGAGACCATGATGCGCAAGGGCGTTGGTGCAGATTCCCGTTTTCCTGAGAAAAAGCTGTTCTTTGACAGGACCTGGGGGAATCCTCTGAATACAACAGACGAAACTTCGAATCTTTTGGAGATGGTCCGCTGGGCACCATCGGCGGTCAATAAACAGCCGTGGAGGATTATTTTCTCTGACGGGACCTGGCATTTTTATGAGAAAAAGGACAGGGGCTATGTCAATGAAAAGACCGGAGATCTCCAGAAAATCGATGTCGGGATCGCTCTTTGCCACTTTATCGCAGGTCTGGAAGAGCAGGGGAAGACCCCTGTCATAGAGATTTCTGACCCGAAAATTGAAATTCCGGAAGGAGTCGAGTATATCGCATCGGTCCGCTGTTAGAAGGACGGGGACACGTCAGGTCCTGAATTGCTGACAGCCCTTTGAAAAAAGCCGGCCCATACCTCTTTGGGCCTCTGATTTTACTGTTCCAAATAGCGTCGTTTTTTGATACAATATACGGAACTACTTAATAAACGGAAAGGGATAAATATGTTTACTAATATTCTACTTGCATCATCGTTCGGAGACGTGCTTAATAACGCATTTTATGAATTCGATATGGCCATCTTCTCATTTTTCGGAAGCATGCAAAACGGCTTTCTGACGGCGATCGCGAAGATCTTTACTGCGATGGGTTCTACGAAATATGTTGCCCTGCTTGCGGTCATGGGTCTTGTCCTCTGCTTCTTTAAGCGGACAAGAAAAGTCGGCTTTGCGCTTGTTTTCGCGGTCATTATCGGAACCCTTATTACGAACATCATTGTGAAACCGGCGGTCCTTCGGATCCGTCCGTATAATACGCTCCAGGGAGAAGCCCGGTATTGGGCATGGTATCTTGGCGCAGGAAGACTTTGTGAGTCAGACTACTCCTTCCCGTCCGGTCATACGACCGGTGCATTCGAGGTCGCGACCGCCTTGTTCCTGTGTCATTTTACGGAAAAGAAGAAGGGTGTTGCCTGGATCTTTCCGGTCGTCGCGTTCCTGACTGCAATGTCAAGGGTCTATCTCATGGTCCATTACGCGACCGATGTTATTGCCGCGATCTTTGTCGGCATCATCGCCGGTATTCTTGGCTATCTGCTCAGCAGTGTGGTTACGAAGGCAATCAGAAGACGTAAGATCGACGATATTGTAGACCTTACGAGGCTGTTCAAGAATGGAATCAGCATGCGCGCCGGAGCAATCGCGATCGGCGTTGCGTGGGCTTTGATCTTTGGCTTTTCCTATCTGACCTCTCTGGATGATGGCGGAGAGAATACGATCCGCTGCGCTTATGACAGAGAGTATGACTGCCAGAACGAAGCACAGGTCGACAGCAAGAAGTATCCGGCAATCAACGGACAGTATTACTGTAAGATCCACTGGAAACAGTTGAATGAGCAGTTTGCGGAGACGGGAACGATCGAGGAACCGGCGGAAAAGCAGGAACCGTTTTCCTCTTCTTCCGAACCGGTCGTCAATACGGATTTCTTCAGTTTCTTTAACGATCCGGTCATCTTATCCTTCCGGGATAATTTTGCTGCTGCTCCTCCGGTGAAACTGATCTGTACCAAAGGCGGGAATGACGTTGTTGTTACAGACCAGGCGTTGATCCAGCAGGTCTTTGACGGACTCAGCGGGGTTCAGGTCGGAGCGGAAGCGGCAACGATAAAAGAAACGGAAGTCGATGAGAGCGTTTATTATACTTTTGTTATGGAAGATGAAAGCACGATCACGCTCGGGATCGAGTATCCGTATACGGTTTTCTATAACGGCAAGTATTACGATATAACAAATGATAACGGAGCGTTCTCTATTATCCCGGATGATTACTGGGAGGGGATTGAACCGACAACCGCAGATGCGGCATAAACTACAGGAGGCCTGAAAAGCATGGCGGAAAAAAAGAACAACTTGAAAGAAAAACTGCTTTATAAACCGGGGAACGGATATGACAAGCTGACCCCGGCGGAAGAAAAAAAGATGATCGCATATTGCGAGGATTATAAAAAATTCCTGGATAACGGAAAAACGGAACGTCTTTGCGTCAAGTATTGTATCAAGCTTGCCGAAGAGAGAGGATTCCGTGAGTACAAGGCCGGCATGAAACTAAAAACCGGTGATAAAGTTTATTTTAACAACCGCGGAAAAGCGATCATGCTTGCAGTGATCGGAAAAGAAAAACTGGATCATGGAATTAACCTGACCGCGGCCCATACCGATGCTCCGAGACTGGATCTGAAACCGATGCCGTTATATGAGGAGGCTGAACTTGCTTATTTCAAGACTCACCATTACGGCGGGATCCGGAAATACCAGTGGGTCTCCCGTCCGCTCGAGATCTACGGAGTCGTAGTCCTTAAGGATGGGAAAACCGTGGAAGTCAATGTCGGCGGGGATGAAGGCGATCCGCAGTTCATTATTGAGGACCTTCTTCCTCATCTCAGAAAAGCAACGGATGAGAAGACGCTTGACAAGGCGGTTCCTTCCGAGGTCTTAAATGTCTTGCTTGGTTCCCGCCCGATCGGGGACAAGGATGACAAAGACCGGGTCAAGCTTGGAATCTTAAAGATCCTGAATGAGAAATACGGAATCGTCGAAGAAGATCTGATCTCCGCGGAACTGGAAGTTGTCCCGGCAGGAAAGGCAAGAGATATCGGATTTGACCGGAGCCTGATCGCAGCTTACGGACATGATGACAGAGTCTGCGCGTATGCGGAACTGGCAGGATTATTTGATGCAAAGAACCTGAAAAAGACAGGTGTCTGTATTTTTGCGGATAAAGAAGAAATCGGAAGCGTCGGCGTAAGCGGCATGCTCAGCCAGGCTTTTGAATGGTTTATCGGAGACCTCTGCAAGGGGCAGAAAGTTGATATCCGCGACTGCTTTAAGAATTCGTTCTGTGTCAGTGCCGACGTTACCGCGGCCTATGACCCGAACTATGCGGAAGCGTTTGAAGTCCGGAATGATTCCAAGATCAACCATGGCGTTTCATTCTGCAAATATACGGGACACGGAGGAAAGAGCGGTGCTTCCGATGCATCGGCTGAGGTCGTAGGAAAACTCCGGAAGCTGATGAATGATGCCGGCGTTGTCTGGCAGATGACCCAGATGGGGAAAAATGATAATGGCGGCGGCGGTACGGTTGCGCTTTACCTTGCGAACCGGAATATTGATACGATCGATGCCGGGGTACCGGTCCTAAGCATGCACGCCCCATATGAAACAGTTGCGAAATTTGACTGTTATATGACCTATAAATGTATGAAGACGGTGTTTGAAAAAGCGTAAGGGGATTTTTATGTCGGAGATAAAAATTGATACCTCTGCACAGACCGTTGAAAATGAAAAGACTAAAAAGCAGAAGGAAGAACTGAATAAGGCGAAAAAAGAAAAAGAAGCAGCTGCAAAAAAAGCTGAAGCGGAAAAGAAGAAGGCAAAGGAGGCAGCGGAAGAGGCTGCCAGAGAAGCCTTGGCCGAAGCCGAACGAAAAGAAAAGGAAAAAAGAGAGAAAAAGAACAGTTCTTCTGCGCTTGCAGCCGGCGGGGCGTCTCTTGTCGGCGCTCTGATCGATGTTGCTGCGGATGGAATCAAAGAGTCCGGAAAATCCGGCAAGAAATCTTCCAAATCGTCCGGAAAAGGAAAGTTCTGGCTTGGCGGACTGATCGGTCTCCTTGTCGGAGCGGCGATCATGTTCCTGATCGGAGTTATTTCCAAGGGCATGATCTTCGGGACAAATAATGTAACGCTTACAACAGCCGATGAGATCCTTGAGCATGGCGTTGTCTCTTTTACTGCGGTGGATTTCCAGAATGCGGTCCTTGGAGA
>JAFWFQ010000003.1 GCA_017515535.1 Parasporobacterium sp. | reverse complement strand
CATAAGAAACTTTGTGTGGGCATGTATGAATTCCAGAATGTTGTCTTCCGAGAAGAAGCCACCATCCAGCACGAGCAAAGTTCTCTTCATCCCAAGGACAGACAGCTGCTTCAGGGCATTCAGGACGGATATGACATCGGGGATATTCCCCGGCTGCCGGCTAAAGGCGATCGGCTGATGGTCATTCAGGCTGAAGAGCGTAAGCAGTTTCACGGAAGCCAGGCCGTTCTTGTCTTTGTTGTAACCAAATCGGGCATCATTCAGCAGCTCCGAATACGAGGAATACGTGGTGCTGTCCACCGCAACAGATGTCCTTTCATCCGTACGGGCCGCGCGGTACATAAAGTACTTCTGGGATACGGAGATATGTTGTTCTATCCGACCGGATATTCGAAACCGGTCCGTGTCCAGGGTGCTTTTGTTTCGGATGATGAAGTTGCGAATGTTGTCGGCTTCTTAAAGAAGAATAAGACGGAAGACTATTTCGCGGAAGAAGCGGCGCAGATCGCAGAATATATGAACAATGCGGAAACGGGTCAGATGGACTTCGGAGGCGAATCCGCAAAACCGAATAATTCACAGGATGAATATTTGTATGAAGCCGGTAAGCTTTGTATTGAGATGGGGAAGGCTTCTTCCTCGATGCTCCAGAGACACTTCAGTGTCGGATTTAACCGGGCGGCAAAGATCATTGACCAGCTGACCGAGATGGGCGCGATAAGCCAGCCGAACGGAGCAAAACCGAGAGAGATCCTGGTCGATCTTTATACGTTTGAAGAAATGTTTCAATCGAAAGCAGAGTGAAAAAGATGAAGAAACTAAGTGAACTATTAAAAGATGTAACTTATGAAATCATACAGGGCGATCCTGAGGTTCCGGTTCAGGACCTGACAAACGATTCCCGTCAAATAAAAGAAGGCAGTGCCTTCTTCTGTTTTATCGGAGCCCAATCGGATGGCCATAAATTTATCCCGGGAGCGATAAAAGCCGGGGCGAAAGCACTTGTGGTGCAGCGGGAGATCAGCGAAGAACTCAAAGAGACTGATCCGGCGCTTCTGCAGGATCTTACGATTGTGAAAGCGGAAGATACAAGGTCGGCGCTTGCGTATGCGAGTGCGGAGTTCTTTGATCATCCGGCAAAAAAAATGCTGACGATCGCGATCACCGGAACAAAAGGGAAGACCAGCATTACTTCCATGATCCAGATGATCCTTTCTAAAGCAGGTAAAAAAGTCGGAACGATCGGGACCGTCGGTGCATTTACGGGGGATGAGTTTATTAAGACAGAAACGACGACTCCGGAATCGCTTGATGTTGAGCGGTTTATGGATCAGATGGTGAAAAACGGATGCGATGCATGCGTTATGGAAGTATCTTCCCAGGCACTGATGCTTCACCGTGTTTCCGGGATCGTCTTTGATTATGGACTTTTTACCAATCTTTCCCCGGACCATATCGGCGGAGCAGAGCATAAAGATATGGCAGATTATATCCATTGTAAGAGCCTTCTTTTCCGTCAGTGCCGGCATGGCCATTTTAATGCCGATGATGAACATTTTCCGGAAATGACAAAGGACTGCACGTGCGATATTACAACCTTCTCCTGTCATAAGGATTCGGCTCTTAAGGCAACAGAGATCCGGTACCTCCGGGAGGCCGGTTTTCTCGGAATGTCCTTCCGTACAGAGGGAAGCCTGGAAGAGATCTTTAAAGTCAGCGCACCGGGCGAGTTCTCGGTTTATAACGCGCTTTCGGCGATCAGTGTCTGCCTTGCGGCGGGAATCGATACAGCGATCATTAAGGAAGCGTTGATGGAAGTTCATGTCAGAGGGCGGATGGAGCCGGTCCATATTTCTCCTCGCTTTACGCTTCTGATCGATTATGCCCATAATGCCGTTGCGGTCGAGAGTATCCTGAAAGCGATGCGCAAGTATGAGCCGAAACGGATCGTCAGCCTTTTCGGATGCGGCGGAAACCGTTCAAAATTAAGACGATATGAAATGGGCGAGATGAACGGCCTATATGTCGACCTTTCGATCCTGACCGAGGATAACTCCAGGATGGAAGACGTAAACGATATTATTGCGGATATTGAGATTGGGATCGGGAAAACGGATGGCGAATACATCGTGATCCCGGACCGGAAAGAGGCGATCCGCTATAGTATCGAACATGCGAAAGACGGAGATATTATTCTGCTCCTCGGAAAAGGGCATGAAGATTATCAGGATAAAGGCGGCGTCAAGCGTCCGTTTGATGAGCGCGTGATCATAAAAGAAATATTAGATGAGATCGGCTGGAAATATGAGTAAGTTTGCAGAGATCATTGTAGATATATCCCATGAAAAGGTTGACCGGCCGTTCGAGTATATCATCCCTGACGATCTGTCAGAAGAAGTCAGGGTCGGAAGCCAGGTCGAGATCCCTTTCGGACGGGGCAATAAACTGATCAAGGGCTTTGTTTTAAATATCAAGGACAATGCTGACTTTGATCCGTCAAGGCTGAAAGCGATCAGCGGGATCGTAAAGAACTCAACCTCCGCGACCGGAGACATGATCGCGCTTGCTTATTTTATCAAGACCCATTATGGATCAACGATGAACCAGGCACTGAAGACGGTCCTTCCGGTCAAGAAAAGTGCCGGGACGGTCAAGGAACGGTTTGTCCATCTTCTTGCGGACGGAAAGACCTGTCAGGACGCGATCGCCCGGTACTCGAAAGACAAACGGAGCGTCGCAAAACTCAGGCTTTTAAAAGAACTGGCGGCGGAAAAGATCCTGCCGTATGACATTGTAAAAGACAAGCTGAATATCACGGCATCGACCTTAAAGTCTCTGGAAAAAGAGGGACTGATCCGGACGGATGTTAAAGAAAACCTAAGGGACGTTTTCCATATCAAGGAGAAGCAGGCCTATAATATCCGACTGAATCCGGAGCAGCAGGAAATCGCGGACGATATCTGGGACCGTTACCAAAAAGGTGATAAGAGACCTTCCCTGATCCGTGGGGTCACAGGCTCTGGAAAGACAGAGGTCTATATTGATCTGATCGACCGTGTTGTCAAAGAGGGAAAACAGGCGGTTGTGCTGATCCCGGAGATTGCACTGACATACCAGACGGTCTTAAGGTTTTATAAAAAGTTCGGAAACCGGATCTCCGTGATCAATTCCAAACTGACAAATGCCCAGAAACATGATCAGCTTGAGAAAGCAAGATGCGGGCAGGTCGATATTATTATCGGACCGAGATCCGCGCTGTTCTCTCCGTATCCGAATCTCGGGATATTGATCATTGATGAGGAACATGAGGGGACTTATAAAAACGAAAATGTTCCGCGCTACCATTCCAGGGAAGTAGCGGAGCAGAGAGCAAAGATGTGCGGAGGCTTTGTTGTTTTAGGCTCGGCAACGCCTTCCGTGGAAAGCTATTATAAAGCGGAAAAAGGCGACTATAAACTTTATGATCTTGAAGTCCGTGCAACCGGGGCGAAGCTTCCGGAAGTAGAAGTGATCGATCTTCGGGCGGAGCTGACCGCGGGAAACCGTTCGATCATAAGCCGGAAACTGGATGCTTTGATCCGGGACCGGCTGGAAAAACAAGAGCAGATCATTTTGTTCCTGAACCGGAGAGGATATTCCAGTTTTGTTTCTGCAGGAACTGCGGAATGGCGATCAAGTGTCCCCATTGTGATGTTTCCTTAAAGTATCACCGAAACGGGAAGCTGATGTGCCATTACTGCGGATATGAGATGCCGATGGTTAAGACCTGTCCGGAATGCGGCTCCAAATATATTGGAACGTTCGGAACGGGGACCCAGAAAGTAGAAGAAGAAATCAACCGTCTTTATCCGGATGCCCGGACCCTGCGGATGGATTATGATACAACAAGAGAAAAGGACGGACATGAAAAGATCCTTTCCGCTTTTGCGGATCATCAGGTCGATATCCTGATCGGAACGCAGATGATCGTCAAGGGACATGACTTTGCAAACGTGACACTTGTCGGGATCCTTGCGGCGGATATGTCGCTTTATTCCGGAGACTATCTTGCGTCTGAACGGACCTTCCAGCTTCTTACCCAGGCTGCAGGCCGTGCGGGAAGAGGGCAGAAGCCGGGGCAGGTCGTGATCCAGACTTATTCACCGGAAAACTACGCGGTCCGTTTCGGGGCGAAGCAGGATTTTAAAGGCTTTTACGAACAGGAAATGGCATACCGGAAGATGCTGGGTTATCCGCCGGTCATGAATATGCTCGGGATCCTTGCATCTTGTACGGACGAGGCGAATCTTTCGAGACAGTGTCTCCGGCTGAGCCAGGTCATCGAATGGAAGATCAAGGCAAAAGAGGCCGCGGACCCGACCGCCGAACATATCATAAAAATCGGTCCGGGTGAGGCACCGATCGCGAAGATCAACGATAAATACCGGAAGGTGATTTATCTGAAATCCCCGGTCTACCGGGATCTGATCGATATCAAAGATTCCGTGGAACAATATCTGGAAGAGAATCCGGATAAAACACTGGATGTCATATTTGATTTTTCAATGATGGGAAGTAAAGAGGTATAACGAATGGCACTGAGAACAATACGTCTGGAAGAAGATGAAATTTTAAGAAAACGTTCCAAGGAAGTTAAGCAGATGACGGAGCGGACAAGTGAACTGATCGACGATATGATCGAAACCGTTCATGATGCTTACGGAGCGGGACTTGCCGCGGTTCAGGTCGGCGTTTTAAAGCGGATCTGTATCGTTACGGTCGAGGCGCCGGAGCCGGAGGTCGACGAGGAGGGGAATGAACTTCCGGTCGATCCGCTGATCCATAATAACGGAGAAGATCTTGTAATTATTAATCCGGAAATCATTGTGAATAATGAGGAGATGCAGTGCGATACAGAAGGATGCCTTTCCTTCCCGGGGAAATTCGGATATGTCAACCGTCCGAACGATATTACCTTAAAGGCTCTGGATCGGAATCTGGAACCGTTTGAGATCCGGGCAAGAGGTCTTTTCGCACGGGCAATTCAGCATGAATGTGACCATATGGACGGAATCGTCTATGTCGATAAAGTAGAAAACGGAGAGATCTATGACGTATCAGATCTTGCCCCGGAAGAAGAAGGAGAGGAAATCCAGGAATGAAGATCATCTTTATGGGAACGCCGTATCTTGCGGCAGCTGCGCTGGATTCTTTGATCCACTCGCGTCATGAGGTCCTTGCCGTCGTGACCCAGCCGGATAAAGCAAGCGGCCGCGGAATGAAAACAACGTTTTCACCGGTCAAGCAGATGGCTCTGGATAACGGGCTTCCGGTCCTCCAGCCGGTCTCGATCCGAAACGGAGATGCAGAAGATGAAATCCGTGCATTGAATGCGGATCTCTTTGTTGTTGCTGCGTTTTCCCAGATCCTTCCGGAATGGTTTTTAGAAATTCCGCCGAAAGGCTGTATCAATATTCATCCTTCCATGCTTCCGAAATACCGCGGAGCATCACCGCTTCGGGGACCGATCCTGAACGGAGATCCGACCTTCGGAGTTACGATCATGAAGATGGCAAAAGAACTGGATGCAGGGGATATCCTGCTCCAGAAAGAATTCCCGATGGGCGATAAAGAGACGATCGATACACTGACTCCAAAAGCAGCAAAGATCGGTGGAGAGATGCTGATCGAAGTGATCGATGGGATCGAAGAGGGAACGATTCATCCGGTTCCCCAGAATGACGAGGAATCTTCTTACATAAAACAGCTGAAGAAAGAAGATGGGCGGATCAATTTTAAGGATCCGGCAGAACTGATCGAGCGCCAGATCCGCGCCTGTGCTCCATGGCCGAGCGCCTTTACAAAGCTCGGCGGGAAGACCTTTAAGATCTGGGATGCGGATGTCAAAGATCTTCCGGAGGGAGCGGAACTGACCGGAGTTTCCGGAACTGTTGTTTTTGTAAATAAAAAGAGTCTTTACGTTGAATGCGGCGCGCAGTGTCTTTCTTTGAACGAAGTTCAGCTCGAAGGCAAAAAGCGCATGACGATAGAAGAATTCCTAAGAGGCAGGAAAATCGAAAAAGGATTTGTTTTCGGTGAGTAGGGGACAAGATCATCAGAGCACAAGAAATATTGTTCTTTCGATGCTGACGGCGACTTTGGATGAGGGAGCCTTCAGCCATCTTGTCCTGAACCGGACGCTCGCGGAAATCGATACCGATCCAAGAAACAAGGCATTTATCGAGCGTCTGTTCCATGGAACGCTTGAACAGGTTATTTATCTTGACTGGATCATCAGCTCCTATTCCAGTGTCAAAATGAACAAGATCAAACCGGTGATCCGGAATATCCTGCGGATGAGCATCTACCAGATCCTGTTTATGGATTCTGTGCCGGATCATGCGGCGATCAATGAGGCTGTCAAGTTGACAAAAGCAAGAGGGTATCAGGGACTGGTCCCGTTTGTAAACGGCCTTTTGAGAGCCTTTCAGCGCGGCGGGGTCAAACCCGGAATGCCGGAAAATGTCAAGCATTCCGTTCCGGGCTGGATCTACCAGAAACTGGTCAGCGACCTCGGCAAGAAAAAAGCCGACCGCTATTTCGATACGGTCAATCAGCCAAAGAATGAAATCTACGCAAGACTGGTCCTGTCCAGAGCACCGAAAGAAGAAATTACCGGGATGCTTAAGGAGGATGGATGCGAAGTCTTTGAAGTCCCGGAAATCGAAGAAGCAGTCAGGATCCGGAAGATCGGTGATCTTACCGGGCTTGAGGCATATAAACAGGGGCTGATCTTTATACAGGATCTGAGTTCGATCCGGGTCGGCCATACAGCGTATCAGATGACCGGAGAACCGGATGAAGTAAAGAAGATCCTTGATGTCTGCGCTGCCCCGGGCGGAAAGAGCCTTCACCTTGCGGAAAGATTTCCGCAGGCGGAAGTAACAGCCCGCGACCTTTCGGAAACGAAAGTCGGCCTGATCAACGAGAATATCGAACGCAGCAGACTTACTAATATCCGGGCAGAAGTGCAGGATGCGCTGGTTCCGGATGAATCCTGTTTTGAAGCAATGGATATCGTCCTTGCGGATCTTCCGTGCTCCGGTCTTGGCGTGATCGGGCGGAAACCGGATATCAAACTCCGCCTGAAGGAAGAAGATATTGAGGCGCTTGCCGGTCTTCAGAGGCAGATATTAGAGGTTGTCCGAAAATACGTAAAGCCGGGCGGGCTGCTCCTTTACAGTACCTGTACCGTGACCCGGGAGGAAAACCGGGAGAACGCGGCCTGGTTTGAGGAAAATTTCCCGTTCCGGAAATTGTCTGAACAGCTTTATCTGCCCGGAGAGTCGGAAGGGGACGGTTTTTATCTCTCGGTTTTCCGGAAAGAATAAAAGCGCTTTAGAAAAGCAGAAACAGAAATAAGATGGATTCAAAGAAAACAGATATTAAATCATTCGAATATGAGGAACTAGTCGCTTTCCTGAAAGAAATGGGGCAGCCTGCTTTTCGTGGAAAACAGGTCTTTTCCTGGCTCCACGAAAAATGTGTGGACAGCTTTGACCAGATGACGAACCTTTCGAAAGCGCTGAGAGAAGAACTGAAGGAGACATGTGATCTTCGTCCGCTGAAAAAAAGAGAAGTACTTACTTCAGAAATTGACGGTACAAAGAAGTATTTGTTTGAATTATGTGACGGATTTCTGATCGAAAGCGTTATGATGCCGTATAAACATGGGAACAGTGTCTGTGTTTCCTCTCAGGTCGGATGCAATATGGGCTGTTCCTTCTGTGCGTCAACGATCAACGGCTGTGAGAGGAATCTGACGGCGTCTGAGATCTTAGGACAGGTCTACGAAATTCAGAAAGATATCGGGGAAAGAGTCTCAAATATTGTAATCATGGGTATGGGTGAACCGATGATCAATTATGACAATGTGGTACGTTTTGTGCGGATCATCAGCGATGAAAATGCCTTGCATATAAGTCAGAGAAATATTACAATATCCACATGCGGGATCATACCCGCTATTATAAGTATGTCTGACGAAAGGTTAAAGGTTACTTTAGCGCTTTCGTTGCATGCACCGAATGATGAGATCCGGAAGAAGATCATGCCGGTTGCGAAAAAGTATAAGATCGCGGATGTCCTTTCAGCCTGTGATCTTTATTTTGAAAAAACAGGGCGGCGGGTGACCTTTGAATATTGTCTGATCGATCATGTCAACGACAAACCTGAGCATGCAAGGGAACTTGCTCAGCTTCTGAAAGGGCGGAATGCACATGTCAATCTGATCCCGGTCAATCCGACACCGGAAAACAATTACGGAGCAGCAAAAGAAAAGGATATCGAAACTTTTCAGAATATATTGGAAACTGCGGGAATCACAACTACCAGACGTCGTGAAATGGGCAGAGATATCAGTGGAGCCTGCGGTCAGTTAGTAAGGAGGAAACTTTGAAATCTTACGGATTAACAGACATTGGAATGTCCAGAAAGTACAACCAGGACTATTCTCTCGAATGTGATGAACAGATCGGAAATCTTGATAATCTCTATGCCGTATGCGATGGACTCGGCGGTCATAACGCAGGTGAGTTCGCTTCGGAAAACGCGGCAGAGCTGTTCTTTGATTTTGCAGAGGATTCAGACGCGAAGATGCCTCTGTCGATCTTCCGCGAGGCGATCAATAAGGTCAACAACCTGATTTACCGGAAAGGGCTTGAGCCGCAGTATACCGGAATGGCAACGACACTTGTTGCCTGCACGATCCGGGACGATACGGCTTATATCATTAACGTCGGAGATTCCAGAGCTTATATTATCGGGGATGAGATCACCCAGATCACCTGGGATCATTCCTATGTCGGAGAACTTGTAAAAGAAGGAAAACTCTCGAAAGACGAGGCGCGTTTCCATAAAAAGAATAACGTAATAACAAGAGCGATCGGAGCAGAGCGGACCGTGGAGCCGGATTACTTCCAGGTTACCATGGAAGATGATGAGATCATCCTCTTATGCTCTGACGGCCTTTATAACATGGTTAGTGAGTATACGATGAAAGCAATCGTGAATTCCGCCGGGACCCTTCAGGAAAAAGCGGAAAAATTAGTTGATCTTGCAAATGAAGCCGGCGGCAAAGATAATATCGCTGTTGTCCTGATTTCGAAGTATTGATTTGGTAGGTGCTTTTTATGATAAGACCCGGAATGTTTATGGAAGACCGGTATGAGATCCTCGATAAGATCGGCGCTGGGGGAATGAGCGATGTCTATAAAGCGAAGGATCATAAACTCAACCGGTTTGTTGCCATAAAATTTTTAAAACAAGAATATTGTGAAGATAAAAACTTCGTTGCCAAATTCCAGATCGAAGCCCAGTCGGCAGCGGCTCTGCTTCATCCGAATGTCGTAAGCGTATATGACGTTAATGAGGCTGACGGTATTTATTATATCGTCATGGAATACGTCGACGGGATTACGCTGAAGCGTTATATCGACCGGAACGGACGCCTTCCGATCAAAGAAGCGACCAGTATTGCGATCCAGGTCGGGCAGGGCATTGAAGCTGCACATAACGCAAATATTATCCACCGTGATATTAAACCTCAGAACGTTCTGATCTCCCGTGAGGGAAAGATCAAGGTTACTGATTTCGGAATCGCGAGAACGACGACTGCGAATACGATCAGTCAGGATATTTTAGGATCCGTCCACTATATCTCGCCGGAACAGGCACGCGGCGGACAGGTCGATGAGCGAAGCGATATTTATTCCTTCGGTATTGTCTTTTATGAGATGGTTACCGGAGAGCTTCCGTTTGACGGAGATTCGACCGTTACGATCGCGCTGAAGCATATTCAGGAGAGCGTTCCGCTTGTCAGTGATATAGTATCCGGCGTTCCTTCCAGTGTTGTCCGTATTATTGAAAAATGCACACAGAAAAAACCGGAGAGAAGATACCAGAAAATGTCTTCCCTTCTTTCGGACCTGAAAACTTCCCTGATCTCTCCGAATGAGGACTTTGTTGTTCTGGAGCCGGAGACGCAGGAAAACGCGACGATCCTGATGACTGACGCGGATGCCAGACTTTTAAGGAATGACAGCGGAAGAGGCAGGAGACAGGCAGCAGGCGGTCCGGACCGCTACAGCAGCGATTATGATGATTACGATGAGGATTACGAACCATATGATGATTATGGGGAGTATGATGACGAGTACGACGACTACGATGATTACGATGATTATGAAGATGAAAAAGGGAAGAAAGAAAAAGATCCTGCCCGTAAGAAGCTTGACCGGATCCTTTTGATCTGCGGTATTGTTGCCGGGGTCATCGTCCTTGTTGTTCTTGGCGTTGTTACGATCCGTGCGGTCACAGGATCCGGCGGATGCGGCGGCGCGTCTAAGAAAGAAGTCGTCGAGATGATCGATGTAACCGGAAAAGATTCCGCAGAAGCAAAACAGCTTCTTGAAGAACTCGGGCTTGTTGTAGAACTGAAATACGAATCCAGTAAGGATGTCGAAGAAGAGAAAGTTATCAGTCAGTCCGTGAAACCGGGGACAAAAGTAGAAAAAGAATCGAAGGTGACCCTTGTCGTCAGTTCAGGAAAAGAGTCCTTTAAATTAGCGGATTATAAAGGAAAGACCCAGCAGGAAGCACAGGAAGCCCTTCAAAAACTTGGTGTACAGGTGAAAGTAACAACGAAGTACAGCGATGAGGTCGAGACCGGAAAGGTTATCGAAACGAATCCGCCGGCAGGAACCGAGATCTCAAAATCGACTGTGGTGGAACTTATTGTCAGCCGCGGAAAAGAGACGAAACAGGTTACGGTACCACAGCTGGTCGGACAGTCCCAGGGCAATGCGGAAGCGATGCTGATCGAAGCCGGACTGGTTTACTATGTTGACTGGGTGGAAGCAGCCGGACAGGGCGGAATCGTTATCAACCAGTCGCTTGCGGCAGGCGCGTCTGTCGATGAAGGCTCGGAGATTACGATCACCGTCGGAGTTGAACCGGAAACAACAGAGCCTGTTACACAGCCGACGGAGCCTGTGACAGAACCGCAGACAGAGCCGGAACCGGAGCCACAGCCCGAACCCCAGCCGGAGCCGCAGCCTGAACCGTAAAGTCAGGAAAGAGGAGCGATCGCTTCGTCGGAAGAACATTGAAATTCAGGCGTGACGAAGGTTGAAGCCTTGGAAGATGATTTTAAGATCAAGAAAACGATAGAAATGGAAACAGGAGTTTATGGAAGGTAAAATTGTTAAAGCACTTTCGGGATTCTATTATGTAAGGACCGCAAACAAAGCTCTTTATGAATGCAAAGCAAAGGGTGCGTTCCGGAACGAGAACATTACACCGCTGGTAGGGGACGATGTTGTCTTTGATGTGATCAGCGAGTTCGAACGGACCGGAAATATTACCCAGCTGAAACCGAGAAAGAATTCTCTGATCCGGCCGGCAGTTGCAAACGTCGATCAGGCGATGGTCGTCTTTGCTGTCCGGACGCCGAATCCGAATCTCAGTACGCTGGACCGTTTCCTTGTCCTTATGCAGAAACAGAATATTGAAACGATCATTGTTTTCAATAAAAAGGATCTTGCTAAAGGGGACGATATCAAAAACCTGAAAAAGACCTATAAAGATGCCGGATGCAAAGTATTCTTTATTGCAGCCGGAAGAGATAAACCAGGTCTTCTGTTCTTAAAACAGAAACTGAAAAATAAGATCACGGTCATGGCAGGGCCTTCCGGGGTTGGAAAATCCACACTTCTGAATACGCTTGCATACGGAGCGAGACAAGAAGAGACTGCACAAGTCGGCGCGATCAGCAGCAAGATCGGAAGAGGAAAGCATACGACCCGTCACAACGAGATCTATGATCTCGGAAAAGGGATCAAGATCGTTGACACCCCGGGATTTACATCTCTTCTGGTAGGTGAGGAAGATTATACGAAGGAAGAGCTTTATACGGCATTCCCTGAGTTTTCACCGTATATCGGACAATGCAAGTTTAAAGATTGTTCCCATATCAAGGCGAAAGACTGCGCAATTGAAAAAGCAGTCGCGGAAGGAAAGATTCCGCAGTCCCGTTATAACAGCTACAAGTCGATTTATGAAGAACTGAAATCGAAAAAGAAATATTAACAGGAATCGAGTCAGAAGGGAGAGTTCTTCTGACTCCTTTTTTCTTGATCAAAGTCAAAGGAGAGCAGGCAATGAATATTCTGGCACCATCGATTTTGTCCGCGGACTTTAAATGTCTCGGAGAACAACTTAAGATCATTGCGGAAAACGGAGCGGAGTACGTCCATGTTGATGTCATGGACGGAAAGTTTGTACCAAGCATTTCATTCGGTATGCCGGTCATGAAGTCGATCCGTCCTGCAACGGAGAAAGTATTTGATGTTCATCTTATGATCGAGGAACCGATCCGGTATATCAAGGAATTCAAGGAATCCGGTGCGGATATTATTACGGTCCACTATGAGGCCTGCAGCGATGTTGCCGCAACGCTGAAAGCGATCAGGGAGGAAGGGCTGAAAACCGGACTTTCGATCAAACCGAAAACGCCGACAGAAGTTGTAAAAGAATTCCTTCCGCTTTGTGACATGATCCTGCTCATGAGCGTTGAGCCGGGCTTTGGCGGACAGAAATTTATAGACGGATCACTCGAGAGGGCGGCACAGCTTCGGACGATCATCGAACAATCAAATCTCCCGATCGATCTGGAGATCGACGGCGGGATCACGCTTGAGAATGTTTCCGATGTAATCGACAGCGGAGTCAATATTATTGTTGCGGGAAGCGCAGTCTTTAAAGATCCGGGCGGAAATACCGCAAAATTCATGAAGATCCTGAAGGAGAAGGAAGCCTGACCGAAAGGGCTG
>JAFWFQ010000015.1 GCA_017515535.1 Parasporobacterium sp. | reverse complement strand
TGCTGCTTTGTCTTTAACATCTTCAAAAACATCGCCGGCTTTATCGACTGCTTTGTCAGCGAAATCTTTTACATCCTGCTACGTCAGTAGCTGTATCTTTTGCTTCCTTAGCAAGACCAACAACATCATCATCCATTTCCTTAACTTCTGCTGCCATATCACCTGCAAGAGAAGAGAAAGAAGTCTGTACGCCTCTGGATGCATCATAGGATTTCTTGTTCATTACAGCTGCTACGATTGCAAGAATCGGAACTACCATACCAAGGATGATAGATACAATGGTTGATGCACTGCTGGAAACAGTTCCGCCGTATTCTCTTGCGATTGCTGCTGCGCCTGCTGCGGTAATAATTGTTCCGATAAGCTGAAGAACAAGAACGATGATCGCCCAAACCATGCACTTCGTAGCTTTCTCCGGTTTTCTTGCGTTCTTTGTGCAGATAATACCTGCGATCAGTTCTGCAACTGAAGCCAGGATCGTAATAATAATACCTACAATGATCCCTCCCGGTGCGCCTGCTGAAATCAGAACAGCTGCTGCAGCGATAAGAATAATTGAAAGAATAACACTGATAGCACCACCAACGATCATGATGATACCCATGACCTTAAGTAATGTTCCGCCTTTTGCTTCCATATTTGTTACCTCCTAATAATTAATAATCATTTAACAGAAAATATTATACCACAAACAGCAAAAAAGAAAACACCTGTTTCCAAGAATGTTTTAGCTCAATAATATGGTATTTAGTTAAATAATCTGATGCTTATTTCAGAAGGTGGAGCTTGCGGGCAAGGGAAATGATCTTGGTCCCGCCCGGAAGCATATAAAGCTCGTCCACATCCAGCACCTTTAAAAGAAGAAGCGCAATTGCATAGATGAGCACACCGAACAGGATCGCGACTATGACCGCGATCGTATTGCTGTGCAGGAGCTTTCTGACCAGAAAATGAATAAAGAATACAAATACACCCATGATCAGGGAACATACGGCCGGAAGGACAAAGGTCCGAACCTTTTCCTGTTTATATCCCAGATATTTCTTCAGAGACATTGCATTTAAGAAGCAGACAAGGAAGGAGAAGAACATATCACAGATAACAACTGCAAAAATATCGATTTTCAGGATATAAAGCATTCCGATCAGAAGGACCGCATGCGCGACAAGCGCGATCGCGGAATGGATGACCGGGATCCGCATCTTGTCAATTCCCTGAAGGATCGAGTTCGTGATCGTAGACAGTGAATATAAAACGACTGAAATACAGCCGATCATCAGCATCAGCGCCACTCTGTCCGGATCCACGCTGGTCGGGAAAAGAAGATTCACGATTGGTTTCGCAAGAACTCCGATCCCGACGGTACATGGCATCGCGACCATCATCGTGACCTTGATCGCAGAATCGATCTTCCGGATCACGATTCCCCGGTTTCCTTCCGTCATCGATTTGACCACGCTCGGGATCAGGGAAGACGCAAGCGCACTCGCAAGTGCGATCGGGACATTCACGATAAGACGATAATTGCCGGTAAACATTCCGACATATGTATCGATAAGATTATGATTCATCCCCCTCGAAGTCATAATATTACTGAATAAACCGGAATCAACCAGTCCGCTCAAGTTATAAATCGTCGTACTTAGGATGACGGGTATGATCGTAAGGATAAGGACTTTCAGGATACTGCCCATCCCCTCCTTATGGAGCGTCTGATCGTTTTCGACCTGGCTCTTGATCGTTTTCCGGTAAAGAAGATAAAGAACAACTAGAAAAACCAGGGCGGATCCTGCACCGCAGACGGTACCCAATGTCCCCCCGGATGCACCCATTGCTTCCGGAACATTCGGGAACGAATACTTATGGGTCGTTGCGACAAGAGCCGCTTTATAGAACGCGGAAGCCGCGATCAGGCTGACCGCCGCGTTAACGATCTGCTCAAGAATATTGGAAAGTGCCGTCGGAACCATTGTCCCAAGGCCCTGGAAATATCCGCGCATAACGCCTAAGACCGACATAATGATCAGTCCGAAAGAAAGGGTTCGAAGCGCAATCGCACTCTGAGGAAAGTTTAAAAGCCGTGCGAAGAAGTCGGAACCGAAATAGGTGACCGCAAAAGCGACCAGGCCGATACAGACAGCAAAACCGAGCGCAAAACCAAATATCCGCCTTGTATTTTTATATTCTCTCAGGGTGACCCTCTTTGATACCATCTTTGAGACAGCAAGCGGAAGACTATAAGACGATAGCAACAGCAAAAAGGAATAGACTTCAAACGCCATTCCGTAATAGGCAACACCCTTTTCACCGAGAATATTGTTCAAAGGGACTCTGTATAAGATGCCGATCATTCTTACAATGATCGAAGAGACGCCTAAAATAGCGCCCTGCATCATGAAATTGCCTCTGCTCTTTTTCTTTGCCATCCTTAAAACGCGGGACAAAGACGGCCTCGCCGTCCTTTGTCATATTACTTGTTGTGTTATTTGAACTAGTCCCCTGAACAGACCCGTTATCTCCGGATCTTTAGGACCTCATCCATAAGACGTTTCTGCTCTTCTTCCATCAGCTTCGCGTCAGCTTTTTTCATGTGGTCATAACCGATTAAGTGTAGCATACTATGAACGATTAGGAAAGCCAGTTCTCGTTTCTGGCTGTGTCCGTATTTTTTGGCCTGTTCCTTGATCCGGCTGCCGCAGATCAGGATATCCCCAAGGATATTCTCTCCGCCTTTCTCCAAAGAAGCAGAGAAAACCCCCGGTTCCTCATATTCAAAATATGGGAAGGACAGGACGTCTGTAGCGCTGTCGATCCCCCGGTTTTCTTGATTCACGGTCCGGATCACAGATGGCGTCGTAAGGAGCACATTAACTTCCAGCCCCTCCGGAAGCCCTTTCTCCTTCGCGACTGCCCGGACAGCCTTTCGGATGATCGGTGCCGGGTCTTCAAATTCATAATGGATTCTTGTCTCATTTTCGATAAAGATCTTCATTTTTACCGTCCGGATTTCTTTTTCTCGTATTCTTCATATGCCATAACGATCTTCTGAACGACCGGATGGCGCACAACGTCAACGCTGGTAAGATTTACCATCGCGATATCTTCTTTAATATTCTCCAGAACTTTGATCGCAACATCAAGACCGGATATCTGTCCATGAGGAAGGTCCTTCTGGGTCCGGTCACCGGTCACAACGACCTTGGATCCGAAACCGATACGGGTCAGAAACATTTTCATCTGAGCCGGTGTCGTATTCTGCGCCTCATCGAGAATAATAAACGCACTGTCGAGCGTCCGCCCACGCATATACGCAAGCGGCGCTACCTCGATCAGACCCTTTTCACTGTTTGCAAGATAACTTTCTGCTCCCATGATCTGGTAGATCGCGTCATAGAGCGGCCTTAAATACGGATCGACCTTGCTCTGCAGATCACCCGGAAGGAACCCGAGATTCTCCCCTGCCTCTATGGCCGGACGTGTCAGGATGATCCGGTTCACATCCCCTTTCTTAAAAGCATCGATTGCCATCGCCATCGCAAGATATGTTTTTCCGGTTCCCGCAGGTCCTAATCCGAAGACGATCATATTTTTCCGGATCGCATCGACATAAGTCTTCTGGTTAAAGGTCTTCGGTCTGATCGGCCGTCCGCTGACAGTCCGGCAGACGATAAGGTCATCCAGATCCGCAATATGGGACGCGACTCCGCCCTGTTCGAGAGAGATCGCATAATCCACATTCTGTCCGGATAAAGGCTCTCCTTTCCGGACGACGCTGGCAAGATCTTCAATGATCCTCTTGGCCCTCTGCGCATTGACTTCATCACCGACGATCTTGACCATGGAATCGCGGGACGTAATATTTACAAATAACGCTTTTTCAATCTTTTTGATATTCTCATCGAACTGACCAAAGACTTCTTTGATTTCCTGGGCGGAAAGCCCGGAAACAGATTCAATAACGCTCAAATCATTCTCCTTAAATCTTATTTATCGTTTTTGGATTCGGGGCCGAAATAGGTGAATCCAAGCATTGTAATATCATCAAACTGATCGGTTTCTCCTGCAAACTCATAAATATCTTCCAGGACCTTCGGAAGCATTTCTTCCTCAGACAGATCCTTCATTGTATTCAGGACCTCAACAAGCCGGTCTGTTCCGTACTGGACATCATCTGTATTGATTGCTTCCGGAATACCGTCCGTATAAGTGAACAGTTTATCACCCGGATTCATCTGGATCTCATACTCTTTAAACTTCATTCCTTCCATTGCCGCAAGGACAAGACCATGTGGATCCTTATAGAGTTGATAGTCCTCTCCGCTGCGCATCAGGACCGGATACTCATGCCCCGCGTTTGCACAGCTCATCCGTCCGGTATTCAGATCAATCATTCCGATCCAAACGGTAACAAACATTTCCGCATCATTTCCCTCACAAAGCGCATTATTTGCCCGATAAAGGATTTCCGAAGGAGAATAGCCGGACCTTGCAAACCCCTGGATAATCGTCTTGCTCCGCATCATAAACAGTGCCGCCGGAATTCCTTTACCGGAAACATCCGCTACGACCAATGCCAGTTTATCCCGTGCAACAAAGAAGAAATCATAAAAATCACCACCGACCAGTTTCGCCGGATTCATTGACGCAAACAGATCAAAATCAGCTCCCGGAAAACAGAAGGTTCTCGGCAGAGCAGCTTCCTGGATTGCTCTCGCCAGCTCAAGTTCCTGCTCATACCGGTTTTCTGCCGCTTCGATATAACCCTTTAGCGCATCAACTGTCGTGTTAATATCGTCTGACAAGGTATTGAATTCGCTCGAAGTACGGACGTCTACGACTTCATTGAGATTTCCATCCGTGATCTTTCCGAGTGATTGATTGACTTTTTTCAGGTTTTTAACAACATGGTACTGAACAAGCATAAAAAGCGCTGCATAGATCACCGCAAACAAAAGGATATCGGAAAGACCGGTCTGGTATGCCTGAGCATCCCGGTCTAAATAGACCTCGTCCTCCGTGAGCATGGTAACAAGGATGTCGGCATTGATCATTGTTTTCTTCCAGCCATAGGCAGTGGTCCCGAAGAGTTTCGTTTCAAACACTTCATCATCCTTTATACTTCGGATCTCATTCATCGTAACTTCGGTAAGATAGTTCCCAGCGTGTTTTCCATACGCGATCATGCCCGAGTTCGTAATAATATCATAGAAGCCTTCGCTTCCGATCTGGAAGTTTGAAAGACTGGCAGCGACTCCGATAAAACCAACGGAGGCTTCATACTGCCAAATTGAAAGTTCAACAATCACAAGGCCGGCCTCGGTCTTTTCCCCGATCGCAAGCCTTTTTTCTGTCGGCCAGACGACCTCACTTTCCATGTTTCCGGCCATGACCTCTCCATAATCAGCCATATTTGTCATGGTCTTCCCGGCAGATGCGACCAAGGTTCCATCATCGTTCATGATCGCGACTGCAATAAGGTCAAAAGAGTCCCTTAATCCTTTTGCGAAATTATCATCGATCACGATTTCATCAGACTCCGTATCTTCATATACTGCCAGAGCTGCGAGATCTGCCGCTGACTGTGTACTTATCTCAGCCATCTCGATGATCTTCGCCTCCATTTTTTTAACCTCTGTATAGTTCTGACTGATCGAAGTCGCTGATTTTGAAAGGAGATCGCCGGCATTCTGAACGGCTTGCCTTGTCTGCATCGTGTAGGAAAAGAGAAAGCTTGCAATAAGAATAATGCTTGTAACAACAAGAAGCCCGATCTGGAATCGCCGTATAATCGGAGTCTCAGACTTCGCCTTTACTCTGAATGCATCCAGTTTTTCCCGGTCTGCAAGCCGTATCACAATGGAAAATAACGCCAGAGCAAGTCCGGAAAAAACAATCATCGGGATTGCGCAATTCCGTACAACATAAAAGGCTTTGTTAATATCTTCCTGATGCGTGATAAAGACTGCATACATATGGAAGACTTCCATAACAGCACCGACAAAGAACGAAGAAAACGCAAAAGGTCTCCTTCTCCGGAAGACGAAAATATGGAGGAAAGCAGAAAGCAAACCTGCAAAGATCGTGGAAATACTGCAAGCCAAAGTGGTATAAACTCCGACTCCCCAATAAGTCCCCGCGATAAAGCGTTCGATTCCTCCTATCAAACCGGCAATAATACCGGAGACCGGATCAAAAAAGACACCGGCAGAAAGCGGACCGACATCCCGAATATTCAGGACCATCTCACCATAATCGACACCGAAATGGGTCGACAAGACAGAAATCGTTCCAAAGCAAATACCGATTATGATCTTTGCAGGGATCGTTATTTTTCTGTTTGAATAAATTTTCCAAAGAATCAGCGATAACAGCAGATAGATTCCTGTTATCACCAACATCTTAAAAATCATGGTCCACATAGGTTACGTTTTCCTTCTTTATTAAAGATTTATTATACCTTTTCCCTGCCCGATTGCCAACAAGAAGTATTGAAAGCCGAAAGAATAAAGAATTTAAAAAGGAAAAATGAATCAAAAAACGGAAACAACAAAAGAGCCGATTCAAAATCGGCTCTTTCAAATTCTTAGTTATATTTGCGCTTACGAGCAGCTTCAGACTTTTTCTTGCGTCTTACGCTAGGCTTCTCGTAATGCTCTCTTTTACGAATCTCCTGCTGGATCCCAGCTTTCGCACAGTTTCTCTTGAAACGACGAAGAGCGCTGTCTAAAGATTCGCCTTCTTTTACGATCACATTTGACATAAGCTTCGAACTAACCTCCCTCCGATTATGGAATCTATCCGCTTACGCGCTTTGTTATTATAACAACACGGATTTTGTGAGTCAAGGGAAAATCACTTGTTTTTACAGGATTCAGGGACAGCGCTGAAATCCTGCCCCTGAATCCTTTTTGTCAGTTTTGCACAAAAAGGACACTATTTTGCTTTTGAGATGTTATTTCGTCAGAAAATCCGGCAGCAGATTTTTAAAGAGCTGGGGATCCTCCGGCGGTTCCGGCTTGAGCATAAGAACCGCAGCAAGGTTTCCGCGTTTTCCCTTTGTAAAACGATGGGAAAACAGCAGATCCGGATTGTGGTTAGTACAGAGATCCGTTACATGGATATTCGTGTTTAAAACACCGCTTCGAAGAAGGGTCAATTCGATTGCTTTCCAGAGATCGAGTTGATAATGCTCCGTGTCTTTTCCGTCAGCGAAGATCAGTCCTAACTCATCCGTCGGATAGACTTTGGAAAAAGCTTCATAAAGATCCGCGGTGACTTCATAACAATCCTGACAGATCGAAGGTCCGATACAGACGACGATATCTTCCGGCCGGCTTCCGTAATTTTGTCCCATTAAACGAATGGCCTTCGCGGAGATTTCTCCGACAGTGCCTTTCCATCCGGAATGGACAAGACCGATTACTTCCTTTTCTGGATCATAAAGATAGACCGGGACACAATCCGCAAAAAGAAGGCAAAGTGCCACTCCGGGCTCATTGGTAATAAACCCGTCCACAGCATCATAATCCCTCTCGCGGACGACCCCTTTCCCACGGTCTTCTTCCGTCGCGATCCGGATATTCGTCGTATGCTGCTGGTTTGAGATCACGATATTGTTGTAATTGATCCCGATTGCTTTCGCGAATTCCATATAATTAAAAAGGATGTTTTCTTTGGAGTCATCGTTGGAAAGCCCTAAGTTCATGGACTTGTAGATCCCTTTGCTGAACCCTCCGCGCCTTGTCGAAAACGCATTCACGATTTTTTCGGAATAGCTGTCCAATGCCGGAAAGGTCACAAACGTGACCCGTTCCTTTTTCCGGATCGTTGTTTCATGATTCTGTTTGGGCGTATAGATGATTTTTTCAGCCATGTCTTTCTATTTTAATTTGCTCCCGTTAAGCCTGCCATGCATTTTTGATATGAGTGATCTCCTCACCATCGATCAGGACTGCGTCAAACCGGTAGAATCCGTTTTGCGGAAGGTTATGCATTTTGATATAAACTTTCGCGACCTGAATAATCGTCCGCTGTTTGCTCTTTGGGATTGCGCCTTCTGCCCCGCCAAATGACCGGTCCTTCCGGTATTTGACTTCAAGAAAAACGATCTCATCCTTATCCCTTGCGATAATATCGATCTCGCCGGTCCTTGTCCTGTAATTTGTCTCAATGACCCTTAGCCCTTCTTCTTCAATAAAGGCACAGGCCTTTTGTTCATACTCGGTCCCGATTTCCCGTTTATTCATTTTCCTGTTCCCGGTGTGTGAAGAAGAACAGTTCTCTGACGCGGAATCGTTTTTTACATCAGAGACAATATTATACTTCGGAAAAATGTATACAGCAAACCGAAACAACCGGGGCGGTTTCAGCAGACCGGCTCATGCCTGCAAAAAAGATGACGTATCAGGTGCTTCCCAGCAATTGTTCCAGGTCTTCTAATGCTTCTTCCTGTTCCATGATCGCAGCAAGGAGTTCTTCCTGTCTGCCCTCCTCTGCCTGGATCTCCTCCTGCAATTTTCCGAGCTTTTCATAATCGGCCGCTGCTGCCGGATCATGATAGGCATCTTTCAGATCCTGAAGCGCATTTTCACTGACTGCCAGATCTTCTTCAAGTTTTGTGATCTTTCGCTCGATCCTCGCCCGTTCCTTGCCCGGATTCTTCCGGATCATCTCAAGTTCTGCTCTTGTATTCCAAAGGCTTCCCTGCCCTGCCGTTTTTGAATCCTCTTCCGGAAGATCTTCCGATATCCCTTTCACTTCTGCTTTCCGGATCTCCGCCGATGACTCCCGTTCGAGTTTCTTTTTCCGCTCCTCCAGATAAATCTCATAAGGCCAGGGATAAAACGAAACACTGTCATTTTCAAAATCCAGGATCTGGGTCGCGATCCTCCGGATAAAATACCGGTCATGAGAAACAAAGAGGACGGTTCCGGAATATTCCTGGATCATCTGCTCAAGAGAATCCTTTCCGAAAATATCCAGATGGTTGGTTGGCTCATCAAGGATCAAAAGATTAGGCCTCGTAAAAAGCATCTTGCAAAGCGCAAGTCTTACCCGCTCCCCTCCGGAAAGCTGTCCGAGCTTGCGCTCAACTTCTTCCTGGGAAAACGCGAAAGCACCCAATGCGCTCCGGACCTGTTCATTTGTCAGCCTCGGATACACGTCATGAAAATTGTCAAAGACCGTCTGCTCCGGATCCATATCATTGATCACCGCGACCTGTTGGTCAAAATATCCGGCCTCCACATTTCCGCCATACTCAAATTCTCCGCCTAAAGCCGGGACCTGTCCGGTCAGGGTCTTTAAAAGCGTTGACTTTCCTTTTCCGTTTTCACCGATGATCGCAAGCCGCTCCCCGCGGCGCAGTTCAAAGGAGACTTCGCTTAACTCCCGGTCGTATCCGATCTTCAGATTCCTTGCGGAAAGGACCGTCTGGAAGCTTTCAATCTTTGGCGAAAAATGAGCACGAAACGTCGTCCTGTCAAAGCGTCTCGGCTTTTCGATCTTAACCATATGTTCGATTGCCATCCGTTTCGAACGCGCGGCAGAGACCTTGGTCGGCGTATTTTTCCATTTTTCGATCCATTCAGTAAGACGTTTGATTTCTTTCTGCTGCGCCTCGTAATCCTTTTCCTGTTTTAAAAGCGCCGCCTCTTTCTGTTCCAGATACGCACTGTAATTTCCCGGATACCGGCGGATCCTGTGATATTCGATTTCATATGTGACATCTGCGATCCGGTCAAGAAAGATCCGGTCATGCGAAACAAGAACAACGGCCTTCTCATACCTTTTCAGGTAGTCCTCAAGCCATTCGATAGACGGAAGATCAAGATGGTTTGTCGGCTCATCAAGGAGCAGGATATCCGGCTTGCTTAATAAAAGCTTGATAAAGGCAATCTTTGTCTGCTGACCGCCGGAAAAGGTTCCCATTGGCTTTCTGATCTCTTCCCGGGAAAATCCAAACTTTTGAAACATTACGATCATCTCGCGCTCGCAGGAATCTCCGTTCATCGCATCCCATTGTTTCTGCAGCGCCGCATACCGGTTGATCAGCCGCTCGTTTGGATCCTCGGAGAGAGACCGTTCGATTTCCCGCATCTCATCCCTGCAGGCATAAACGTCAGAGAACACTTTTTTGATCTCGTCTTCCGCACAAATTTCTTTATCTTCAAAATTGATCTGTTCGAGATATCCGATCGACTGACCGCCGGAAAGCTGGAACACCGCTTTTTCATCACTATCCGGATTATTCATAGAGATCTTTCCTGAGATCAGTTTTAAAAGGGTCGTCTTTCCACACCCGTTTCTTCCGACAACCGCGATTTTCTCATTTCCGCGGATCTCAAAATCAATATCTTCCAGGATCGTATCCGCCCCGTATTGAACCAGAGCATTTCGAATCAGCAGTCTCATTCTGTCTCAGCTTTCAAATTGTATTTTCCCCATTATACACGAAAAACCAGCCTGTTGGGCCGGTTTTTCGTTTGATATACTTGTCGAATGTTTCTTAGGAGATACACAATTCCTTAGATTTCAAAATCATCGAAATCATCCGGAAGTTTTGGTTTTTCTTTTCTCGAAGGCCGATATGGGGTTTCAGACGGACGAGTTCGTTTTGCCCTTCTCTTCGTCCGGTAAATCTCCTCTTCCGGAATTTCATTCCCTATTTTGGATTCTTCCTCTTCCGGAGCTTCTCTCCGTGTCCTGGAAACAGCCTCTTCCGGAACTGCCTTCCGTTCTTCTCTTACCTGCCTCTTCTGGATCTCCTTTGATTGTTCCGCTCTGCCCTTTTTCTTGTAATTTCTGGTAATCAGAATAATCAGCCAGATCAGAAGTCCCGCGATCACGACGGCGGCTGCAGCAAGAAGGATCTTCAGCAGCTTGAGTTTCGCAGACCCGCTGTTCTCCGGTTTCGTTTCCGGTTCCGCCGGATCGTTTTGCTGGATCTCCTGGCGGATCTGTTCATCAAGGCTAAAACATCTCTGGAATGAATCCTGCTTTCTATCGTAAGCATAGAAACCGCCATCACCGTTTCCGACCGCACGGACATAAAGAAAGTCCGCATATTCCGGAGAATCCGAGGCATATCCTTTTATGTCAATGTCATCAATCGATGATTTATCCTCGTGATATCCTTTTGGAGTAATATCATTTTGTGTAATATCTACCAGAAAATAATTAATTCCATTTCTAGAAAGGATCTTCGCCGGTTCAAAATCGCCACTTATATCGTCATACGTCATAAGACTGATCGAACCGTTATTTTTATTTTTAAATACGTATAACGTCAGGATATCTTCATGCTTGAGAACCTGAACCGCTTCTCCGTTGAATAATCTTGTGTCTTCGTAAAACCCTTCCGGTCTTTCAAGTCCTGAAAGATCATTCAGAATGGTAAAGGCCTCTCCGTTGATCGTTACGTTCCTTCCATCTGTGATCGTTCCCGTTCCGTTCCCCTGATTCTGGGGCTTCGGATCTGTTTCGTTCTTTTCGTCTTCCTGCCCTTTATCCTGACCGCCGTTTCCGTCTTCTCTCGGAACAACATGAACATAAATCAGGAGTTCTGTTCCATCCAGGTTTTCCGCATCATAAGTTGCCAGTGATGGAAAAGAGATCGTGACCGTTCCGTCTCCTGCACTCCCCCCGAAGATGCCGAGCATCGCGCTTTCATTATCCAGCCAGCCGGATCCATTCGCTGAGGCAGTTCCGGTTGTATAGATTTCATATGAGCCGGCTGCATTATCGACTCCAAAGGAAATATATGCGGTTTCCCCCTCGACGACTTCAACATTATAATTATCTGCGTAGGCTCCGCCTGCCGCAAAGACCGGCATGGAAATCAGCAGTATAGCCGCGATCATGCCGCCAAGGAATGTAATTAGTTTTGTTTTTGTTCGTCTCATGCTTTTCACTCCCCGTTATCCTATCCGTGTTAATCCGGTGTTTGTTCTATCACCAATTCCTTGATCTTTACATAATCCAGTGCGTTGATCTCTCCGTCTCCATTAACGTCTGCTGCCTTAAAAGACTCTTCATCCGTGATGATCTTTTTCCGGAGAATATGGTTCTTTACAGCGATATAATCCTGGCCGGAAAGAATTCCATCGCCGTCTACATCGCCCGGCAAAGTGATCTGAGCTTCTAAATAACGGGAATTCAGCTGGTCTGTCTCCGGAGGATAGCTGTGCTTAGTCAGCGGCATATCAGTATAGACCGGGATGCGCAAGACGACTACAGCTTCCGGATCTCCTCCGATCGCGTTTCTTAAGAAGGACGCATTTCCGATCTGATCATAAGCACACTGCGCATACTGATGATCAAAATCCCCGTTGATCACGTTATAGTCTTTATAGAAATAGGTATCCTGGCCGAACCGGAGATAGCCGTTATAATAGCTCTTTGCACCGCCGAGAATTGATTTATAGACTGTATCCCAGCCCATTCTTTTTGCATGTGCGATCCCATTCGCGATCACATCCGAACCAGCTGCGCCAAAATTGAAAAAGTTATAATACTCTTTGCTTCCATCGATCAATGCGGATTCCCCGCTTGCCGGCTGTTCCTGGCGGATCGTTGCCGCAATGACATAAGGGCTGACACCGGATTCTTCCGCAACCTGCATGATCGTGTCAATATAACTATGGGTCCCGGTGGAGTCTGTATATTCTCCGGAAAGGAAAGAATCCCCGGCAATAGACGCTACACCTTCCCTGCTCTCAAATCCGGTATAGGTCTGCTGCGCGAAAATATACATATGACGCAGAGAGAGGAAATTTCTCGGATCGAGATAATACTCGATCACATCAATTCCCGCATCTGTCCAGTTTCCGGAGAAGGTACTCCAGGTATTCGTCTCCGGATCATAGCATGCAGAACTCAAAGATCTCCAGGAGACTCCGTCATACTTCATGTTCACTAGTTTCCGGTGGCCGATCGTTTCCTGATAGACGGCCTCGTCAAAACTGAAATCGACGTAGTCCGCCTGAAAGATATAATTCGGATAATTCTCGTGAATCGTTTCCAGATATGGATGATAATACTCCGGGAAGTTTGCGAGCTGTTCCTCGAAACTTCCGTATCCGTCTTCATTGCTTTCCGTATCTTCCGCACCAAAGGTGTTTTCCGGGATAAAGAAGCACACAAAAAGCGCCGCTAAAAATAATAGCGTGCACCCAATCAATAAGCCTATACGTCTAGGTTTTCGTTTTGTATTCTTCATCGTCCCGGAATCACATGTCGCTGGGAGGCTTTCAAGTGATTGAGGATGAATACCAAAATATTATATCTTGAGAATAAAGGAATTACAATTACGCAGGTTTTAAATAACTATTACGAATATATGAAAAACGGCGCCTGCCGGTTTCCGACAAGCGCCGCATCAGTCATTATTTTCAGGAACTGCTTTTCTCAAAAAGCTTGGCAAGATGAGGAACCATCTCCTCGATATTCATAAAGGAAGTATTGACACAGAGGTCATAATTGCTCTTGTCACCCCATTTCTGGAGTGTATAGTCTTCATAGTAGGAGGCACGTTCTTTGTTGATCCGCTTGATCTGTTTGACCAGTTCTTTTTCGGTCATGTTCTCCCCTTTCGGAGCCCGATCGATACAACGTTTCAACCGGCTCTCCGGATCCGCATAAACAAAGATCCTGAACAGTTCGATCCCACCTTCATCCCTTAAATCTTTCAGGATATAATCCGCGCAGCGGCCGACGATAACACAATCAGACTTCTGTGCCATTTCTTTGATGACTTCCGTCTGTGCTTTAATAATCGTTTGCATCTGGTGGATCTGGTAATCCACGCTCAGGTTCATACTTTGTCCAATCGTCAGAGATAAATAGCGGTGGGTCTTTCCATCAATAATATCCTTAACAAAACCCTCGGCAAGTTCTGTGTTATTCACGATTGCCGTAACGATTTCTTTATCATAATAATGAAAGCCCAGCTGCTCAGCCAAACGGAATCCAAGTTCTCTTCCGCCGGATCCAAACTCCCTGCCGATTGTAACGACTCTGTTCATACTATCCCTCTTTCCTTTTTTCAGCTATCTGCTTTATATTGAACACCTTTTTCAGATCAGCTATGTTGCTGATTGATTATACCACAAAAACGGTCAGGAAAGGAAACCGTTTTTTGTGGATAACTGTTACTTTTCTTCCGCCTCCGGTTCGATCCAGTAGCCTGCCTCATCAAACTGATATTCTGCGCCGTTGATCTTATAGGTCGCGTTTTTCGCGTACCAGCCAGATGTATCACCGAACCACCAGCCCTTTTCGTTCAGATGCCAGGATCCGATCGGAGTATAGACCCAAGCGCCGTAGGTATTAAACCAATATCCGCCGAACCATTCTTCATGTGCCATCGTTCCGTCCGGAAGCAGATAGAACCAGTATCCTCCGGACTTGATCCAGCCGGTAACCGGAGTTCCGTTCTCATCCGTAAAATACCATACTCCGTCGTCACAGAGCCAGCCTTTGTGTGCAGCTCCGGATTCATCGATAAAGAAGCGTTTCCCGTCTTCTTCGAACCATCCGGTCCTCATTTTTCCGTTCTCTTCAAAGAAATACTTGTTGTTATTTACTGCGACCCAGCCGGTCTGCATATAGCATTTTTCATTAAAGTAATACCACGCGTTATCTAAATGGAGCCAGCCTGTCTTGGCATTCCCATAATCTGTCAGATAATAGCGTCCATATTTATCTTCAAACCAGCCGGTCTTCATTTCGCCGGTTGATTCAAAATAGAACCACTGTCCGTTGATCTTGGTCCAACCGGTCCGCATAGCACCGGAATAGTCCATATAATACCAGTTGTTTTTCCACTGGAGCCATCCGGTCTTCATTGCCCCGGAAGAAGTCAGATAATACCAGGTCCCCCTGTCATTCAGCCATCCGGTCTTCATTCCGCCGAAGTCATACATATAGTACCAGTATCCTCCGACTTTGGTCCAACCGGTCTGCATCGCGCCGTTTGCACCGAGATAATACCAAAAATCCCCGGACTTCAGCCAGCCGCGTCTTTTTACCAGCGTCCAGTCAATATAGTACCAGGTCCCGTTTTGCTGTACCCAGCCGGTCTTTGTCGCACCGAGAAGATAACGGGAGTTCAGACTTGATGTTTTTGGCGGATACGCCGGAGGATCCGCCCACATTTTCTGGTAAACCGGAATCCTTAAAACAAGCGCCGCGCTTGTATCATTTCCGATTGCATTCCTTAAGAAATACGCGCTGCTGACCGGATCGTAAACGCCCTGCGCGTACTGGTAATCATAATTCCCGATCACAACGTTAAAGTCTTTATAATAATAGGTGTCCTGTCCGTACTTGAGATAACCGTTGTAATAGAATTTCGCTCCGCCAACAATGGATTTATAGACTGTGTTCCAACCCTGTCCTTTTGCGTATGCGATTCCGTTTCCGACAACATCCGAGCCGTATGCTCCGATATTAAAGAAATTATAGTAACCTCTTGATCCGTCGATCAGAGAAGAGTTTCCGTTTGTCGGCTGCTCACTCCGGATCGTTGCCGCGATAACATACGGGCTGACTTTCGATTCCGCCGCCGCCTGCATGATCACATCAATATAATTATGCGTTCCGGTCGAATCTTTATAGGTACCGGCCAGGAAGGAATTCTTCGCAATATTTTCCACGCCGCTCCGGGACTCTTTTCCGGTATAAGTCTGCTGGGCAAACATAAACATGTTCTGCGTGTCGAGGAAATTTCTGGGATCCATATGATACTCGATCACGTCGATTGCCGCATCGGTCCAGTTTCCGCAGTAGGTATTCCATGTATTTGTCGAAGGATTATAATTGGCGGGGCTTAAAGATCTCCAGGAAACCCCGTCATAACCGAAATTGATCAGTTTTCTGTGGTCTAAGGATTCCTGATAGACTGCCTCATCGAAAGAGACACTTAGATAATCTGCCTGAAAGGTATAGTTCGGGTAGATCGCGTGGATCGCACGGATCTTCGCCTGGTAGCTTGCAGGGAACTGTGCGACCTGCTGCTCAAAGGTCAGACCGGCATCCATACTCTCATTGCTGACTTCATTAGAGATTATGATTTCTTCCTCATACTCTTCTCCGAATGTGTTCTCCGGTATAAAGAAGCATATAAAAAGCACCACTATAAAAAATAGCGTGCATCCAATAATCAACCCGATATGGCCTGTTTTTTCTTTCGGTTTTTTCATATTCATATTCTCAAGAATCACGTGTCGCTGGGAGGCATTCAAGTGATTGAGGATGAATACGCAGATTATTATAGGCGACAAAGCGCAAAAAAACAATTACGCACCCTTTAAGAGTTTGTGACAAAACTGTGAAGACAGGTGCGTATCGTCTGATTTTTTTCAGATAAAGATATTGATGATTCCAATGATCAGTCCCAGCAGTCCGCCAAGGTAGACAAGATAATTCATCTCACGTTTGATCGCTTCATTTACAAGGCGCTCGATTTCACCGGGATCCAGTTCCATGATCTTATCATAGATAAACTGTTTGATATGGAAGGTCTCTGCGATCTTCTCTTTCGCGTTGCTCATAAAGTTGATATAACCCCTTCGGATCGCTGCCATTACGACCTCTTTTTCAACACCGGCATCTTCCATCAGCCGGGTCAGGTTCTTCTCTTTCAGGTTTTCGCTCTGCTTGGAAAGGATCGGATAAAGAATATCAAAATCGTTTTTCACGACATATTCTTCGACTTGTTTTCCGACATAGTGGGAAAGCCGTCCCGTGATCTCATCACTCAGGATAATGCTGGATACCAGGCCTCCTTTGACCTTTGTCCGGATGATCTTTTCCGTTTCCCGGCTGACCATCCCGGAGATGTCCGCATGAAGGATCGTTTCGTGGATCTTATTATAAACCGCTTCTTTGATCTTCAGCTTGGATTCCTCACTGAGACTGTCTGAAAGCTTCCCAAAATCAATCTCTGCGATACGGTTGTAGATGCCCTCGGAAAACCGTTCTGTCATTTCCTCAGACATAAAGATCCCTTCAATATCGGAATTCGTAAAGAAATTATTATAGACAGTATTGGAAAGCGCCTCTGCCAGAGCTTCCTGGTGGCGCGGGATTACACCCGGCGTAAACGGCAGGGTGAATTTTCCGATCTTAACCGGTTTCAAAGGCCGGAACAACATCTTGATTGCTATATAGTTGGTAAAGGCACCAATCAGTGCCCCGATCACAGGGCCTGAAATATAATGTAAAATCGTCAAAAACATCGTTGTATCTTTTTTATAATCGCAGGGTCATACCGGCCATCAGGGTATCCGGTTTCAAGTGCATCACGCAGTACATCTCCCCGGCCATGCAGAATCCACAGTCATCACAGATCCCGATCAGCTCACCGGGGCAAGTCTTAAGCCTTGTTCCATCAGTTAATATAAAATTGCTGACCCAACAGTTCTTCTTAAATCCACGGACCTTCATCATCTTAAGTCCGCTGACGCTGTTCTGGATCGGATAGCCTGCCCGCTTGAACCTGATGATCTGATCGATCACTTTTGCTTTTGTTTTCGCATCCAGCATAAGCTGCTCAGTCCCCGGATACGGGGTATGGAAGTTCAGCGCAATACTCTCAATAAATCCACTGTCCTTCACATATTTTAAAACGTCACCGACAGAACTCTTGTTGATATTGTTGATTGCCATATTGCATCCGAGAACACAAGGCTTCTTTCCTCTCTCTTTCTTCTGTTTCTGTTTTGCCGCGAAAAGACGTGCGTTCTTATCAAGCTTCTCAAAGGCACCGTCTCCGCGGACCCTGTCGTGATACTCTTTATATCCGTCAAGGCTCATCCAGATCAGATCCGCATTGACCCAGGAGAAGTCTGTCTGGGCATTCGTCGTTACCGTACAGGAATAAAAACCGATCTTCTTCGCCAAAATGATAAGATCGTTGATGTCAAGGATCGGCGTTCCGTTTTTATCCACTCTTCCGCTGATCCCGCGTTTCGGAGTCCATGAGTCTTTTGTCCGGCTTACCGGCTGTCTCCACAGCGTTGGCTCTCCACCTTCAAAATCAACAAAGCGGCTGCCCATTCGATAGGAGTACTCGAGTTCTTCCTTGATCTGCTGATAGGATTTCTGCATGGTGCAGGCATGTCCCATCTCGAAACAATGTTTACATTTCAAGTTGCAGTAATCCGTAATAAAGAGAACCGTCTGAAGCGGTCCGTGTTTCCGGAAGATCACATTCCGGAGAAACCAAATTGGAAGATAGCAAAGTTGTGTAAATTTCATAATTCTAAATCACCGATTTTTCCAATGAGCTGAAAAGTCCGGTTTTTCCGGCTCACATATTTACTATTGTTATTATCATCTCAACGATCGAGGCCAGGATGCAGAGGATCCCGAATATAACGCTGATCTTCTGGGCAAGGAGCCAGCGCAGCATAAACCAATCAAGCTGGTTTTCTTTGATCATCTCCCACATCTGGAACCGTCCGTACCACCACTTCTTTTCCACCGGGCTGAACGGGTCTTTTTTAAATGCCAGCATCGAGCGGAACAGATCGATCGACCACGGAAGCGCCAGAAGTGCAACGATAAAGTACGGCTGAACGGCACGCAGAACGACTGCAACGATCATCAGAAGATAAGGAACAAACGTGATCAGCGCAAGGGTAATATACTGCCGGTTCTGTCCGGCTCTGATTTCTTCTTCTGTCGGAGGTTTTGTTCCTTCTTTTTTCGGAATCGTTGCATGACAGCCGACCAGCCATGCGAGCGTACGCTTTTCTGCTTTCGTATCTGCTGCATAGTCCATGATCGAATGGACATAAAGAATATTGACCACAAGGAGACCGACCGCACAGGAGATCAATATCTCAGATAAATGGAACTCTCCGGCCGCACCGAGATTGATCCCGATAAATGCACCCGGCCCGAAGATCAAGCCAATGATCAGCTCGCCAAGACCATGATAACCGAGTTTTAACGGCGGCGCCGAATAAAACAGGCCAATGACTGCGGTTGCGAGAACGACCCAGAGGATCGGAAGACCGCGGATGATCAGAACAGGAAGGCCGAAAAGACATGCAATCGCTCCGAAAATGCAGCTTGCGAGGAGCCACTGTTTCGAGGACACTGTCCCATCCTGAAGCGGCGGGCACTTTGCCGTCATAGCCCGGAACCCTTCCCTGACAAGAGCGGTCCTGTCGCCCTGTTCCGCATTTTTAAAATCAAAATAGTCATCAAACATATTCAGACTTAAGTGGGCGAAACAGACTCCGAGAATACAAAGGAGTGCAAGGTACCATTTGAAATCCGGATACTTTGTAGCTAAAAATGCAGCAACAAGTGCCGGTATCAAACTTTGAGGTAATGATACCGGCCTTGCATTGGTAAACCAAAATCGAATGGTCTTCACTTATTTAATCTTGTTCAGCTGTTTTTCAGCAGCTGCTTTAATTTTGTCAGCGAAGCTCTCTTCGTTTGCAGCGTCTTCATCATAATCGAAGGTGACATCTGCTAAATCATCGAAATCTTTCTGCGGAACGTTGTCTTTTTTAAGATATTTCTTGTAAAGATAGTATCCGCCGTAAGCTGCTCCTGCTACTACACCGAGCTTTATTAATGTTTTTCCTAAACCCATTTTTTGACCTCCTGGTTCTCATCCTGCAATTCATCCGATTTCAATAACAAAAAATACCAAACCAGATGAACTTACGGACTTACTTTCTATAGTTTATAGTATATCGTTTTCCGTATAATCGTCAATTGAAAAATCGTATTCCGCAGATTCACCAGACTTTGCTTCTTTGTTCCAATCGAAAAAAAACAAAGCAATGATGGAGTCTGCTTTTCATTCGCAGGCTCTGCAGTCTGTAACGATTCTTCCTTTCGAAAACACAAGTTCAATCGTTTTTGTATTCTGAATATTATCAAGAGGATCTTTTTCCAAAACGATCAGATCCGCCTCTTTTCCGGGCTCGATCGTTCCAATCCTGTCGTCCATATTCAGTAATTTCGCATTTCCGCCCGTTGCCATGGAAATGATCTCAAGCGTGGGGATACCTGCCTCATTCAGGCAAGCCATCTCATCATGGACTGCTTCTCCAAACGGAACAAAGGGGATTCCGGAATCGCAGCCTACGGCAAGCGGAATTCCTGCATCAAAACACTTCTTCACAGCTTTTTTCACCACTTCCCAGACAGAAGGGGCTGAATCGTTTAACGGATCAAACCGTTTGATTGAGATCATGGTCGGATCCACTACTGCTCCGCTTTTTTTTGTCAGTTCAACCAACTCGTCCGAAAGAATATGATTTGTCTCACCCGCTCCGATCATATGCTCGATCACGTCCGCTCCAAGTTCAACCGCAGCCTCCATTTCCGCAGGGCTGTCCACATGAACCGTAACGGAAAGTCCATACCGGTGTGAGATATCAATAATCTCTTTTAATTTCTGTTTTGAAAGGCGTGGTACCGGGTTCGGATAATCCATCTTATTCAGATGTGCGTAAAAGACCTTTGTGAAATCCACGCCTAGTTCTTTGGACATTTTGATAAGAGGCTCTACTTCGGTATCCTCTGCTACGATTTCACAGGCAAACTGTTCCACATCCGGATCCGACATGAAAACTGTGTAACAGGGATGACCACCAGGAGCTTGGAACATAGGCCCTGACACGCAAACACGCGGAGAATGTTCAATCGTACCGTTTTCAACACCTTCCCGAAAGGCAAGGGCTTCTTCCCAAAACTGTCCACAGGTACGAACAGCCACTACGCCCCATCTGAGGCAACCTTCCCGCATTTCCGCATAGTTATAGCTCGGAATCAGATGACTTGCTCCGGGACGGTCCAGACTGCTTGATCCGTTAATATGAATATGGGCATCGATAAGGCCGGGAATCACGGTCTTCCCATTCAGGTTGATGATATCTGCATCCTCCGGCACGCTCAGATCCGTTCCTACTTCCCGGATCAGTCCTTTTTCTATCAGGATCGTGATGCCTTCAACCGGTTTTTTTCCGGTTCCGTCAATTAGCGTTGCGTTTTTTAAAGCGATCATTATCTATCCTATACTGGTTTGCAAAGAACCGGCATTCTATGATTTCTTGATGCCGGTTCCTTGCCTGGGTAAACCCAATTTAAATGGTTTTCACTTTTTACTTAATCTTGTTCAGCTGTTTTTCTGCTGCAGCTTTGATCTTGTCTGCGAAGCTTTCTTCTTTTGCAGCGTCCTCATCATAATCAAAGTTTACATCTGCAAGCTCGTCAAAGTCTTTCTGCGGAACATTGTCTTTCTTTACATATTTTTTGTACAGATAATATCCGCCGTAAGCTGCGCCTGCTAAAACACCTAATTTAACTAAAGATTTTCCTAAACCCATTTTTATCCTCCTATTTCTCATCCGGCAGTTCATCCAGTTCGGATAAAGTAAATACCGGACCGTCTAAACATACAAATTTACTTCCTATATTACAACGACCGCATTTTCCGATTCCGCATTTCATACGGAGCTCTAAGGTCGTGATAATATCTTCTTTTGCGAAGCCGAGCTTTAACAGGCTCGCCGAACCTAATTTGATCATAATAGGCGGTCCGCAAAGAACTACTTTTTTACCTTCCGGCTTGAATCCCACCTCTTCGATATAAGGAGGAACAAAGCCTACATGTCCGTCCCAGTCATCGGACGGAACGTCTGTTGTAATGTACACATTGGTATCCGGCTGTTTCGGCCAGTCTTCCAGACAGTCCTGTTTGAAACAGATATCCGCGGACGAACG
>JAFWFQ010000002.1 GCA_017515535.1 Parasporobacterium sp. | reverse complement strand
CGTAGTAACATTTTATTCTCAATTCTCCCTGAATCCAAAAGGCAGATATAACGTTTCTGTCTGTCTCGGAACCGCCTGCTATGTAAAAGGCTCCGAAAAGATTCTGGAAGCAGTTGAGAGCAAATTGGGAATTCCTAGCGGAGGATGCACCGAGGATACGAAATTCTCAATTGATGTCACCCGTTGTTTAGGTGCCTGCGGACTTGCCCCTGTCATGACAGTGAATGATGACGTATACGGCAAAGTGGAACCTAAGAAGGTAGCGGAGATCATTGACCGCTATATGAATGATTAGGAGGGTGCCATGACAATTGAACAATTAAACAAAATCAGAGAAGAAAAACGCGAACTCCTTATGGTTCGTAAGCTCGTTAAAGAAGAAGGCGAAAAGCTTGCAGCGAATACCGGATACCGCAAACAGGTCCTGATATGCGGTGGTACCGGCTGTACTTCTTCCGGATCGAGAGAAATCATATCAGCGCTGGAAGCTGAACTGGAGAAAAAAGGACTGAAGGATGTTCTGGTCGTAAAAACCGGTTGCTTCGGATTATGTGCACTCGGCCCGATCATGATCGTCTATCCGGAAGGGACCTTCTACTCACAGATGACACCGGAGCATGTCGTGACCGTCTGCGATCAGCATCTGATCGAAGGCGGAGAGCCGGTAAAAGAGCTGCTTTATACAGATTCCGTTTTGGAAGATGGAACCATCCTTCCGTTAAGCGAGACTCCATTCTATAAAAAGCAGAAACGTGTTGCCTTAAGGAACTGCGGTGTGATCGCACCGGAGATCATCGATGAAGCGATTGCACTGGATGCATATCAGGCTCTTCATAAATGCCTGACTGAAATGACTCCGGACGAAGTAATTCAGGTCATGATCGACTCCGGGTTAAGAGGACGCGGAGGTGCCGGATTCCCGACAGGACTGAAATGGAAATTTGCATGTTCAAGACGCGGAGAGGTCCAGAAGTTCGTCTGCTGCAACGCAGATGAGGGTGACCCGGGCGCATTCATGGATCGTTCCATCTTAGAGGGCGACCCCCATGTTGTGCTTGAGGCAATGGCGATTGCAGGTTATGCGATCGGATCTAACCAGGGTTATATCTATGTACGTGCGGAGTATCCGATCGCGGTACAAAGGCTGAATATCGCTATCGCACAGGCAAGAGAATACGGTCTGTTAGGAGAAAACATTTTCGGTACAGACTTCAGTTTTGATATTGAGCTGAGACTCGGTTCCGGCGCATTCGTTTGCGGTGAGGAAACCGCGCTCATGACCTCGATCGAAGGAAAACGCGGCGAGCCGAGACCCCGTCCGCCATTCCCGGCAGTCAAAGGATTATTCGGACAGCCTACGATCCTGAACAATGTTGAAACATGGGCAAATATCCCTCAGATCATAACAAAGGGTGCCGATTGGTTTGCTTCCATGGGAACAGAAAAATCCAAAGGAACCAAAGTATTCGCACTCGGCGGCAAGATCAGTAATACCGGTCTTGTTGAAGTTGAGATGGGAACGACCCTGCGCGAGATCGTAGAAGAGATCGGCGGCGGTGTTCCGAATGGTAAAAAATTCAAAGCTGCACAGACCGGCGGTCCGTCCGGCGGATGCATCGCAGCAGATAATTTAGATGTTCCGATCGACTATGACAACCTGATCGCCATCGGCTCCATGATGGGTTCCGGCGGACTGATCGTTATGGATGAAGATAACTGCATGGTCGATATTGCAAAATTCTTCCTTAACTTTACCGTTGATGAATCCTGCGGAAAATGTACCGCGTGCCGTATCGGAACGAAGAGACTGTTTGAGATCTTAGAAAAGATCACTCAGGGCGAGGCAACTATGGAAGACCTTGAGAAGATGGAATACCTTTGCGATAAGATCAAAAAGAATTCTCTCTGTGCTCTCGGCCAGACAGCACCAAACCCGGTCGTTTCCACCTACAAATGCTTCAAGGATGAATATCTTGCCCATGTGCAGGACAAGAAATGTCCATCCGGCATCTGCAAAGCACTCTTAGAGTTCTGGATCGATCCTGAAAAATGCAAGGGATGCACCCTGTGTGCAAGAAACTGCCCGGTAAGCGCGATTTCAGGCAACGTCAAAGAACCACATGTAATTGATAACAATGTATGTATTGGCTGCGGAACCTGCCTTGCAAACTGCAAGTTCGGCGCAATTACAAAACGATAGGAGGTGCCTAAGATGATTAATTTGACAATTGATGGAATTCAGGTCCAGGTAGAAGAAGG
>JAFWFQ010000014.1 GCA_017515535.1 Parasporobacterium sp. | reverse complement strand
CCAAGCTTTTTCAATGTATCCACGTTCCCGGCGCGGTCTTTTCCAAAACAGAAGTCAACGCCGACAACAATTGTCTTTACATCCAGTTTATCCACGAGAACATTCTTGACAAAGTCGTCCGGAGACATCCTTCTTGTCTCTTCATTAAACGGGAATTCGACAACAAAATCCACGCCCTCCGGATAATCCTGGACAAGGCGTTCCGGATGAGTCTGAATCGTTCGGACCAGATTGTCCTCCTGACCTTTAATGATTTTGGCCGGAGGAATATTAAACGTGAAGATCACGACCTTACTGCTCTCTTCTCTCAGGCTGACCGCCGTTTCCAGAAGACGCTGATGGCCGATATGGTTTCCGTCAAATTTGCCAAGCGTGACAATCGAATTCTTTATATTAATTTTTGCAAGATCTGTAATGATTTCCAATTTTTAAGCTCCTCGATAAACATTTTATCGCATTTTAAGCTTACGGACCCTCTTGTCGAAGCTTTAATGATTTCCAATTCTTAAGGCTCCTCGATAAACATTTTATCGCATTTCAGCTTACGGTCCCTCTTGTCGAACCGGTAAAGCGCGTAGAAATTCCTCTCGTTATCATAGATCCGGTATACGGATTCTGAAAGAGGTTCGGATGGAGTTTCTATCTCTGCCTCCGACAGGTAATTCCCATAAACAAGTTTGCGGATCGCGTCGTCTTTCACCGTCAGCTCCGGATACTGAAGCAGGAAATGATCCGTTGGAATGATCAAGGACTCGAGGCTCCCCTCCTCTTTTGCTGCTTCGATCTCGGAGAGGGTCTTGGCCGTAGAAAGGTCTAACCCGCTTGTTCTTGTCCGTTCAAGTTGCTCCATACAGGACGGTACTCCAAGGTATCCGCCGATATCTTCACACAGAGTCCGGATATAAGTCCCCTTGGAACAATTCGTAGTAAAGGTTACGCGGACCGGCCCCTCTTCCTTATCCAGCCCGGATACGGTAATATCCTGAAATCCATAAACCGTCACCGGACGTTTTTTTCGCGCGATCTCACGTCCCTTTCTTGCTGCATCGACAAGCTTTACGCCATCGACTTTGACCGCCGAATACATCGGGGGAAGCTGTTCGATCGTTCCGGTAAAACGGGTAAAAGCCTCTTTTATCCGCTCCGGATCCTTTAATCGTTCCCGTACGGTCTTATCATCCATCTCTTCAAGAACTGTTCCGGACGTATCCTGTGTATCTGTCTTTTTTCCGAAGATCATACAGGCCTTGTACTGCTTATCACTATCCATTAAAAAATCGACAAGTTTTGTCGCTTTTCCAATACAAACAGGAAGAACGCCTGTCGCATCCGGATCCAGCGTTCCTGTATGGCCGATTTTCTTTTCTCCACTCAGTTTACGGATCCGGTAGACGACCTGGAAAGATGTCATTCCGGCTTCCTTGTAAACATTGATGACTCCATATTTCATAAGTGATTGATTCACGGCATTTTTATCAAAGCCTGTAAGCAATTATAATTTCTTTCCGATTTCAGCCAGGATCCGTTCCATGCAGTCTTCTAACGTACCGGTCATATTTGTCCCGGAAGCACGGATATGTCCGCCGCCTCCAAATTCCCGGGCGATCTCATTGACATCAAACGGGTCATTGGAGCGGAAACTGACCTTAATATCGCCAGCCGGGGTCTCATAAAGAAAGACTGCGACAAGGACGCCTTTCGTAAGACGAAGCTGGGGAACGATCCCCTCCAGTTCCTTTGAGGAGACGCCGAACTCATTGATCTCTTTTTGAGAAAGCATCGAATAGATCACTTTCCCGTCAAATGCAAGCTTGCTGTTTAAGACCGCATAACCAAAGATCCGGTTTTCATCGTACGTTTTTGCGTAAAAGCTTTCATCGATGATCATATCGGTCGGAATTCCGTATGTCATAAGCTCCCCGGCGATCTTCATCGTAAGCGGGGAAGTTGCCGGATATTTAAAGACGCCGGTATCATAGATGATCCCTGTATAGAGCGCAATCGCGATATCACGGTTCAAAAGATCCGGCTCCATAAACTTATAGATTTCTTCACTTGCGGAAGAAGATTCCCCATTCACAAAATTCTCATCCGCAAACATCGTATTGGAAACATGATGATCGATATTGATCGTATGTTTCGCTTCTTTCAGATATTTTTTTGCCTTTCCTACCCGGTCCTCGCTCGCACAGTCTAAAATGATCATCAGATCATACGGTTTATGATCCGGATAGATAGAATTGATCTCCGGAAAACCGGCAATAAAAGAAAGCTTGTCGGTCGGCTCCTCGAGGTAAATATCTGTCTCGATCTCCGGAAAATTCTTTTTTACATAAGCATAAAGCCCCAAAGTGGAGCCTACGCAATCGCCATCCGGGCGGACATGACCCGTGATGCATAAAGTATGAACATCTTTCAAAAAGTCACGAATCATGAAAGTTCTCCGCCTGTTACCTCGTCAATTTTTTTCATCATCGCCATCGCATCTTCAATCGATGTATCAATAATAAATTTCAGTTCCGGTGTATTCCGCATATTGAGGCGGTGGGCCAGTTCCCTGCGGATAAATCCTTCCGCGCTTTTTAGCCCTTGAGCCGTATTCGCTCTGTCCTCATCACTTCCGAGGACAGAAACGTATACTTTACAAGTCTTTAGGTCGGTTGCGACATCCACCGCGACAATACTTGTCATCGGATGGATCCGAGGATCTTTTGTCTCCCGGATAATTGCGGATAACTCGCGCATGACTTCTGAATTGATCCGTATATTTTTAATCGAATTCTTTCTCATTAGTTTCTCGGTACTTCTTTCATGATATAAGCTTCCATAAGGTCGCCTTCTTTAATATCCTGGAATCCGTCAAGAACGATACCGCATTCATAGCCGCTTCTGACTTCCTTAACATCATCCTGGAATCGTTTCAGGGAAGCAAGGTTTCCATCGAAGAGCTGTTCGCCGTCACGGGTCAGGCGGATCTTGCAGCCTCTCTGGACAACTCCGTCCGTAACATAAGAACCTGCAATAATACCAATACCGGAAGCCTTGAATGTCTGACGAACTTCGACATGGCCTGTTACGACTTCTTCGTAAATCGGCTCCAGCATACCCTTCATTGCATTTTCAACATCGTCGATCGCGTTGTAAATAACGTTGTAGGTCCGCATATCGACTTTTTCGTGCTCGATCGTATCTCTTGCAACTGCATCCGTCTGAACGTTGAATGCAATAATGATCGCGTTTGAAGCACTCGCGAGGATCGCATCGGACTCATTAACATTACCAACGCCGGAGTGGATAACCTTGACAACAACTTCATCGTTGGACAGTTTTTCCAGGGAATCTTTGATTGCTTCCACACTACCCTGAACATCGGCTTTGATGATCAGCTCAAGTTCTTTCAGTTCTCCCGCCTTCATCTGGTCAAAGAGATCATCCAGATTCGTCTTCTTCCTTGTTCCGGCAAGAAGTTTCTTCTTGTTTTCCTCAACAAAGACAGCTGCAAAAGCTTTTGCTTCTTTGTCGTTATCGTAAGCAACGAAGACTTCGCCCGCATTCGGGACTCCGTTCATACCGGTGATCTCGACCGGAGTTGACGGAGAAGCAGATTTTACTTTTTCTCCGCGGTCATTCGTCATTGCTCTGACTTTACCGTAACTCTCGCCCATTGCGATATGGTCGCCGACATGAAGCGTTCCTTTCTGGACAAGCAGGGTCGCAACAGAACCTCTTCCCTTATCCAGCTTCGCCTCAATAACAAGACCTCTTGCCATACGGTCCGGATCCGCTTTGAGTTCAAGGATCTCAGTATCCAGGATAACCATTTCAAGAAGATCCTGGATTCCTTCGCCGGTCTTTGCAGAAACCGGTACAAAGATCGTATTTCCGCCCCAGTCTTCCGGAACAAGGTCATGCTCGGAAAGTTCCTGTTTTACTTTATCAATATTCGCACCCGGTTTATCGATCTTGTTGACAGCAACGATGACATGGATTCCGGCTGCTTTTGCATGGTTGATCGCTTCGACTGTCTGAGGCATAACACCGTCATCCGCTGCAACAACAAGGATCGCAACGTCTGTCGCCATCGCGCCACGCAGACGCATCGAGGTAAAGGCCTCATGACCCGGTGTATCTAAGAAGGTCAGTTTATCTCCGCTCGGGAGCTGAACCATATAAGCACCGATATGCTGGGTAATTCCGCCGGCTTCCTTCGCGATCACATTTGTTTTACGGATCGCGTCAAGGAGGGATGTTTTACCATGGTCAACATGACCCATAACACAGACGACCGGAGGTCTCTTGACCATCTTGGATTCGTCTTCTTCCTCTTCTTTCAGGAGTTCTTCGATATAATCGATCTCAACTTCTTTCTCAACAAGGATATCCATATCGAGAGCAATCGCTTCCGCGGTCTCGAAATCAAGGATATCATTTACGGTAAGGACCTGTCCCTGAAGGAACAGCTTCTTGATCAGCGCTGCCGGCTGCATCTTCAGCTTCGCCGCGAAATCTTTCAAAGAGATCGTCTCCGGAAGTGTAATGACCTTGATCTCCTCTTCCGGTTCTGTTTTCGCGACCTTCTGCTGACGCTGTGCTCCGCGCTCGTTTTCTAATCTGTCAAATTTATCACCGCGCTGTTTATCGTATTTGCCTTTCTGCTTTCCGCCTTTGCCTTTTCCTTTGGAATCAGAAGACTGCGGTGCCGGAGCCGGACCTCTTCCCTGGCCCTGTCCCGGACGGTTCTGCTGGCCCTGCGGACCTCTTCCTCCCTGCTGGCCACGGTCTTTTCCGCCGCCCTGGCGTCTGTCTCCGCGGTTATCCCCACGGTTCTTATCTTTCGGATTCCGGCTGACCTGAATATCAGATACAGATACCGTTCCTTTTACGATCTTTTCACGAAGCGATTTAACGGCTTCACTTTCTTTCGGCTTATCGGCCGGTTTTTCAGCAGGTTTTGCGGTCTCTTCCGGCTTCTTTGCTTCCGGAACTGCGGTCTCTTTTTTCTCTGGTTCCGCTGTCTTTGCTTCTGTTTCTTTCTTTGCAGCTTCTTCCTGCGCATGCTTTTCTGCTTCTGCTTTCGCAGCCGCTTCTTCTGCTGCCTTAGCTTCAGCGGCTTTCTTTGCTTCTTCTTTTGCTTTCATTTCAGCCAGTTCATCATCCGGGATACGGTCCCGAGCCGGTCTTAACTGGCTTGGAAGGATCTTTTTAGGAGCTTTTTCATCATCCGGTGTACGGTCTCTTGCAGGACGGACCTCACTCGGAAGCGGTCTTCTTGTCTGGTCTGAGGCTTTTTTATGGTCATCACGCTGAGCCTTTGCGATTGCACGGCCCTTTTCTGTATTGGAGTTCTGCGGATTGAAAACAGCAATGATCTTCTTTTTCTTCTTTGGAGCTTCGTCTTTTGCGTCCGCTTTCTCCATCGCTGCTTTTTTCGCTTCGATCTTTGCGATCTGTTTTCCTCCGTCTTCGATCTTTTCTCCGTCGGCGGTTCTCGTCGGAACAGTCTTCGGCTGTTCTTTTGCAATAAAGTCCGGAACGGCAACAGCTTTAATGCCTCCGCCTGCCGGCGCAGCCGTCTTTGTTTCCGTCTGTGCGGCTCCCTTTCCGAATTTTTTGCGGACCGTCTCCAACATGTCGTCCGGGCATGCACTCATATGACTGCGGACCTGAACGCCTGCATTCTGGAGAAAATCGACGATAACCTTATTTTCGACACCGATCTCTTTTGCTAATTCGTGAATTCTCAAGCTCTCTTCCTCCTAATAATTGATCCCATCAATTTTTTTCTTTATACTTTCGGCAAATCCTGCATCCGTCAGGGCCAGGTTCGCCCGAAACGTTTTGCCGATACATTGTCCGATCGTTTCCTTTGTTCCGAAAAACCGGATCGGGATATTCCGGAAACGACACATATCCTGAAAATGTTTTTTGGTATTCTCCGAAGCATCATCTGCAACAATCACAAGATGTGCTTTTCCTTCTTTGATTGCTTTCTCAACGGAAAACTCTCCGCTGACAACACTCCCTGCTTTCGCCGCAAGCCCCAAAGAACCAAAAACCTTCTTCATCTTTTATTCTTCTTCCTCAGAAGACTCCGGAAGTTCCTCCGAAGACTCTTCATAAGCGTCTTCATATTCTTCTTCCTCTTCAAAGTCTCCCTGATAGATCTCATCTAAGATATCCGCTGCCTGTGTCTCGTTCAGGATATCGATCTTAAAGCCGGTCAGTCTAGCCGCAAGTCTTGCGTTCTGGCCTTCTTTACCGATTGCGAGAGAAAGCTGGTAATCCGGAACGATTACCGTTGCGGTTTTCTCTTCCGCGTCTGCGAGAACGGAAATGACCTTTGCCGGGCTGAGCGCGTTCTCGATCAAGATCGCCGGGTTATCAGACCAGTTGATAATATCAATCTTCTCGCCCTTTAATTCTGAAACGACCGCGTTAACACGCATACCGTTCATTCCGACACAAGCGCCGACCGGATCAACATCCGGATCGTTCGACCAGACAGCCATCTTAGTTCTGCTTCCGGCTTCACGTGCGATCGCCATGATCTCAACGGTTCCGTCTTTGACTTCCGCTACTTCTGACTCAAACAGTTTTCTGACAAGCTCCGGATGGGTCCTTGAAACAAGGATCCGAAGTGATTTTTTCGTATTACGTACTTCCAGAACATAAACTTTAATTCTCTCGCCCGGACGAAGACGTTCATTTTTCACCTGCTCATTCTCATTCAGGATACCGTCTGCCTTTCCGAGGTTGATCGTAATGTTCTGGTCATTGATCCGCTGTACGATACCGGTCGCAATTCCTTTTTCCTTGGACTGGAATTCCTCAAAGACATTGTCTTTTTCTCTTTCTCTTAAGTTCTGCATCAGAACGTTCTTTGCGTTCTGGGTTGCGATCCGGCTGAATTCTCTTGACTCTGCCGCAAGACGTACAACTTCTCCGACCTGACACTGCGGATAAATCGTTCTTGCATCTTCTAAAGATATCTCAAGAAGAGAGTTTTCAACCTCATCAACAACCGTCTTCTCGGCATAAACAAAGAATTCTCCGGTTTCTTCGTCAACCTTTGCAAAGACATTCTCTGCCGCAAGGATGCTGTCTTTTTTCTTGTACTGGTTCTTATAAGCCGTTACAAGAGCCGTCTCAATTGCGCCGATAATCGATTCTCTGCTGATATCTTTCTCTTTTTCCAATATCTCCAGTGCTTCAATTAATTCGCTTGCCATACTCGTTCTCCTTTAAAATACAACATATTGTTTTATAACCGAAATATTTGGTCTTTCAATTTCAATGAGTTCCTCTTTTTTCTCCCCGATATCAAGCGTTACCGTGTCCGCAGTATACGCTTTCAAGTCGCCGATAAAGATCTTGACCTTATCGCCGCCGGATTCAACCGGCTTGTAAAGATGGACTTCCACCGGCTTTTCCAGGTTCCGTTCAAAGTCGCGTTCTTTCTTTAAGGCTCTGGTTAGTCCCGGGGAGCTGACCTCGAGGATATAAGCATCCGGAATCAGATCGGTCCGGTCCAGCTCAGCCTCAATGGCCCTGCTGATCCGCTCACAATCATTGATCGCGATCCCGCCTTCTTTATCCACATAGATCCTGAGATACCAGTTGCTGCCTTCCCGGAGATATTCAACATCTACGATCTCGTAGGTATTTTTTCTGCCTTCCTCATCCGGCTCCTCCTCCAGTCTTTTCAGGACCGGCTCAAGCAATTCTTCTGTCTTTTCCTCGATCACGGAGGTTTTTACGTTTTTCATAGATGATCCGTCTCCTACAGTAATTCGAGCGGGCCTTTCGGTCCGCTCGTTTACATTACTTCATTAAATCCTGATTAAATATACTCTTTTTAATCCGTATTTGCAAGCACTTTTTATTATTTTGACTCTTCTACGATCCGTTTTATATCTCTTGCGATCATAAGTTCTTCGTTTGTCGGAACAACAAGGATCTTAACCTTGGAATCATCGGTTGAGATGATGGCTTCTTTTCCGCGCATGTTGTTTTTCTCCGGATCAAGATAAGCACCGATGTATCCGAAGTTCTTCATGATCTCAGCTCTTGCCTTCTGATCGTTCTCACCGACGCCTGCAGTAAAGACGATCGCGTCAACATCGTTCATAACTGCAATATACGCACCAATGTAAGATACGACACGATGAACAAAGACCTGAAGCGCAAGGAGTGCCTGTTTATTTCCGTCTTCAACAGCAATATCCACATCGCGGAAATCAGAAGAGACCCCGCTGATTCCGAGAACGCCGGATTTCTTATTCAGCATCGTCATGATCTCTTCAAAGGACATATTTTCTTTCTTTCCGAGATATTCCATAACACCCGGGTCGATCTCGCCGGAACGGGTTCCCATTACAAGACCCATCAGAGGAGTAAGGCCCATCGATGTCTCTACGGATTTTCCTCCGTCAACTGCACAGATCGAAGCGCCGTTTCCGAGATGACAAACTACAATCTTTGCCTTGTCATAGTCCATTCCTAAGATCTCTGCAGTTCTTTTGGAAACATAGGCATGGGAAGTTCCGTGGAATCCGTACTTACGGACTTTGTCTTTTGTATAGTATTCATACAGAATACCATAAATAAATGCTTCCGGCGGCATTGTCTGATGGAAAGCGGTATCAAAGACACCAACCATCGGGGTTTCCGGCATCAGTTCACGGCATGCGTTAACACCGATGATATTTGCCGGGTTATGAAGAGGTGCAAGATCATTACAGCTTTCAACGACTTTAATAACTTCGTCTGTGATCAAAGTGGAAGCAGCAAATTCTTCTCCGCCGTGAACCAGTCTGTGTCCGACTGCTCCGATTTCAGAAAGATCAGCAATAACGCCGTTTTCCTTATCGGTCAGTGCATCAAGGACGATAGAGATGCTCTTTTTATGATCCGGCTGATCAATCTGTGTTACAGTCTTGTCACATCCGGTCTTCTGATAAGTGAACATACTTCCTTCAATGCCGATTCGCTCGCAAAGACCCTTTGCTAAAACCTCTTCAGACTGAGCATCGATCAGCTGATATTTCAGTGAAGAGCTTCCGCAGTTAATTACTAAGATTTTCATGTTAATTCTCCCTGTCCGGTTTTCACCTTTTTTACTATTTTTGTTCTATACCAAATAATATTACTTATCTGCCATCTGTGCCTGAATAGCAGTCATAGCAACGGTTCCGACGATATCATCTGCATAACATCCACGGCTCAGATCATTGACCGGCATGGAAAGTCCCTGAAGGACCGGACCGTACGCATTTGCTTTTGCAAGTCTCTGGACCAGTTTATAGCCGATATTTCCGGACTCAAGATCCGGGAAGACCAGGGTATTCGCATGTCCTGCAACCGGGGAATCCGGAGCCTTTAGCTCTCCGACTTCCGCAACCAGAGCGGCATCAAGCTGAAGTTCTCCGTCAATTTCAAACTGCGGATACTTTTCTTTCGCCTTTTCAGCTGCTTCCTGGACCATCGTGACACGATCATGCTTCGCGCTTCCTTTTGTTGAGAAGGAAAGGAGGGCCACCTTTGCTTTCTTTCCGATAAATGCTTCAAAGCTTTCCGCGGAAAGACCGGCTGTTTCTGCCATCTTGTCTGCATCATTATCCGGGTTTACCGCACAGTCAGCGAATACGAATAATCCGTTTTCACCAAGTTCGCAGTCCGGAACTTCCATAATAAAAAATCCGGATACTCCGCTGATTCCCGGTTTCGTTTTTAAAAGCTGGAGTGCCGGACGAATTGTATTTCCTGTAGAATGGCATGCGCCGGAGACTGCACCGTCTGCATCGCCGCACTTGCACATCAGACAGGCATAATACATATAATCCTGTTCCATCTGCTCTTTTGCTGACTCCGGCGTAACGCCTTTCGCGCCGCGAAGTTCCACAAACTTATCAATATATTTCTGTTTGTTCGGATCATTGAACGGATCTACGATCGTAGCTCCGGTAAGATCATAACCGGAACCGTAAGTCTCGATTTCTTCCGGTGTTCCAATAATGATAAGATCTGCAATATCCTGTTTCAGGATCTTTTCTGCTGCTTCAAAGGTACGCTTATCCATTGGCTCCGGAAGAACGATTCTCTTCTTATCAGCCTTAGCTCTGGATATCAGCTCATCAATATAGCCCATTGTTGTCACATCCTCTCATGAACGAACTCACGGGTTTTATTCCGTGAGTTTCTGTTGTTCCGTTTTGTCCCCTACATTGTATACATAAATCTCGCAATTTCAACAAAAATCGTGTATTTTTTTTCGTACTTTCTTTGTGCAATTATGACAATTTTACGATTATTTCTTAATTATATACAGCGATGCAGCGGCATTTATTCTATTTCAATATATTCGCACATAGAAATCCGCAATTACGCCAGCTCAGATAATAACAAGTTCCTCGCGGAATGGGTTTTTCAGATCTGATCCGAACTTATTCATCGCAACCATCCGGTACATCAGGTCTGCTTCGATATTCTGAAGCAGCATCCTGTCCGCCCCCTCGCGGACAGCATCCGCCAGTTTCGTGACAAGTTTCACATCTGCTTTATTCTTGATCTCCGTAAGGAGCGGCTCTGCCTCTTTCCGAAAGCCCAGGACTTTTACGTTTTTAATACTTTCCGCATTGTACATATCCCGCATATCTGCTTCGGTGATCCCAAGGGCGATATGCATCAGGGCCCGGCTTGAAGTCGCTTTACTGATATTTTTCGTCGCAAGATCATCTTTAAAGCCGACAAAGGTCTTAAAGTCATCCCGAAGATTTAACATCCGGTTCGCGAGATCTTCGGAAACGCCGAAGAATCTGGTCAGGTCAGCGCTTTCTTTTGCTTTTAAAAGCTCCGCGCCCAAGATCAATGAAAAGTCGTCACGGAAGATCGGGAAAGAAACAAGGTAGCGGTCCATCAGGATCTCAAGTGCATAATCCGGAACGGTTGATCCAAGAGCATGCATATCGTATTTATTGTAGATCGCATTCCGGATCGCGGTTGCGGAAGAAAAGCCTTCGTTGATCGCTGTATCATTGTGACTTGAAAGTCTTCTTGCAACCGGGTCAGGCTTGATCGAGCTTCCGAGTTTCCGGATCGCTTTCATATATTCAACACCGAGTATATTGTTCGAAGTCTCCATGACGCGGACATACTCTTCGCCTAAGATCTCGCCGACTGCTTTGGACCTTGCCGCCGCATGGCTGAGTCCGTCTCTTAATCCTTTCTTCAGGACTTCTTTGAACTCTTCCGGCTCATCTACAAGAATATCGGCGATCTTTCCGAACTGACCGGTCAGGTCTTTTACCGCAAGATCGATCTGTTCCGAAGAATCCTGCGGATCGATCACGTCCAAGCTCTCAGTTCCGAAACAGAGGTCCTCAACAAGATTCAGTTTATCCAGGATCGCAACTCCGCCGTAAGCAAAATATTCCGCGCTGGCGGTCGCAAAACAGGTCGGAAGTTCCAGAACAAGATCCGCCCCTGCCCGAAGCGCCATCTCACACCGGGAGTATTTATCGATGATCGTCGGCGCACCCCGCTGGACATAATTACCGCTCATGACAACGATCGTATAATCGCTGCCAAGCCGCTGTTTACTTGTCCGGATATGGTACTCATGCCCATTATGAAACGGATTATACTCTGCTATGATTCCTGTTACTTTCATGATCATTTCTCCTTTAAACTTCGAGGACTTCGGAAGGAAGATCCTGGCGAAGCGTTTTTATTTCAAAATCGCCGGAGCGGTATTTGGTGTCTGACGCATCGACTTCATTTTCGACTGCGAGCTTTGCGAGTTCCCTGGTATTATTCTCTTTACTGATATGCCCCAGCAGGATCTGTTTGATTTCATCGTGCAGAAGCCGGGACAAAAAGATCCCGGAATTCTCGTTTGAGAGATGGCCGTATTTTCCTAAGATCCTCATCTTGAGCGGATAAGGATACGGACCGGTCTCCAGCATCCTTACATCATGGTTGGACTCAAGCATCAAGAGATCCAGATTCCTTAAATTCCGGAACAGATACTCATTTGCTTCACCGAGATCCGTTACGATCGCACAGCTGGAAGAAGCGCTGTCCATGCGATAGCAGACCGGATCGTTTGCATCATGATCAACCTTCAACGGCAGGATTTCAATATCTCCCACGCGGAACGCACTGTCAATTTTGACACTGTGTAAAACGTCTTTATTGAAATTTCCTATGCTTCGGCTGCTTAATATCCCCTGAATCGTGCCTTCTGTAGCATAGACCGGAATCTCTTTTGTTCGCTCTAAGATTCCAAGCGAGGCAATATGGTCAATATGTTCATGCGTGACCAGGATCGCATCAATATCCGAAAGAGAGATTCCTGCTTTATGCAATCCGTCCACGATTCGTTTCCGGCTGACACCGGAGTCGATCAGAAGATGCGTGTCCTCCGTTCCGATATAGGTTGCATTTCCGCCGCTTCCACTGGCGATATTTAAAAACCTCATACGCTCTCGATCACTGTTTTGATAAATTCATAGGTCCGCTGGAGGGAACTGATGGATAGAGCCTCGTCCGTCGTATGCTCCCCTGAAATCGACGGGCCAGTCGCCAGCGCCGCTTCGATTCCGGAATTTGATAAAATATATCCGCATTCAAGCCCTGCATGAACCGGTCCTATCTTCGGCTCTTTTCCATACATCCTGACAAAAATATCCCTGAACAGCCCGATCAAAGGTGAATCCGGATCCGGAAGCCAGGAAGGATATGCTTTCTGACCATCCGCAAGGGTTGCTCCTGCAAGCTGACAGAGTGAATCGATCCGTCCCGTGATCTCGTTGATCCGTTCCTCCACAGAACTCCGGATCGACATTACGATTCCGATCGTATTCTCTGTCTTTTCCACAAGTCCTATATTGCAGGAGGTTTCAATACTTCCGTCCATGCTCTGGTCATGGTATAAAACGCCAAACGGAAGCTGCTGAAGAAGAGATGCAAGTCCTCTGCTCGCTTTTTCATTTAAGGATCTCATCTCTGCCTTACAACGGCAGTTTCCTCTTGTTGTAACCTCGATTTTAAGATCCGGATCGCTTTTCCGGAAGATCTTACGAAGCATCGTTTCCGTTTCCTTGACCGCAACCGCGATATCCGTCATAACGTGTTCTGTTGTTATTACAAAGTCCGAACTTGCTTCTTTCGAGATCGCATTGTCTTTTCCCTCTGCGGTAAGGTCAGTGATCCGGAAATCATATTTCTTG
>JAFWFQ010000013.1 GCA_017515535.1 Parasporobacterium sp. | reverse complement strand
GATGAGTTTCCGAGAGGCATGGAACACCGTCTGTACAGCAGTCTCATGATGCAGGGAAGATACGCTGATTTGGATAAGGCGAAGCATAATGCGCAATATCGGAATTATTTGCTGGAAAATTCAGAGGACGATATGCCTTTTTGAGTGAGATGAGTTTTTTCCTCAAAGGCATATTTTTTTTCAGGAATGATAGAATGGCAAAATTCGTCAGTATTAATGGAATAGAAATTGAATTAAAGAAAAAGAAAACGAAATCCCTGCATCTGTATGTCCGTCAGGATGGAAGTGTTATTTTATCTGTCCCGTATCGTGTTCGTGAGGCAGATGCAATCCGTTTCGCAAGAAGTAATATCGCCTGGATCGAAAAACAAAAAAATAAAATGGCGGAGCTTCCGGGAAAAGAATACTATGTTGCCCGAAAAGCGGAACTGGATGCAAAAATAAGTCAGCTTCTTCCGATTTGGGAAGATAAGACCGGTCTAAAGTGCGATAGCTGGCATACCCGCTATATGACAAGCCGCTGGGGATCCTGCATCCCGGATAAGAAACGGCTGTGCTTTAACCTTCAGCTTGTGGATAAACCACAGGAATGTCTGGAATATGTGATCCTTCATGAATTGGTCCACTTGAAATATATGGGCCATGGAGAGGATTTTAAATATGAGTTAGGACGATATATGCCGGACTGGAAAAGATTTCGTTCGATGTTACGTAATTAAGTACGTTCAATTGGACATAATTATTGATATAAAAATTATATCAAACGGGGAAAGCAATTCTCTGTAGAGGGGAGATGTGCAATCATGTCAAGAGGAAACAATCAAAAACTGAAACTCTATTATCTAGCCAGGATCCTTTTGGAGCAGACAGATGAGGATCATGGGCTTACAATGCCCGAGATAATCAAAGAGCTCGAAAAGTATGATATCAGTGCGGAGCGGAAGAGTATCTATTCCGATTTTGATGCGTTGGATCATTATTTCGGGATCGAGATCATGAGCGAACAAAAAGGAAGACAACATTATTATCACGTTGTTTCCCGTATGTTTGAACTTGCGGAGCTGAAGCTTCTGGTAGATGCGATCCAGTCCTCCAAGTTTATTACGCTGAAGAAATCCAAAGAACTGATCTCGAAACTTGAGAGTCTCGCAAGCCGTCATGAGGCAAAAGAGCTGCAAAGACAGGTTTATGTCCAAAACCGGATCAAGACAATGAACGAGAGTATTTACTACAGCGTTGACGCGATCAATTCTGCAATTGCCAATAACCATAAAGTCCGGTTCCGTTATTTCCACTGGAATATTAAAAAGGAAATGGAATTCCGCCATGACGGGAAACCGTATGAGATCAGTCCGTGGGCGCTGACCTGGGACGATGAGAATTATTATCTGATCGGATATGACGAAGAAGCGGATATGATCAAACATTTCCGTGTCGACAAGATGCTGAAGATCGAAGAGACTGAAGGTAAGAGAGAAGGAAAGAAACTCTTTAAGGCCTTTGACCTTGCTTCTTATGCGAAGAAGAGCTTCGGAATGTTCTCCGGAGAGGAACAGCTCGTGAAGCTTCTTGTAGATAATGATATGGCAGGCGTGATCATTGACCGGTTCGGAAAAGACGTTACCTTCTTCCCGAAGGATAAGAAGTCTTCTTATGTGACGGTTTCGGTTGCTATCAGTGATGCCTTTTTCGGATGGATCTTCGGACTTGGCGGAGGCGTCAAGATCGCGGGACCTGCTGCTGTAAGCAAGAAAGCGAAAGCGCTTGCAAGACAGTTTGTATAACTGCTTGAGGGCCTTGTGATAAGGTCGATTAAAGATGACAAGAACGGTCACTTGTGCTATTTTAGTACATGTGACCGTTTTCTTTTCCGGGCATGATAGAAATACCCGGGATCAATAGCGGGCGGTACCGGATAGATCCATGTAATATAGGAAAGAAGAATTCAGAAATCATGAAAAAGTTTATTGCTGTAATTTTGGCTTTTCTGCTTTGTGCAGTTCTTATCCCGGCCGGATGCGGCGGAAAGAAAGAAGAACCGGTTCCGGAGACCTCTCTTCCACCTGTAGAAGAAGATACCTATGAGAAGAAAGACGTTACGATGGAAGTTGCGAAGGATGATGCCCTTCGGACATTACTGAATGCGTTTGATCCGTTTACTGACGGAGGATCTGCCGGAAGCATGGAGTACGATTTCCGGGATACGATCAGTGTCCGTCGCCTTATGGACTGTCTTTTTGGTCAAAGATGCTGCGCAAATTACGGTCTTTATCCGGTAGGACAGCCAACAACGGAGGGAGATGTTTTCAAGGTCCCGGAGGAATCCTTCCGTTGGGTCGCGGAAAAAATATTCCATGTTCCTTCAAACGATGTCGCGGATTATATCGGCGCAAGTCCTGCCCTGACGGAAGATGGCTTTGCGGCAACGATCACTAAGAATATTAACGGAGTCCAGTGGTATTACTCTGATTTTAATATTTTGAAAGCGGATTATGACGGAACTTATTATTATGTCCGCTATAAGAGGAATCATGATGATCCGTCCGGTGAAGGTGATGTCTACCAGAAAGAATACTATGCGGTGATCAGCAAGGATTCAATCGATGGCCAGAATTATTGGACGCTTCTTACACATAGCTCGAACGGATTTAATTATGTTGTTGTAGATGAGAATCTTCTTCCGGACGTTGTCTTTGATACGGAAAAGGAACTGATCATTAATACCGAGACTCCGGTTACGATGCGGTTGGGGCCATCGACAGAGTACGGTGCAGTCGCTTCCTACAGCCCGGGCGTTATGATGTATGGCGTCGGAACGAAAGGCGACTGGACATATGTCCATTATTATGACCACTACGGCTGGATATTTAGCGAGTTTCTGACAGAACAATAAATGTCCGGTGAGCGATAAATCATACAGCACTATTACCGACCGGTGAGTGATAAATTATACAGAACAATAAATAACACAAGAGGCACTCATGAATTATCAACAAGTATTAGAAAAAATAGAAGCGGCAGACCCGAACGTTTTTGCACAATGCAAAGACAACTGGAACCATGTAGCGAAACCGCTGAATAGTTTAGGTGAGTTTGAATTCCTTACTTCAAAGATCGGGGCGGCCCAGGGGACGGACAAACCGGATATCCGGAAACGAAGGGCTCTTGTTTTCTGTGCGGATAATGGAGTCGTTGAAGAAGGTGTAAGCCAGTCAGACCATTCGGTGACGACGGCCGTTGCCTGTTCCTTAGTCCGGGGTTCTTCCAATGTGAATATATTTGCAAACATGGCAGGAGCCGATGTTGAGGTTTATGATGTCGGAATGGTGGATGATCTTCCTGATATCTGTACGAAAAAGCTGATCCACGGAACGGCGAATCTTTCCAGACGACCGGCAATGACAAAAGAAGAGACGATCTACGCAATCGAGGCAGGAATCGAGGCAGCGGAAAAAGCGAAAGAAGATGGCTGCGGGATCCTCGTGATTGGAGAAATGGGGATCGGAAACACAACAAGTTCGACTGCCGTATTTTCTGTCATGCTGGGGCTGGACCCGGAAGCAGTCTGCGGACGCGGCTCCGGACTTTCCGACGATGGACTCAAGAAAAAAATTCAGGCGATCCAAAACGGGATTCAAAATAATAAGCCCGATCCGAACGATGCCCTGGATGTCCTTTCCAAAGTCGGCGGAGCAGATATTGCAGCAATGGCAGGTGTGATCCTTGCAGGGGCTGCACTAAAGATCCCGGTGATCCTGGATGGTTTGATCTCCGGCGCGGCAGCTCTGATCGCGGACGGAATCGATCCGCGGACAAGAGATTATATGATCCCGTCCCATTACAGTCATGAACCCGGCGGGAGCCGAATACTTTCGTATTTGGATCTTCATGCACCAATCGATGCGGGTATGGCTCTCGGTGAGGGGACCGGAGGTGTCATGCTTCTTCCGATGCTTGACATGGCCCTTGCTTTATATTACGGAGACCACAGCTTCGATAATATCGGAATTGAAGCCTATAAAGAACAATGATCGTTTTTATCAGTGGCGGCAGTGGCTGCGGAAAATCAGCATTTGCGGAATCGGTAGCTCAGAAACTTGGCGGAGAGCTTGTTTATGTTGCAACGATGCCGATCTATGGGGAGGAAGATCTTAAAAAGGTCGAACGCCACCATAAGCTTCGTGCCGGGAAAGGATTCCGGACATTGGAACGACCGAAACTCTTGTCCGAATTACCGGACAATGGGGAGACCGTCCTGATTGAATGCATGTCGACACATACGGCAAACTTTATGTACGATCCGGATATTGCCGCAGAGATAAATCCGAAAGAGAAGGAAGCGGTAACGGATGTGTCCTTTTATACGGATAAACTGAAAGAGGAACTACTTCCGATTTTGAAGAGAAGCGGAAATACGGTCTTTGTCTCCGCTGAAGTCGGATTTGACGGAACCGCCTATGATCCGGAAACAGAAAAATACAGGATGGTCCTGAGCAATATCAACCGGTTTTTGATGGAGCAGTCAGACGCCGGATACGAAGTTGTCTGCGGGATCCCGTTAACAATAAAAGGAGAAGAAACTTGCTGAAGAGTTTAGCAATCGCATTTCAAATGTATTCCCGTATCCCGATCCCGGCTTTTGAATGGGACGAGAAATCGATGCGGTATGTCATGTGTTATTTCCCGCTGATCGGATGTGTTATCGGCGGTGTGGAGTGCCTTTGGTTCTGGCTCTCCGGACTGTTGCATCTTCCGGGACTGATCTATGCTGCAATAGCAGCAGTTATTCCGATCCTTATTACCGGCGGAATCCATATGGATGGATATTGTGATACAGTTGATGCTTTATCCTCCCAGCAGGATCGGGAACGTCGCCTTGAGATTTTAAAAGACTCCCATGCCGGCGCTTTCGCGATTATTTTTGCAGGAGTTTGGTTCTTGCTTTATTATGCATGCTGGAATTCTGTCACGGACTGGAAAATACTTGGTGCGGTCTGCGTCGGATTTGTCCTTTCACGAGCCCTAAGCGCTCTCGCCCTTGCTTCATTTCGCGGCGCAAGAAAGAAAGGAATGCTTCAGGGATTTGCAGATGCGGCAAAAAAGAAAGCCGTAATCATTACCATGCTGGTCTATATTGTCCTTTGCATTGCGGCGATGATCGTTCTTGCCGGATGGCTTGGCCTGATCATGATAGCTGCAGTCGGTCTTGTATTTCTATATTACAGGCTGACTGCTTACAAAAAATTCGGCGGGACGACCGGAGATCTTGCAGGGTGGTTCCTTCAGCTGGCGGAACTTGCTGTTGTTCTTTGCTCGGGAATCTTCTATTTTATCCTGTGATCTGTGGGCAGATATGATAAGGAATAATTCAGGAAACAAGTTGAAAAATATAAGGAATAGCTGAGATGAAACTTTATATAGGCGGAGCCGGACACGGACAGGAGATCGTCGCAGAGAACGAAACAGGATTCAAACCGATTCTTTGCAGTCCTGAAGAAGCATTTGATCAAAAAGCAATCGACCGGTTTCATGAAATCACAAAAGAAGTTCTGAAATCCGGCGGGTCGGCGCAGGAATTTGCGAGGGAACTGGTTAAGAAAAACCCGGATGCAGTGATCTGCTCAAATGAGATCGGCGGCGGGATCCATCCGTTGGATAAGGACGAGCGGATCTGGAGAGAAGAGACCGGAAGAGCTCTTTGTATCCTGGCGGAAAATGCGGAACAGGTAACAAGAGTTTTTTGCGGTATCCCGAAAAGGATCAAATAGGAGAATCAATGAAAACATTTTTTATCCGTCATGGAATGACTTATGGAAATACGAAGCATCAATATATCGGAAGGACGGACCAGCCTCTTTGTGAAGAGGGACGGGAAGCAATTATTGCGGTAAAAGAAAGAGGCATATATCCACAAATAAACAAGGTTTATGTCAGCCCGAAAAAACGGGCAAGAGAGACCGCGCAGATCCTGTTCCCGGAAGCGGAACAGATCGTTATCGAAGACCTTCGCGAAATGGATTTCGGAGTCTTTGAAGAACGCTCTTATATTGACATGGCGGATGATCAAATCTATCAGGACTGGGTTGCGGGAAAATGCGAGGGACAGATTCCGGGCGGCGAGCTCAAATCTGCTTTTACCGAACGTTCCTGCAAAGCATTTCTGGAGCTGATCAAAACTTTGAACGAGGAAGATTCCCCGATCGTTTTTGTTGTGCATGGGGGAACGATCATGTCGATTCTTTCTAGTTTTGCTGTTCCCGTGCGTGAATATTATGATTTTTATGTTAAAAACGGATATGGATATGAATGTGACTGGGACGGAAAAGCACTGACGGTCCTTAAGGAGTTCGGTGTAGATCCTTCCTGGAAGACTCCTGAAGAAGGATAATCAGAATGAGAGACATCTGTGTTGCGACAACTGATGAGAGAGCTTTTGAACTGGCGGAAAAATATGATCTCGGGATCGAACTGGATCAGTTCTGTACTGCGATGTATATGGATCCACCGGAATTTAAGACCTATGATGCGGACGCTAAGCGGATGCTTTCACGTGCGCGCGTTTTCCACGGCCCGTTTAATGAACTCTCTCCTTGTGCGATCGATCCGGAAATCGGAAAAATCTCCATGCGACGTTATAATCAGGCTTTCGACCTGATGCATAGCTACGGTCTCAAGAAAATGGTCCTTCATGGAGGTTTTGTTCCGATGGTCTATTTTCCGGTCTGGTACGTTGAGCGCTCGGTCGAATTCTGGAAGGAATTCCTCAAGAATAAACCGGATGATTTTCTATTATGTCTGGAAAACGTTATGGAGCCGGAACCGGAGATGCTTGTAAAGATCGTGGAAGGAGTAAACGATCCTCGCTGCGGACTCTGTCTTGATGTCGGTCATGCAAATATCACAAAAGTCAGCGAGGTTCCGATCGAGAACTGGATCCGCGCTTTTGCTCCGTATTTATTCCACCTGCATCTTCATAATAACGACGGTGTATGGGACTGGCATAAAAACCTTGCAGATGGGAATCTTCCGATGGGGAAGATCCTGGACCTTATTGACGAACTTGCTCCTGAGATAAGTATTACATTTGAGAATATTGACGATACCGAGGAGTCGATCCTTTGGTATCAAAACAATCGGAAATAAAAACGATGAGGGAAATCTACAAAGACGAATTTTCGACCTATAATCCAGTCACGAATATCGTTTTTTTCCTTGGAGCGATCATCCTTGGAATGTTTTTTATCCATCCCGTTTTTGTCGGCGTCTCGATCATAGTCGGCGTTATCTATCTTTTCACTTTGATAAAAAAGAGAGCATTCAAAGAACTGCTTCTTATGCTGGTCATGTTTATTGTTCTTGCAGCAATCAATCCGGTCTTTAACCGGATGGGCGCAACTGTCCTGTTCTGGCTGTTCGGTAAACCATATACGTTTGAGGCGTTGATTTACGGTATGACGCTTGGCGGAATGGCAGTTGCGATTCTTTGCTGGTTTGCCTGCTATAACTGTATTATGACCAGCGACAAGTTTATTTATATCTTTGGCCGGATCATTCCGTCCGTATCGTTGATCCTATCCATGATCTTAAGACTGATCCCGAACCTTTCCAGAAAAACAAAACAGATTTCCTCCGCCAGGAGCTGTATCGGAATGGCTGGCTCAGCTTCGTCTTCCCGAATGGAAAAGATTCGGAACGGAACGCTCGTTCTTTCCACTCTGACAAGTTGGGCTTTAGAAGGCGGGATCATTATGGCTGACAGTATGCGGAGCAGGGGATACGGAACCGGAAAGCGGACGACTTTTGCAAAATATCGATTTGACAAACGAAACTGGGTCCTACTGATCATTATGGTGATCCTGATCGGAATTACAATCTTTTGTGCGGTGAAGGGAAGCACAAAAGCAGAGTATGTTCCATATTTTACGATGACCTGGTTCGGCGAATTTTATATGACGTTAGGAATCGTCTGTTATGGGATATTCCTTCTTATCCCGGTGTTATTAACAATTAAGGAGACAATTAAATGGCGCATATTCAGATCAAAGATTTAACCTTTGCTTATCCGACAAATGAAGACCGTCTTGTCCTCGATCATGTCTCTGTTGATATCCCGCAAGGACAGTATGTTACGCTTTGCGGAAAGAGCGGATCGGGAAAGAGCACCCTGTTAAACCAGCTCAAGACTGTTCTTACGCCAAACGGAAAACGGAGCGGCGAGATCCTTCTTGACGGAGTTCCGCTCGATCAGGTCGACTTAAGAACACAGGCAGCTTTGATCGGATATGTTATGCAGGATCCGGACAGTCAGATCGTAACTGACAAAGTCTGGCATGAACTGGCTTTCGGACTGGAAAATCTCGGATTTGACCAGAGGACAATGCGGACCAGAGTTGCCGAGATGGCTAGTTATTTCGGAATTCAGGGATGGTTCCACAAAGATGTGGACGAACTCTCCGGCGGTCAGAAACAGCTCTTAAACCTTGCAAGCATTATGGCGATGCAGCCAAGCGTCCTGATCCTCGATGAGCCGACAAGCCAGCTGGATCCGATTGCGGCAAGTGATTTTTTGAACACAGTCCGAAAGATCAATTTAGAGCTTGGAACCACGATCATTATTACCGAACATCGCCTTGAAGATATCTTCCATGCTTCGGACAAGGTCGTCGTTATGGAAAAAGGAAGAGTTATTGTTCAAGATTCTCCGAAAGCTGTCGGGAAATATCTGAAAGAGCAAAGCAGCGAGATGTTTGCGGCGATGCCGGCACCGGTAAGGATCTATTACGGCGTTACCAAAGGGAAAGATGCGGATACGGAAGATCTTTCCAAAGTCCCGCTTACGGTCCGTGAAGGCAGGACATGGCTTTCAGAACTTTTCGACGGAAAAAAGATCCTTCCGGAAAAAGAAACAAAAGAGCAGGAACCGGATACAAAAGAAACTCCGGCGATAAAGCTGAAAGATGTTTGGTTTAAATATGATCGTGATCTTCCGGATATCTTAAAAGGAACAACGGTCGACGTTCCGAAAGGAAAAATATTTGCCCTCGTCGGAGGAAACGGGACAGGGAAAAGTACGACCTTAAAAGCAATCTGCCGGATCGTAAAACCATACCGTGGAAAGCTTCTGATCGATGGAAAAAAGCTGGACTCCTATAAAAGTGCAGATCTCTTCCGTGGAAAACTGGCAATGCTTCCACAGGATCCGAAAAGCCTTTTTGTAAAAACGATCGTGCGCGAAGAACTGGAAGAAATGCTAGGCGTTAAAGAAGCGGCGAAGTATGAAAAAGCAGTGGAACTGAACGGATCGGAAAATGTTCCGCTTGATCCGAAGATCGAGAGGATCGCGAAAGAATGTGATATTCTCCATCTTCTTACGACACACCCATTTGACCTTTCCGGCGGAGAGCAGCAGAGAACGGCGCTTGCGAAAGTTCTTCTTACAGAACCGGAGATCCTGCTTCTTGATGAGCCGACAAAGGGAATCGACAACTTTTTCAAGCTTCAGTTTGCATCGATCCTGAAACGATTGACTGATAACGGTGTCACGATCCTAATGGTCTCGCACGATGTGGAATTCTGCGCGCGATATGCGGATCTTGTCGGAATGTTTTTCGACGGAGACATCATAACAACAAATACACCGGATAAATTTTTCGGACAGAATAGTTTTTATACGACTGCAGCAAACCGGATGAGCCGCCATCTCTTTAAAAACGCGATCACGGACGAAGATGTGATCCGGCGCTGTCTGGAAAACCTGAACGCATAATTATTAAAGGAACAACGAATCGAATGGAATCAAAGCCGGCAAAAAAGAAACTGAATAAAGCTTTCTGGATCAGCATTATCGTGATGGCGGTCTGTATTCCGGCTACGGTTGCAATCTCTTATCTTCTCGGAGACCGGAAGCTTTATATCGCGAGCGTTATTATCATGATCTTTGCGATGGTTCCGTTCTTTGCAAATTTTGAAGGGAGCAAACCGGATGCGAGATATCTTGCGATCCTTGCGGTACTTACTGCGATCGCTGTGATCTCCCGGATCGCGTTTATCTGGCTTCCTTCGTTTAAGCCGATGGCAGGAATTATTGTAATGATCGCGATGGCGTTTGGACCGCAGGCAGGTTTTATGAGTGGTGCGCTTTCTATGATCATCAGCAATATCATTTTCGGTCAAGGTCCATGGACACCGTGGCAGATGTTTTGTTACGGCTTGATTGGCTTTATCGCGGGTCTTCTTGCGGGCGGAAGGATATTAAGCGAAAAGCATGTGATCCGGACATCAATTATTACATTTATTCTGGTAACGGTTTTAAGCAGTGCGATCCTTGATACGAGTTCGCTGTTTCTTATGATCTCTTCGATCAATGCCGGGTCGATCATTACGGTTTATACTGCCGGAATTTTTCTGAATATGATGAATGCGCTCGCGTCATCTCTTTGTGTTTTTCTTCTTCTCAAACCTTTTATGGCGATCCTGAATCGGCTAAAGATCAAATATGGGATGAAATATTAGAAAATGGCTTAATTTTTATACATTTCGCACCCATGTGTCGGTTGATTTTTCATTATAAAAAGAGTATTATTTGAATAGCGGTTTTATGCGCTTGATTTTTGTGTGCAAACAGGAAAAATCCGGCGCAAAAATCAAGCGATTTTACCATGAATTACCTGGCAGGTTATGTCAGGAATCAAAAAGGAGGAGATGACAATGGTAAGTTTAGACAAAAGTTTCGTTGAAACAATGTATTCGGTAGAAGGCAAAGTTGCTTTAGTTACCGGTGCAACAGGCGCACTTGGAAAAGTTGCAGCAAAAGCTTATGGATACCTTGGAGCAAAGGTTATGCTGACAGGCCGCAACAGCGCAAAGTTACAGGAATTAGTAGATGAGTTCAAGGCAGAGGGCATCGAGTGTGATTCTTTTGCAGCAGATCCTGCAAAAGTTGAAGACGTAGAGGCCCTTATTAAAGCTACAGTTGAGAAATATGGCAGAATCGATATTCTTGCTATCGCTCACGGCTTCAATAAACCGCAGAACATCTTAGAGCAGTCTGTTGAAGATTGGCAGTACATCATGGATGCTGACTGCAAATCCGTATACATTGTTCTGAAATACGTTGCACAGCAGATGGTAGCTCAGCTTGATGGCGCTGAGAACGTTCCGTCCGGTTCCGGCGGAAAAATCGTTGTTGTTACTTCTCAGAGATCTAAGAGAGGTATGGCAGGCTATACCGGATACTGCACATCCAAAGGTGGCGCTGACATGATGATCGCTTCCATGGCTTGCGACCTTTCCGCTAAATATGGTATCAACGTTAACGCTATTTGCCCGACCGTATTCCGTTCTGAATTAACAGAGTGGATGTTCGATCCGGAATCAGCAGTATACCAGAACTTCATGAAGAGAGAGCCAATCGGACGTCTTGCAGAGCCGAGCGATTTCGTTGGCTATGTAATCTTCCTGTCCTCTAAGGCATCTGACTTCATCACCGGTGCAGCATGCGACTGCTCAGGTGGATACTTGGTCTGCTAGTGAGGAAAATAAAAACGACGTGCAAGCTCGCTTGCTAAGTCGATTTTATTTGACGAACTTATTTCCACGGAATACGAAGCGAGCTTAAGCTCGTGGGAGGATGGAGTGGAAATAGGATTGCGGGAGCGAAGCGGAGCAATCCGTTAGCAGACCGCAAAACCAAACTTAACTAACTAATAATTGTATTTGTAGGAGAATTCAAAACAATGGAAAAAGTTAAAAATGTCGTTATCTGCGGTGCAGGAATGATGGGTAACATGATCGCTTTAGTATTCTCAAGCTGCCCGGACTTCAACATCACAGTATGGAACAGAAGAGAAAAACCTTGCCTGGAAGTTATTGAAGATAACCTGAATCAGTTAAAAGACAAAGGTATCATTACGGAAGATGAAGTAAAAGCACGTATGAGCAGAATCTCTTTCGTATTCCCGGACAAGGGAGAAGCATTCAAGAATGCTGATATGATTATCGAATGCGTTGCAGAAGTTATGGAGACCAAACAGGATCTTTTTGCAGAACTCGAAGGCATCTGCCGCGATGACTGTATCTTCTGCACCAACACTTCGGTTATGAGCCCGACTGAGATCGCTTCTAAATGCCAGCATAAAGAAAGAGTCGTCGGAACCCACTTCTGGAATCCGGCTCATCTGATTCCGTTGGTAGAGGTTGTTAAGACAGCTGATACAACAGAAGAAGTTATGCAGCTTACGATCGACGCACTCGCAAGAGCAGGCAAGAAACCGATCTACTGCAAGAAAGACGTTCCTGGATTTGTTGCAAACAGAATGCAGCACGCTCTTTGGAGAGAAGCTATCTCTATCGTTGAGCAGGGAATCGCTGATCCGGCAACGGTTGATGATGCTGTTAAATACAGCTTCGGTCTCCGTCTTCCGCAGCTTGCTCCGATCGAGAACTCTGATATGGTCGGAACTCAGCTGACTTGGAACATTCACTCTTATGTTCTTAAGTATCTTGCAGATAACCATGAACCGTCACCGATCCTGAAACAGATGCTTGATGAAGGCAAGATGGGATTTGCTTCCGGCGAAGGATTCCTGAAATGGGATGATGAGTCGATTGCAAAGAGCAAGAAAGACCTGAACGAATATCTGATCAAGATGGTTTACGGCAAATAATTATGTAATTGTACGAACACACTCCCTGCCCAAGGGAATGTGTTCGTTGCAGTTTTACAGCAACCTTATTAATCTTAATGGAGGAAAATTAAAATGGGAAAGAAAGTTTTTGTTGATTTAACACATCCTTTTAGTGGTGAGATTCCGCGTTGGCCTTATTTCGATAAGCCGTTTATCGAGGGAAAACACTCAATGGCTAAGGGCGGCGTTCTTACACAGTATGTAGGATGCACACAGCACACAGGTACACACTGCGATGCTCCGCGTCACGTAATGGAGTTCGAGTTTGATGGAAAGAGAGCTCGTTATACTCATGAAATGCCGATCGATGCTTACACAGGTGAT
>JAFWFQ010000012.1 GCA_017515535.1 Parasporobacterium sp. | reverse complement strand
TGATATTAAAAAAATCACAGAATGACCATGGACAAAACACTTTTACAGGAAAAAATAGATCAGATCAACAAGATCATAGAAGGGTTCCTTCCGGAAGGCGATTCAAATAACGCGCTGATCACGGAGGCTGCAGCTTATTCGGTCAAAGCCGGAGGAAAGCGTCTTCGGCCGATGCTGATGCAGGAGACGTTCCGCTTGTTTACAGGAAAAGAAGAGGACCCGCTTTTGTTTGCCTTTATGGCAGCAATTGAGTTTATCCATACGTATTCGCTGGTTCATGATGACCTTCCGGCGATGGATAATGATGAATTCCGAAGAGGGCTTCCGACGACGCATGCAAAATACGGGGAGGCATTTGGAATCCTTGCCGGGGATGCGCTTTTAAATACAGCGTTTGAAACGGCACTGAAAGAAATGAAGAAAGAAAAGGACCCGGTACGGATCTCAAACTCCGTAAGGGCGCTTTCTGTTCTTGCGGAAAAAGCAGGGATCAACGGAATGGTCGGCGGGCAGTGCCTTGATGTCTATGCCGAACAGAATACAAGCTTCAAGACGCGGAAAGAAGAATTGTATTATATCTATTACAACAAGACCTCCGCACTTTTACAGGCATCGATGATGGCAGGCGCGATCCTTGCAGGTGCCTCGGAAGAGGATGTCAAAACAATCGAAGAAATCGCATGAAATGTCGGGATCGCGTTCCAGATCAGGGACGATATCCTTGATGTGACCAGTACGACGGAGATCCTCGGAAAACCGGTCGGAAGCGATGAGAAAAATGAGAAAGTGACCTGGCTTTCCTTTGCCGGCATGGAGCAGGCAAAGGCAGATGTTGAGACTTATACGAAAGATGCGGTTGACAGGTTGGATCGTCTGGAAAAGAAAAATCTGTTCCTGAATGACTTGATTTACTATCTGATCGATCGGGAAAACTGACATGATACTGGACAGCATAAACAAAGCAAATGACATAAAGAATATTGATCCGAAGGACTATGAGGAGCTGGCAAGAGAGATCCGGAAGTTCCTGGTTCAGAAGGTCAGTAAAACAGGAGGCCATCTTGCCTCTAACCTTGGTGCGGTAGAACTTACCATGGCGCTCCATCTTTGTCTGGATTTTCCAAAAGATAAGATCGTCTGGGACGTCGGGCATCAGTCTTATGTTCATAAGATCCTGACCGGCCGGAAAGAGAAGTTTGATACCTTAAGGCAGTACGGAGGATTAAGCGGATTTCCGAAGCGCAGGGAATGTGAGTGTGATGCTTTTAATACCGGCCATTCTTCGACATCTATTGCGGCAGCGATCGGACTTGCGGTTGCGGATGAAAACGCGGGAAATGATTCGACGATCGTAGCGGTGATCGGAGACGGCGCCCTTACCGGAGGGCTTGCAGTCGAGGCACTTAATAATGCGGCAAAACTGAAACGGAATCTGATCATTATCCTGAATGATAATGAGATGTCGATCTCCCAGAATGTCGGCGGGATGAGCACCTATCTGTCCAAGGTCCGTGCGGGTGAGTCCTATATCGAACTGAAATCCGGTGTTCAGAGAGTACTTGAGAAAATCCCATTCATCGGAAAACGACTCATCAAAAACTTAAGAAAAACAAAGAACAGTATCAAACAGCTTGTCGTTCCCGGCATGTTGTTTGAGAATATAGGAATTAAATATTTAGGACCCGTCGATGGTCATAACGTCACGGATATGATCAAGCTGATCAATGAAGCGAAGCATATTGAACAGGCCGTTATGATCCACGTCCGGACGGTCAAAGGAAAAGGGTACGAGCCGGCAATGAAGAATCCGGAAGTTTTCCACGGCGTCGGACCTTTTGATATTAAGACCGGGATCCCGAAGAAGATTCCGGACGGGAGCGATTATTCAGATATCTTCGGGAACGCGATCGTGAACGAAGCGAAAAAGAATGAAAAAATTGTCGCGATCACAGCGGCGATGTCCGGAGGGACCGGTTTGGAACGATTCCGGAAAGAACTCCCGGAACGCTTCTTTGATGTCGGAATTGCGGAAGAATATGCGGCAACGTTTGCTGCGGGTCTTGCCGTTGGCGGGATGAAGCCGTTTGTCGCGGTTTATTCCTCTTTCCTGCAAAGGGCATATGATCAGATCGCCCACGATGTCTGCATTCAGAACCTTCCTGTCACCTTCTGCATCGACCGGGCGGGACTTGTCGGCAATGATGGAGAGACCCATCAGGGAATCTTTGATATTTCTTATCTCTCCACGCTGCCGAATATGAATATCTTCGCGCCGAAAAACGGAAAGGAACTCGAAGCGGCCATTACGTTTGCAAGTCATTTTAATGCGCCTCTTGCGATCCGCTATCCGAAAGGAAAAGCCCCGTCGATCCTTACCGAATTTGACGCGCCGATCGTTCTCGGAAAGAGTGAGGTCCTCTATAAAGAGCGGGAGATTGCGATCCTTGCAGTAGGCTCGATGGTGGAAAAGGCGGTTGAAATACGGAATGCGCTGAAAGAAAAAGGGAAACTTGTAACTCTTGTCAATGCGCGGTTTGTAAAACCGATTGATGAAGAACTGTTAGATCAGCTTGCCGAAGACCACGATACCGTGATCACGATCGAAGAAAATGTGATCAACGGAAGTTACGGTTCCGCCGTGCTCCGGTATCTGAATGGACAGAAAAAGCAGCTGAAAGTCATAAATCTCGCGCTCCCGAACAGCTATGTGGAACAGGGATCCAGAGAAGAGCAGTTTAAGGAATGTGGAATGGACGTTCCTTCGATCCTTAAAAGACTGGAAGAAGAAGGACTATGAAAAAGCGACTTGATGTTTTAGTCTGCGAACAGAATCCGGAGTTTTCAAGGTCCCGTGCCCAGGCATTTATCATGAGCGGTTCGGTCTATGTTGACGGCCAGAAAGAAATGAAAAGCGGAACGATGTTTCCGGAAGGAACAGTCGTTGAGATCCGGGATAATTCCCTCCGGTATGTAAGCCGGGGAGGATTGAAACTCGAAAAGGCGATGAAAGAGTTTGATGTGGAACTATCCGGGAAAGTCTGTATTGACATCGGCTCTTCGACCGGCGGGTTTACAGACTGCATGCTCCAGAACGGAGCGTCAAAGGTATATGCAGTCGATGTCGGAAAGGGACAGCTTGCCTATAAACTTCGAAACGATCCGAGGGTCGTGGTCATGGAGAAAACAAATATCCGCTATGTCAAACCGGAGGATCTTCCGGAACAAGCAGCCTTTGCAAGCGTGGATGTTTCTTTTATCTCCCTGAAACTGGTCGTTCCCGCGGCGCTTCCGCTTCTGGATGAAAAGAAAGAACTGGTTATGCTGATCAAGCCGCAGTTTGAAGCGGGAAAAGAGAAGGTTGGAAAAAAAGGCGTCGTAAGAGACGCGGAAGTACATAAAGAAGTGATTCAGAATACCGTCGATATGGTTCATGAAAATGGTCTTTCCGTTTTTGGACTTTCCTTTTCTCCGGTCAAGGGACCGGAAGGGAATATTGAATATCTGATTCATGTAAAGGCAGAAGAAAACACAGAACAATTTGACAGGGCGGAAATCGATCGGGTCGTATCAGAAGCCCACAGGGAGCTTGACAAATGAAAAACTTTCTTCTTGTTACCAATTCAGTAAAAGACGCGGATTCGAGTTATTCCGAGCGGATCAAGACCTCTTTGGAGGCGCTTGGCGGAAAATGCTGCGGAAATCTTTTTACGCGTCCGGATGAGAACGGCAATTATATTTATGCTTCGCCGGAATCCGTTCCGGAAGAAACAGAGTTTATTATTGTCTTAGGCGGAGACGGAACGTTTATCCACGTTGCCAAAGACCTGATCGACTGCAACCTTCCGATCATCGGGGTCAACCTCGGAACTCTCGGTTATCTGACCGAAATTGATGTCAATGATCTTGAGCGGGATTTCTTCAAGATCCTGAGTGGAGACTGCCATATTGAAAAGCGGATGCTCTTAGACGGAGAAATTATCCGGAATGGGGAAGTGATCAGCCGGGATATCGCCTTAAATGATATCGTGCTGAACCGGAGCCAGACGATGGGGATCATTGATTTCGAAGTCCATGTCAACGGAACGTTTTTAAACCGTTACAGTGCGGATGGGATTATTGTTTCGACCCCGACCGGATCGACAGGCTATAATCTTTCCGCAGGAGGACCGATCGTCTATCCGACCGCGGATATTATCCTTGCGACTCCGATCTGTGCCCATACGCTGAACTCCAGAAGTATCGCGTTTTCGGCAGATGCGCAGATCGACATTATCGTCAAGGGGCGGTTCAGTGAGAGAAACCAGCAGAAGATCGTAACATTTGACGGAGCCAGTGAGATTATTCTGAAGAATGAAGATATTATCCGCTCCCGTATGTCGGAAAAGTCAGCGAAGATCCTTCGCCTGAGTGACTTAAGCTTTGTGGAACATCTCGGTAAGAAAATGAGATAGATCATTTCCCGGGCAAGATGGAACGTACGTAAAAGAATTGCCCCTGCCTGCAGACTTTGATAGAATTAGCACAATGTTTTTACAGAAAGGACCTGACGAATGAAAAAACCGGTTGTATTGATGATATTGGACGGGTACGGTCTTTCCGATGACCCGGAAGGAAATGCGATCCTCGCGGCAAAGACCCCTGTTGTAGATAAACTGAAAGAAGAGTATCCGTTTGTAAAAGGATATGCCAGCGGGCTTGCAGTCGGACTTCCGGACGGCCAGATGGGAAACTCCGAGGTCGGTCATCTGAATATGGGCGCGGGCCGCGTAGTTTACCAGGACCTGACAAGGATCACAAAATCGATCGAAGACGGGGATTTCTTTGAAAAACCGGAACTGCTTGCGGCAATTGACAATTGCCTCGAAAAAGGAACGGACCTCCATATCTTCGGGCTCCTTTCTGATGGCGGTGTTCACAGCGATAACCACCATATGTACGCCCTTTTAGATCTTTGCAGCAGAAAAGGTCTTGACCGTGTCTATATCCACTGTTTTATGGACGGAAGAGATACCTCTCCGACTTCGGGAATCGGATATGTCCGGGAGCTCTTAGAGCAGGCGGAGAAGTTTGGAGTCGGAAAGATCGCGACGATCATCGGACGGTATTACGCGATGGACCGTGACAACCGCTGGGAACGGATCGAACGGGCTTACAGAGCTCTGACAAAGGGCGAAGGGATCAAAGAGAACGATCCGGTTGAAGCAATGGAGAATACCTATGCAAGAGACGTGACTGATGAGTTCATTGAGCCGACCGTGATCCAGAATGACGGTGCTCCGACCGCTGTGGTCAAAGAAGATGACAGTATTATCTTTATCAACTTCCGGCCGGACCGCGCAAGAGAGATCAGCCGGACCTTCTGCTGTGACCAGCTCGATGGATTTGAAAGGGGAGAGCGGATCAAAACGTTTTATGTCTGCTTTACCGAGTATGATGTTACGATCCCGAATAAGCAGATCGTATTCAAAGAAGAAGAGATCAAAAACACATTTGGTGAATATATATCCGCAAACGGCCTGAAGCAGGCGCGGATCGCGGAAACAGAAAAGTACGCACATGTTACGTTTTTCTTTAACGGCGGCGTTGAGAAACCGAATCCGGGTGAGGACCGGTTCCTGATCCCGTCCCCGAAGGTCGCGACGTATGACCTCCAGCCGGAGATGAGCGCACCGGAGGTCTGTGAGACGCTGATCAAGGTCATTAAAGAAAAACAGTACGACGTCATTATCATTAACTTTGCGAACCCGGATATGGTAGGCCATACCGGTGTGATCCCGGCGATCATCAAGGCGATCGAGACGATCGATGAATGTGTCGGAAAGACCGTGGAAGCGGTCAAGGAGACCGGCGGGGTCATGTTCCTTTGTGCCGACCATGGAAACGCGGAAATGAATATCAACCATGAAACGAAAGAACCGTGGACCGCGCATACGACAAATCCGGTCCCGTTTATCCTGATCAATGGTCCGGAAGGGGTCGGTTTAAGAGAAGGCGGAAGGCTTTGCGATATCGCGCCAACGCTTCTGGAACTTCTTGGACTGGCACAGCCGGAAGAAATGACCGGAGAGAGTCTGTTAATCAAGTAAGCATCAGAATGGAAGAGGAAAATTATGAGTAATTACAGAGATGATCAAAGAAGAGGAGCGAACCCTGAGCGCCGGATGAGTCCGGAGGAAAGAGAGAGACGGCGCAGAGCAGCAGAACGCCGCAGGGCCGCGGAGAAAAAGAAAAAGCAGGCACGTCTGATCCGTATCATGACGATCGTGGTTGCAGTCCTTCTCGTCGCGGTCATCGTGATCGTTGCAGTCTCCTGCTCCCATAATAAAAAGAAACAGCCGGAGCCGGTCAGCTCCGCGGCAGTAGAGCCGGTAACGGAAGAGATCAGCACGGAACCGCCGAGATCGGAGGTCGAACTTGTTTCTGTCGGTGATGTTCTGATGCATACGCCGATCCTGAATTATTGCAGCAACGGCGACGGAACTTATGATTTTAATGAGATATTCTCCGTTATGAAAGATGATATCTCAAGAGCGGATATCGCGATCTGTAACCAGGAGACCCCGATCGATACAACGCTTCCGGCAGACGGCGGTATAGAGTTTATCTTTAATACTCCGGGCGAGATCGGTGATGCGGAGATCAATGCCGGATTTGATGTTGTTCTTCAGGCCTCCAACCATTCCTACGATGAGGGAAGCGACGGAATCTTACATACGATCGACTTCTGGAAGACCAAAGAAGGACAGATCACGATGATCGGTATGAACGAATCCCAGGAGAAGCGGGATACGATTACTTATGTTGAGAAAAACGGGATCAAATTTGGTCTTTTGAATTATACATACGGACTGAACGGATTTGAGCTTCCGTATGATATGGATTACCTTGTCACGATCATTGATGAAAACTTTAACAGTCGTGAGATCGTCGAAAATGATATCCGGACCGCAAAGGAAAATGCTGACTTTGTTATCGTATTCCCACATTGGGGAGTCGAAGATCTCTGGCCTGAGACAACAGAGGTTCAGGATCAGTGGGCGCAGATCTTTACGGATGCCGGAGCTGACCTGATCATCGGAACACACCCGCATGTCTGTGAGCGGATCGACTGGGTAACAGGAGCAGACGGACATAAGGCACTTTGCTATTATTCCCTCGGCAACTACGCGTCGAACCAGCAGGAAGCTCCGGAAGTTTTAGGCGGAATGGCAAAGGTCAAGATCGTAAAAGAAAATGGCCAGACCTTTATTGATGAGAGTGCGACAGGCGTTGTCCCGACCGTAACGCATAATACGCCGGCGGGTGATTTTACGAACCGTATCGTTATCTACAAGCTTTCGGATTATACCGAAGAGATGGCTTCGCAGCATGATATTGTTGTCAATTACAGAGAAGATGGTTTCTCACTCGCACGTCTTCAGGAAATTGCAAATACAACGTTTGGCAACTGGATCATTTCATACTAAAAGAAACCAAGGAGCCTGAAGAATCGGGTTTATAAGGACAGGTAATTATGGCAGATAACAGGAACAGGCAGAGAAGGGCGCCGCAGAGAAACTCCCAGCAAAACAGGAGCCGGGCGGCGCAGCAAAGAAAGAGAGAAGCGGTCAGAAAAAAGAAACGGCAGCAAATGATCATCCGGATCCTTGCAATCGTTGTAGCAGCCGCTCTTGTTCTGACGCTTGTTCTTTCTGTTGTTTCCTGTAACAAGAATAAAAAAGGACCGGAGCAGGGCTCCGGTTATACCGAAGAGGTAAATACAAACGCGGCAGCCGGTCCGGAAGATGAGACACAGACCACGCCGGTGCAAAACCAGAAGGTCAAGCTTACGGCAGTCGGCGATATCATTGCGCATGATACGATCCTTGAACTGGCGAATACCGGGAACGGCTATGATTTTTCCAGTCTTTTCAGACCGCTGAAGGCGGATATTTCCAGGATGGATCTTGCGATCGCAAACGTAGAGACCCCGCTTGGCGGCGGACCTTTCGGCGGCTATCCGAACTTTAATACCCCGGATGAGATGGGTCTTGCGGTGATCGATACCGGTTTCGATGTTGCGCTTCAGGCCTCCAACCATTCGATGGATGCCGGAAGTGAGGGAATCTATCATTCCGCCGGATTCTGGAATCAGCATGCGAATGAGATCCTGATGGTCGGTATGCATGATTCACAGGAAGATGCGGATACGATTCCGGTCCTTACGGTCAATGGGATCACTTTTGCGATCCTGAATTATACCTATGGTCTGAACGGCTATGAACTTCCATACGGAGAAGAGTACCTGGTTACGCTTATGACAGACGACAACCGGGAGTATATCCGGAGTCAGGTTCAGCAGGCTGACCAGACGGCGGACTTTGTCATTGTCTGCCCGCATTGGGGCGAAGAGAATCAGGTCGGAGAGCCAACCGGGTTCCAGCGGGACTGGGCTGACTTATTTACGGAAGCAGGAGCGGATCTGATCTTAGGGACCCATCCGCATGTCATTGAAAACATTGAATGGGTCGATGCAGGAAACGGAAACCGGGCACTTTGCTATTATTCTCTTGGAAACTTTGTCTCAAACCAGCAGTATACGGACCTCGTTCTCGGAGCAATGGCGTATGTGGAAATCGAAAAAGATGAGAGCGGGGCTCATATTGTGGAAGAAAGTGCGAAAGCCGTACCGGTCGTAACGCATAATGATAAGACCGTTGATCCGGTCGTGATCCAGACTTATTATCTTGCAGATTATACGCAGGAGCTGGCGAATGTGCATGATACCTATCTGGAGTATGATTCGGAATTCTCACTGGATCTTCTGAAGCAGAAGGCAGCGGCTGTTTTAGGAAGCTGGATGATCGACCGTCTTCCGTGACAGACATGGTCAAGGAGTTTTAGAATTGCAGATCGAATTCTGTTGAAGGGCGCTTTTTTGAAACCTGTGATTCTTTTTCCTTTCGTGGCCTAAATAATCAGAATTTCTTGAAAAAGAATCTTGATATTCGAAAACCTTTGTGCTAACATATTTCGGTACGACCTGTTTAGGAGGGATTGTTTTGTCAGTATTTTATATTATAGCGACAATTATTGTATCCATAGCAAGTGTAGTAATGATCGTTGTGGTCTGCCTTCAGGAAGGAAAGTCCGCCGGCTTATCAAGTTCGATCAGCGGTGGTTCAGATACTTACTGGAGCCGGAACAAGGGGCGTTCGAAAGAAGGAAAGCTGGAAAAGATTACAATCATATTTACTATCGTATTCTTTATAGCGGCGATCCTCTTAAATGTAGGGCTCTTCACACAGCTGTAATCATTACAACACTCTCGCAAGAGAGTGTTTTTTATCGGACAGAATTATTACCGGCAAATAGTCTTCGATAAACTGCATTGCAAGATAGTATTTTTAGTTGATGTAATTTACAACATTATTACCGACTAATTGTCTATGATAAACTGCTTTGCAAGATAGTATTTTTATTTGATGTAATTTACAACATGGGAAAAGAGAACATTAAGTTAATCGCAAATAATAAGAAGGCTTACCATGACTACTTTGTGGAGGAAACGTACGAGGCGGGGATCAGCCTTGTCGGGACCGAAGTAAAGTCTCTTCGCATGGGGAAATGCAGTATCAAAGAAGCGTTTGTAAAGGAAAAGAACGGGGAACTTCTGATCTACGGGATGAATATTTCTCCTTACGAGAAAGGGAATATTTTCAACCGGGATCCGCTCCGGATCAGAAAGCTTCTTCTTCATAAGAAGGAAATCCGGAAGATCGCTTCGGAGGCGCAGAGAATCGGTTATACCGTGGTTCCTCTGAAAGTTTATTTTAAAGACAGCCTGGTCAAAGTTGAGATTGGAATGTGCAAGGGTAAAAAACTCTACGACAAGCGGGAAGATATTGCAAAGAAAGACCAGAAAAGAGAGGCAGAACGGGACTTTAAAGTCCGGAACTTCAGGGCGTAAGTGTTCACTTAATATGCAGTATACTTGTAATAAGGGGTTCTCTAAGATGCCTGAACATCTCTGAAAGCGCATGACACAACGGGGGGGGCAGACCGGTATTCTTCTAAGATGCTTGCACAAATCCGAAAGTGCATGACGTGATGGAGGGTCAGACCGGTATTCTTCTAAGATGCTTGCACAAATCTGAAAGTGCATGACGTGATGGAGGGTCAGACCGGTATTCTTCTAAGATGCTTGCACAAATCTGAAAGTGCAGGACACGATGGAACCAGAAGTATATTTATAAATTAAGAATATAGCAATATAATACATATAGAACATGGAACATTCGGGGCTGTAAAGGTTTCGACGGGGTTTCAGAAGCGGATTAAGCCACTGGTAGCGGGTAACTACCTAAAAAGATCCAATTAAAATTAAACGCTAAAAATAATAAATTAGCTTTAGCTGCCTAAGTGCAGCTCGTCGGGCAATAGAGGCCCGCAGCTATTGTTTCGGCGTCATCCTTGCGGGGAACTCTGCCGCCTAAGCTTGTAAGCGGCAGAACATTACAAGCT
>JAFWFQ010000011.1 GCA_017515535.1 Parasporobacterium sp. | reverse complement strand
ATGACTCCTATTGAATACCATGAAACCTACTATGAAGCTGCATAAGAATACCGCCAGCCGATTGCTCGACTGGCGGCACCAAACTTTTTAATTATTCACTGTCCACTTGACGGGTAGCACACCATCAGGTACAGCAGCCGCTGTTTATCGTATTGATTGCCTTCTCTTATTTAGCCGGAAGAAGAACAACGAGCATCTGAGCTGTGTCAGGTCCAACGTTGGTAACGCACTTCGGAGATCCGCCTGCGATATGAACGCTGTCACCAGCCTCAAGGATCGTCTCAACGCCATCTTCACCTTTAAATTTCATTGTTCCGTGAAGGATGTAATAGATAGATTCAGCCGGGTTAGCTGCAAACTCTGTGCCGCCGCCAGCAGGAAGGAAATGAGTTAAGCCATTAATCAGCTGTCCATTATCAACATCCTGAGGATCATGAAGTCTTGTGCACTTGCACTCATTGTGTCCAGGTGCTGTGTAAGTATAGTATCCGTCTTTTTTTGTGATTTTGTAACCAGCCATTTTAAAATACCTCTTTTTTCTTTTATTTGGTGAGATACCTTCCCACCAGCCGCTATATATTTTAAAACTTTCCCCGTGATGTGTAAATAGCTTTTTGAAAAACCATTCTAAAATAATTTGTAGTATTCCGAAAGTTTTGCGTAGTGTATAATTGAGGCGGAAAGGAACTCGAAACCATGGATGATAAACAGATCATTTCCCTTCTCTTTCAAAGGAATGAAGGAGCGATCACGGAACTGACCACCAAATACGGAAAACTCTGCAGTCAGCTCGCGGTCAATATTTTGAATGACCGTTCGGATGCGGAGGAATGTGTCAATGATACCTGGCTCGGAGTCTGGAACAGTATCCCTCCGAATAAGCCGGAGTCCTTGATCTCCTATGTCTGCAAACTGGTCAGGAACCTCGCGATCAAGCGCTACCACTACAACACGGCTGCAAAAAGAAACAGCCATTATGATGTTGCCCTTGAAGAGCTCGAAGGATGTCTGGTTTCTTCAAAAGATGTTGAATCAGAGATCGAATCATCCTATCTGACGGAAGTCATTGAGGAATTCTTAGATTCCTTAAAACAAGTGGATCGGGTCATTTTCATGCAAAGATACTATTTTTCCGCTTCTTATGCTGAAATCGCCGATAAGACCGGCCTGACAGAGAAAAATGTCTCGGTAAAACTGACGAGACTCAGAAGCCGGCTCAGAGAATTTTTAAAAGAAAGGGATTGCATCGTATGAAAGCAGAAAAATTTTCCGAAAGCTTAACGAATGTAAACGATAAGTATATTGAAGAAGCGGCATCCTACGGCTCGGCTTTATCCAATCGGGCCGCCGGGGCAAACCAGGCGGACGCTTCATACCAAACAGCTGCATCAAACCAGACGGTTGACTTTGATAAAAAAACGAAGCCGTTCCGCGCGCTGAAAGTCTGGAGGGTCATCGCAATCGCTGCCTGTGCTCTTCTCGCTGTCGGCATTACCGGTGCCGCCGCAATTGCGCTTTCTTCCGGAAGCAAGAGTTCCTATCGTTCCGAGGATGCAGGTTATTATGATGCCGGAGCCGCAAACGATACCGGCTCTTATATGATCACCGATGAATTCTATGAAGAACCCGCTGCAGAAGGTTATTATGACAGCGAGTCCGCTTCCGGGGATGCCGCAAAAGGAGACGGCCTCGGTGACATGAATACCATGATGCCTGCTAACGACGGGGCAAAGATCATTTATACCGCAAATCTTACAGTTCAGACAACAGAGTTTGACCAGGCCCGTCAGGAGATTGAAGAGAAAACAAAACAGCATGGCGGCTACTTCGCTAACATGGATCTTTCCAACTATGATTCCTCCTACCGCCGCGGATACTTTGAGGTCCGGATCCCGGCGGAAAACCTGGAAGCCTTTTTAAACGACGCGAATCAGTTCGGAACTGTAACTTCCATCAGCAAAGAAGCAACGGATGTCTCCGATTATTACTACGATGTCGAATCAAGACTGGAAACAGAAAAGACAAAGCTTGCAAGACTCCAGGAGCTCCTTAGCCAGGCGCAGGATATGTCGGATATCATCACAATTGAGAATGAGATCTCCAATGTCCAGTGGGAGATCGACAACCTCTCAGGAACATTAAAGTCTTATGACTCCCAGATCGAGTACTCGACCGTAATGATCAACCTCGATGAAGTGTACCGGATCACAGACGATGATACCCCGTTGAACTTCGGCCAGAGGATCGCAAAAGGATTCAAAGACGGGATGAAAGGCTTTGGAAATGCAATGGAAGACTTCATTGTATGGCTCGCAGGAAACTGGCTCTGGGTCCTGATCGTAATCGCAGTGATCCTTGCCGCGATCCTGATCCCGGTCAACGTTGTAAAGAACAAAAACAGGAACAGGAAATAATTACAACTTTTTATTGAAATCCATTTTGATTGTGTTATAATAGCAAAGCGCGGTTCAAAAAACACCGTAAATGCGGAGGTGTCGGAACTGGCAGACGAGCAAGACTAAGGATCTTGTGTGTGCAAACACGTGTGGGTTCAAGTCCCATCCTCCGCATAGACAAAAGAAACATCCCGGTGGGATGTTTTTTTTGTCTATAAAGTTCAGGGTTGGGACTTGAACCGCAAGGATCCGAGTGCACGGGCACGAAGGATCCGGGCGCGGCCTGAAAGGCGGCTATGCCGCCGGCAAAACATTCCTGCTCTTTCGGATAATTCAGAGTTTCAATATGATTCCGAGAACTGCCGAGATAACAATATAAATCAGGGGATGTCCCTTAAAGGTCTTCATGACAACAAACAGGCAGGCAAACAGAAGAAGCGCGACCCAGTTGATGTGCGTAATGATCTGCCCCAGTCTCCCGAACATATCAAATGTGATCTTCTCTGCATCAAAGAAGACAACTAAAACTACATTGAGTCCTGCTGACGCGATCAATGCGGTTGATGCAGGGCGAAGCCAGCGAAAACCATTGATAACAAATCTGTTTGTCTGGAATTTATCCAGAAGTTTTGCAACGATCAGAATTATGATGACCGACGGGAGAACAAGCGAAAAGGTCGAAAGGATCGCCCCATACCATCCATTTGACAAATAGCCGGCATAGGTAGCCATATTGACCCCGACCGGTCCGGGGGTCGCTTCTGATACTGCAATAAAATTTAAAATATCATGGTGGGTAAACCAGCCGTAATAATCGCTGATCTCATAAAGGAACGGGATCGTTGCGAGTCCGCCTCCGATTGCAAAAAGTCCGGTCTTAAAAAACTGAAGGCACATCAATAAAAGCTGCATTATGATGTTCCTCCTTTTCTGCTGCTCTTCTCCGCTTGTTCAGTGAGGCTTTCCGGCGGCTTTTTGTTTCCTTTGATCAGAGTATAGATCACGCTGAGAACGATCACTGCAAGAACAATATAAACTGTTTCGATCCGCGTAAACGCGGCAACAACAAAGACGCCGACAAAGATCGCGATCGTAAGAAGATCGATCACGGTCTTTTTAATAAACCCAATCGTCGCATTTATGATAAGAACACAGACACAAACACGGATTCCGGCGAATGCATGCTTCACATATTCATTGCCGGCAAAATTGGTCAGGAGCGCCGCAATAAGCATAATGATAATAATAGACGGAGTAATCACGCCAAGCGTCGCACAGATCGCACCGGGAACGCCTCCCTTTTTCCGCCCGACAAACGTCGAGACATTAACGGCAATAACTCCAGGCGTGATCTGGGAAATTGCGATATAATTCAGCAGCTCCTCTTTTTCGATCCATTTTTTTCGGTCGCCGAGTTCCCGGTCAATAATCGCAACCATCGCGTATCCGCCGCCGAAGGTTGTGATTCCGATCTTGAACATTGTCCAGTAGATCGTCAGATATTTCAGAATTTTTTCTTTTACGTTTTCTGTCTTCATAAAAAGATGCTGTCTGCTGGTTTCAGCGGAAGATTTCCGTCTTCGTACATGGATGCGGCCTACTGATTCTGGCGGACGATCTCCCAGGCAAGAATCCCAGCGGCAACAGAGGCATTCAGAGAATCAATGTCTCCCTTCATCGGAATCGATGCCGTCATATCACACTTCTCTTTTACAAGACGGCTGACCCCGTTGCCCTCGTTCCCGATAACAAGTCCGATTGCGCCTTTCATATTGACACGATACATAACGTCGCCGCTCATATCCGCACAGACAAACCAGATCCCTTTTTCCTTCAGGCTCTCGATCGTCTGCGCAATATTGGTGACCTTCGCGATCAGCGTATGGTAAACGGCACCGGCAGACGCTTTCGCGACCGTCGCATTAACGCTCGCATTCCTGTGTTTCGGGATGATCACTCCATGGGCGCCGGCAAGATTCGCAGTCCGGATGATCGCACCAAGATTATGAGGGTCTTCGATCCCGTCAAGAACAAAGAGAAACGGAGCTTCTCCCTTCTCTTCCGCTTTCTTCAGAATATCTTCCACAGAAGCATAAACGACCGCGGAAAGATTCAGGATCACACCTTGATGGTGACCCGTCTCGCTCATCTGGTCCAGTTTCTCTTTCGGAACCGGGACGACCATGATCCCCCGCTTTTTCGCTTCCGCAACTATCGTCACAAGAGGGCCGTTCTTCACGCCCTCCTGTACATACAATTTATCAATATTATCATTTTTCTTAAGCGCCTCTAAAACAGGATTTCTGCCTTCCGCCATCAATTGTTTTTTCTGGTCCATATGCTCCTTCTTTTTTAATTCATTTGATTGTTCAGTGCGCGGATCCCGTACTCCAGTAATTCTTTGATCCGCTCCTTCTGATCTTCTAAAAACAAATATCCCATCAACGCTTCCAATCCCGTCGCTTTTCTGTACTCAGCCGGACTGCAGCTTTTCGGGAGCGAGGCGGACTTCGCGTTTCGGCCTCTTTTAAAAACGGACAGTTCCTCCTCAGAAAGGATTTCTTCTTTTATCAGATAGTCTGCGATCTTTGCCTGGGTTACCGCCATGGAATACAGCGTGGACTGTTTATTCAGTTTATCCACATGTCCGGTTACCGTTTTTATCACTAGCTCCCTGACAAAAAGTTCGTAGACCGCGTCTCCGAGGAATGCCAGCTGAAGCGAGGAACAGGTTACTTTCTGTGCCATTTTACTCCTTCTCGGGTATCCTCTAAAACGATACCCATCGCCGTCAGTTTATCCCGGATCTTATCTGCTCTTGCAAAGTCTTTCTCCTTGCGGGCCTGCTGACGTTCCTCGATCATATTCTCAATTTCGGTATCCAGAGCTTCTTCTTCACGCTCAAGTTCAATTCCCAGAACCCCGCACATCTTCTTAAGCCGAGCTTCCGCAAGTTCCGCCAGAGCTGTGGAAGACGTATCTGTCATTGTGACATTGATTGCTTTTACCAGTTCAAAAACAGCTGCGATCGCATCCGCGGTATTGCAGTCGTCTTCCATCGCGTCTTCAAATTTCTTAAGGTATTCCGCACCAAAATCACGATCCTCATTCTCATCAAAATCGAAGGAACGGTTTTCCGCATGCTGTTCCATATAATCCAGTTTTGCTTTCGCATTCCGGATCCTCTCAAGTCCGCTCTTTGCAGACTCCATTAACTCATCAGAGAAATTGAGCGGGCTGCGGTAATGCGCGCTAAGCATAAAGAAACGGAGGACCTGAAGGTCATACTTCTGCGCAATATCCCGAACGGTAAAGAAGTTGCCCGCGGATTTACTCATCTTTGAGCCGTTGATATTTAAGAATGCATTATGCATCCAGTATTTAGCAAATGTTACACCGTTCGCCGCTTCGCTCTGGGCGATCTCGTTCTCATGATGGGGGAAGATCAGGTCCTCTCCGCCCGCATGAATATCGATCGTACTTCCCAGATACTTTTTGCTCATTACGGAACACTCGATATGCCAGCCCGGACGTCCGTCAGACCATGGGCTCGGCCAGCTCGGCTCTCCCTCTTTTTTCGGTTTCCAGAGAACAAAGTCTGCCGGATCTTCTTTCTGCTCTTCTCCGGTAACTTTGATATCACGATGTCCGCTTTGCATATCATCCAGATTCTTTTTGGATAGTTTTCCGTATCCCTGGAATTGTCTTGTCCGGTAATAGACGGTTCCGTTTGACTCATACGCATACCCTTTATCGATCAGCGTCTGGATCATTTCGATCATGCCATCGATTTCTTCTGTAGCCTTCGGCGCATAGGTTGCCGGACGGACATTCATTCCTTCCATATCCTTCAGGCACTCTTCAATATAGCGTTTTGAGATGACCGATGCATCGACCCCCTCTTCGATCGCCTTGTTAATGATCTTATCGTCAACGTCCGTAAAATTGGACACATAAGTCACATCGTATCCCTTGTATTCCAGGTAGCGGCGGAACGTATCAAAAACGATCATCGGGCGTGCGTTTCCGATATGGATCAGGTTATAAACGGTCGGCCCGCAAACATACATTTTCACCTTCCCCGGTTCAATTGGTTTCAATTCTTCTTTTCTTGCATTTAATGTATTGTAAATAATCATAATATTGTCCTTTTCTTTGTACTGAATCAACGATTTGTTTTTTGTATCAATAGCACCCGCATACATTGATCAACATCGATTGTCCTTCAGTAACTCGGAGAGTTTTTCGGAAAGCTCTTTGTAACCCTTCTGGAGTTCTAAGATATCGTTCTTTACCGGGTCCGGGAGATGGACCTGGTCGAGATCCTGGCGCGGCGGAACCTTGACAGATTCGCTCCTTACAACACGTCCCGGAATGCCTACGACCGTCGAGTTCGGCGGGACATCCGAAAGCACAACACTTCCCGCACCGATCTTGGAGTTTTCTCCGATCACGATATTGCCTAAGACCTTTGCGCCGACACTGACCATAACCCCGTCCATCAGGGTCGGATGGCGCTTACCTTTTTCTTTTCCGGTACCGCCTAAAGTCACGCCCTGATACAGCGTAACATTGTCTCCGATGATCGTCGTCTCACCGATCACGACTCCATGTCCGTGGTCAATAAAAAACCCTTTTCCGATCGTCGCTCCCGGATGGATCTCAATTCCGGTTTTCCTTGCGGCTTTTTGGGAGATTTTTCTGGCTCTGTAGAATTTCCCCTGCAGGTAGAGCTTATGCGCTCTCCGATAGTGGTAGATTGCCCAGAAACTCGGGTACAACAAAACTTCCCTGCGGTTCTTGATAGCAGGGTCCCGGTCCATGATGACTTCTGATTCTTCTTTATAATAATCTAAAAATTTCATACGGAGTAAAGTTTAACAAAAACACAATAATACTTCAACCTTGATTCTTTTTTCTGATCAGCGCGATCGCGGATGCGGAGATTCCTTCTTTGCGGCCGGTAAATCCAAGGTGTTCTTCCGTTGTTGCCTTGATATTGACCTGATCGGTTTTGATTCCGAGACATCCTGCGATCTTGTTTCTCATTTCCTCAATATAGGGCCGCATTTTCGGTGCCTGCGCAATAATCGTCGCATCAATATTGGATACTCGATAGTCTTCCGAAAGCAGCTTTTCTCTTACCGTCTTTAACAATTCCAGACTATCAGCACCTTTAAATGCCGGGTCCGTGTCCGGAAACAGGACTCCGATATCTCCAAGTGCTGCTGCTCCGAGAAGTGCATCCATGATCGCGTGAACAAGCACATCCGCATCCGAATGTCCGTCCAAACCTTTTTCATACGGGATCTCTACTCCCCCGATAATCAGTTTCCTGTTTTCTGTCAGTCTGTGTACGTCATATCCCTGACCGATCCTCATCTCTTTGCGACCTCTCTTTTTTATCTGACTTTGATAACTTTTCAATTATACATCAATTTTCAGATTAAGTATAATACAACCAATAAAAAACAGATACCTATAAAACAAACAAAATCCGAAAATAACGGTTGAAATCATTTTCGGATGTGTTATAATAGCAAAGCACGATTTGAAAAAAGTGCAATATGGCGGGATAGCTCAGTTGGCTAGAGCATTCGGTTCATACCCGAAGTGTCGCTGGTTCAAGTCCAGTTCCCGCTACGGAAAAAGGAAGGAGTATTCTCCTTCCTTTTTTATATTTTCAATAAAACTGTTTTACGAACAATCTGCCGGATCAGTTCGGATAGAATCTGGTTCCAATCCTTTTATGCTCGCTTCTTGCGTGCATCCGCTCGATCTTTGCCTGTGCCTCCGGGTTTGTCTTTCCCGTTGTCAGAAGCTCATCGATCTCATCATATTTGATGCCCATCTCCGCTTCATCGGTCTGTCCGTCGAAAAGACCTGCAGAAGGTGCTTTCGTCCGGATATTCTCCGGTGCATCCAGCCATGCAAGAAACTCATAGACTTCGCTGACATTCAGATCGCCGATCGGATTGAAGTCTACTCCTCCATCGCCGTACTTTGTATAATAGCCAACATAAAGTTCATCCGCATTTCCCGTTCCTGCAACAAGCCGGCCTTCACTTTGTCCGATTGCATAAAGTGTTGTCATCCTAAGACGCGGCGCAATATTGGAAATGGCAGGATCCGTCAGGTTTTCACAAGCGGATTTTGTTTCCTGCAGCAATGCCTCCCGAACCTTGGTAAGATCAACGACCCGGTACTCGATTTCAAACTGTTTTGCGACTTCGATACCGTCTTTCATATCCTCTTCATAATTCCGCTTGGATGCGCACGGCATAATGATCCCGACGGTGTCCGGGCATGCCGCTTTACACAGAATACCAACCAGCGCACTATCTTTCCCACCGGAATTTCCGTAAATGACGCCCTTACATCCGGCACTTTCCACCAGATTCCGGATCCATGCTACTCTCTTCTCGAATTCTTCTTTATAGTCTCTCACAGTTTGTCCTCCCTGTATTATTTTAACTGCTTTTTGCCTTGCTGCTATTATATTCTGAGATGATTAAATTACGTCACGATCAGATTCTGCCATAATCATATTTCGCCACAATCATATTACAGAATATAAAAACTTGCAAACCCCTTCTGACACCCGATTTTGGACCCACCCTGATTACTTTTTTTATACAACAGGCAAATCTTTTGTCTTTCAATGCGAAAAACAGAATCTCATGTTCAATAATTGAGGTTTGGTATGTTTAGAAATGATCATTTACGAAACTAGGCTCAACTTATTCAACATTTTGCATATAATCTGTTGTCTATTTGGCGTTGATTGGGCGAGAGACAGCAGTTTTGGAGCAAAACGGCTATCTTATTTCATACCAAAGTTCATCTTTTGAACAACGGCCTTTCCTGAAAGCGAATTCTGCAGACAGATCATGCCCAAATACCGGAAGAGGACCGGTTTCCCGATCCCCTTCAAACTCTAGCTTGATAAAAACTCTGAAAAAGAGTTCTACCCAAAATTATTCAGCGTTAGCGGCACGAACTGCACACATAACGATATTGCCAACCAGCTCAGAAACCGGTGCGGATCTGGAGCAGTCAGACGCGATCTTCTTAAATCCCTGCATGAACGGTCCCGGTGCGTCAGCTCCGGCAAAGAACTGAAGCAGTTTAACACCGATATTACCAACGTTGATATCCGGCCAGATAATGATGTTTGCCTTTCCGGCAACCTTTGACTCTCTCTTGACCTTCTTGGAAGCAACTTTCGGGTCGATCGCAGCGTCAAGCTGGAACTCACCATCAATTGCAAGATCCGGACGGCGCTCATTTGCGATACGAACGGATTCACGGATCTCATCAACCAGTTCATGTTCCATACTTCCGTCTGTAGAGAAGGAAAGCATCGCACATCTCGGCTCCCAGCCGAAAAGCTCTTTTACTGTTTCACAAGCGGAAATTGCGATAGAAGCACGTTCTGACGGAGTAGGATCTGCACAGACCGCACTGTCACCAAACAGAAGGTACTGTCCTTCACTTCCCTCAAATCCCGGAATGATTGCAAGTCCGGTTGAAGAGGAAGTATCAATTCCTTCTTTCAGACCAATGATCGTTGTCGCTGCAAGAATAACATCACCGGTCGTATGGGAAAGGCCTGCAAACGTAACATCATACTCACCGATGCACTGAAGGACCATCGCCGTATACATCGGGTCTTTGCTCTTTCTCTTCAACGACTTAAGGCTCAGCATATCCGAATACTCTGCAATATATTTTTCAAACGCAGCTTCGTTCTTTGCTTCGTCCGTATTGTCATAGATCTCCAGCGGGCTGATATCAATACCATACTGCTCTGCTGCTGCCTTGATCTCATCCGGAACACCAATCAATGTAGATTTTACATAGCCTTTGGTATGTGCTTCCAGAGCTGCAAGAAGGATCTTCTCTTCTGTTGCTTCAGGGAAAATAACTTTCTGCGGGTTTGCTTTCGCTTTCTCGTAGATCATCTCCATTAAATCCATATCTTTATTCCTCCAATACTCTTAATAAACCGTATCTTAAAAAGACCGGTTTCTCTGCCAGATAAAAATACCACCCCCGTATAAACGGGAGTGGCTTTCAGGTTTACTCTTTACTCGTCGCAAAGCTCAGCAATATAGTCTGCCGCATCTGCAAAAGTAGCTTTTCTGTTGAATTCCATGTAAGGAACTTCAACATCATACTCGTCCTCAAGCGTAGTTGTGAACTGAACGATGTTTGCAGATTTGCACTGAAGATCCTCTTTGAATCTTGTTTCCGGTCCTAAAGTTGCCGGGTCAAGGCCAAACATTTTTGCTGCTCTGTCAATAAGTATCTGAATAACTTCTTCTCTGAACTCCATCCTCGGGTTCTCCTTTCATTATGTTTATTAAAAGCTGCCTGTATTATTGTAGCATAGATTTTTTTCTATTACAAACAGTGCAATGCTTTTTTTCTAAAATCATCCAACATTCTTTTTGGAAGGTATTTTCCTGATCACAAAAAGGTAAACTGCCGCCGAGATCAGGAACATAACGACCATAGAAATAATATAAACCGTCTGTGAAGGATACGCCGCCTTGGTATAGGTCAGGATCACCGATAGCAGATTGGCGGAAAAATGAAGCATGATCGGGGCAAACAGATTCTCAAAGGCCCGATAAACAAGACATAACAGAATTCCGAACAAAAACGCGTAGATTCCCTGGGCAAGGTTCATGTGATACAGCCCGAAGAGTACGGAACTGACAACTGCCGCGATCCAGAAATTGGTATATCCTTTCATCCGCCGGAAAACCAGCCCTCGAAAGACCAGCTCTTCCGCAATCGGCGCAAGGATCAGCGCACGGATAATAACCAGAACAACGCCAGGAGCAAAGATTTCGTTTTCAACAGCCTGATAATCCCCGAAGATCCCGTTGATATTGAAAAGCGAGACCAGGAGGTTCAGCCCATGGGAAAACGCTGCCCCAAGAATAAAAAGGACCGCAAAATAGACAGGCTTCCTGTAAAGCAGACGGTCCTGGACGACATAATCTTTTTTGAAGAAACACAGGTATTCTACGATCGTAATAATAACAAGCGCAACCGCGACAACAATACTGAAATACTTTCCCATCGTGTCGTCAAGCGGTTTGCTGGATAGGCCGGATGCAAGAATCATCCCCCCGTAGATAACTCCGAAATACAGCACAAAAAGAACAATGACAGGACTGATCACGTTCCAGATTTTGCGCATCGTCGTTTCTCGTTCCATACTAGAAAATGTTATTGAGTAAAGATAAGATGATAAACAGAATCAGCGCGACAGCAACAACAATTCCAATGACAGCCCAGATGATCCGGACTCTCTTTTCCTTCGCGATCAGCTTCTTTCTGTTTTTCTTTTCTTCTTTGTACTTGTCAACTTTTGCCTGACTCATAATTGCTCCTTTATTCTTTCACAAAAAAATCTATGCATTCTTTTAAATGTTCATCCCAGAACTTCCAGTCATGGAATCCCGGATAATCCCGGTAGGTATTCCGGACACCCTTCTGGTCCAGAAGCAAATGGAACTCCTCATTGATCTCCCTGAGATAGTCTTCCGTCCCGCAGATCAAAAGCAGTTCCGGAATCGTCTCATACTTCCCTTCGAGGGCATCAAGCATCGGGATCAGATCATATTCCGACCCTTTCAGTTCCTTCCATTTTCCGATCGTATGATCCGTTTCGACACCGATCGTCCGGATGATCCGTGCGGAATAAGAAATATCAACGACCGCTGACATGACTGCTGCTTTGGAAAAGAGGGAGGTATCTTTAAAGACAGTCTTCAAGGCTCCGTAGCCGCCCATGGAAACGCCGGCAATAAAGTTATCCTCTCTTTTATCTGACAGAGGAAACAGCCCCTGTACAAAGCCGATCACTTCCTGCATAAAATAGTCTTCATACTTGACCCCGTAAAGCGTATTCGCATAAAACGTATTTCCGACAGACGGAATCACCAGGGCAAGGTTCGCTTCTTCCGCAAGCCTCAGCGCACTTGTATTTTCGACCCACTGTTTTCCGCTGTCCCAGGCGCCATGCAGTAAATAAAGCGTTTTAAACGGCTGAAACGTATAATACTCTTTAAAGTCCTTGATCTCATCCGTAAAAACAACAATGTTCGGAAGGAAAACATCGACTTCGACACGGGTCGCCAGTATAAAAGATTGAAATTCACATTTTAGATTGATCATCGTCGTTTCTTATCTTTCTTACAGTCATTTCCGAAAATATCAGTCATCTCCGAAAATCCGCAACATGAACTAATGATAAAAGTTTTATATCGAAAAAACAACTGAAAATTCAGGCCGGATGGAAGCGGAGGATATCGTAGGAATCCGGATCGATCCCGAGGTCCACATAAAAGACCTGCTTCGGATGCGGACAGCTTTCGATCGGAGCACCGTCCTCATCCAGCATCCCGGCCACAACCGCGGAGAGATTCTCTCCGGACGGCTTCATGACTTCTACCGTATCGCCTACGGAAAACTTGTTTTTCTGGGTCAGACGGTAATAATGTCTTCCGTCTTTTTCCAGATATTCCCCGTTGAACATTCCGAGAAAGATCCATTCCTTGACATAGGTCGAGGCATCATAGATCTGGGCACTTTCATCCGGCTTTCCGAAGAAAAATCCGGTCGTGTATTCCCGGTAGGTACATTTCGAGATCTCCTCCCGGTAGAAGTCCATACGTTCCCTGTATTTTTCCGGATCCTCAAAATAATCATCGATCGCCATCCGGTAGGTTCTTGTTATGCTTGCAACATACAAAGCGCTATTCATCCGGCCTTCAATCTTAAGGCTGTCGATTCCCGCTTCGATCATTTCCGGGATATACTCGATCATGCAAAGATCCTTGGAATTAAAAAGGAACGTTCCTCTTTCGGTTTCCTTGACCGGCATATATTCTCCCGGTCTGTTCTCTTCGACTACACTGTATTTCCAGCGGCACGGATGAGTACAGTCCCCTTTATTTGCGCTTCTTCCGGTCATATATGCGCTAAGCAGACATCTTCCGGAATAAGAGATACACATCGCTCCGTGAACAAAGCTTTCGATCTCCATATCTTCCGGGATGGAATCCCGGATCTTCCGGATCTCGGAAAGGCTAAGTTCCCTTCCCGTTACGACCCGGCTTGCGCCCTGTGAATGCCAGAAACGGAAGGTTCCGTAATTGGTATTGTTCGCCTGTGTGCTGATATGGATCTCAACTTCCGGCAGGATCTCTTTCGCGATCTGGAAAACGCCCGGGTCTGAGATCAGAAGCGCATCAACGCCCATCCCCTTAAGCTGCTTAAAATACCCTTCTACCTGTTCAAGATCTTCGTTATGGGCATAGATATTTGCCGTTACAAAAACTTTTACATTATGGTCATGGGCAAAGGCGATTCCTTCCTTCATTTCCTCGAGCGTAAAATTATGGGCATTGGCACGAAGAGAAAAAGCCTCTCCTCCAATATAGACCGCATCCGCCCCGTAAAGGACCGCAACTTTTAATACCTCAAGACTCCCTGCCGGAGCAAGCAGTTCCGGTTTTTTTCTTTCTTTCATGATTCTTGATCCTTTTTTATACTGACTGCCAGACCATCTCCGAGCGTGACCAGGCTCGTAAGAAGATCCGGATGATGTTTGACCTCCCGGAGAAACTCGCGCATCCGTTCATGGATCGTCCGGTCTCTTCTCTGCGTTACATACCGGGATCTTACCAGTTCTCCGTCCTGAAGTACATTATCCGCAAGAAGGACCCCGCCGGTCCTGAGAAGCTTTAGCAAGTCAGGAAGCATCGAAAGATACTGCCCTTTCGGCCCATCTAAAAAGATCAGGTCAAACTCTCCGCTCATTTCCCGGATCTCCTGCGCGGCATCCCCTTCAACCAGTTCGATCTTTGCTTTTTCCGGAGATTCCTTCCGGAACCGTTCCAGATTTTCCTTTGCTTTTTCAATCCTCGGTGGATAATTCTCAATCGTAACAATACGCTTCAGATCCTGCCCGGTCTCCGCCATAAAGATCGCCGAATACGCGATCCCGGTCCCGATCTCCAGAACGTTTTCCGCTTTCAGAAGCGAAAGCAGGACTTCAAGAAAACTCTCAACCTCTCTCCGGATGATCGGAACGTTTTCGGAATCCGCAAACGCCCGCATCTCTTCAAGAAGCGCGCTCCGGTCTTTTTCCAGAGAGTGGAGATATGAAGTTATATTTTCTGAAACGATCATAAATACCTTATTCGCAGGGAAAGGATTGTTAACGATTAACAATCCTTTCTTTTTTCCGCATTATATTCAAAACAAATATTTTATTCTTCCATGGTTCCGTCGGAATAATCATATCCCGAAAGAATATTGATAATCTTTTCGGTCGTAAACGACGGACTCAGGTTATAAGTTCCCGGAATGTATTTTGCATCATAGATATATGTCCGGAGTTTATAAAGGCGCGCGTCCCCGATCAGGCCTGCGTCGACAAGCATCTGACCGACTTCATCATCCGTGACCGCTTCGGAAGCAATCGTAAACTCAACCTTCGAAGTATCCTCTTCGTTCAAAGGAACATCATAAAAGACCCGGAAGGTAAACATAAAACAGAAAACACAAATCAATACAACGAAAAGTGTTACCGCAAGCCGGATGATCAGCTTCTTTCTTCTTTTTTTCTTTAAAGCTTTCTGGTTTGCCCTGCGGACCTGACTGGCCGGTCTTTCCTGAGCCGTACGTCCTGCCTGTCTTGCCTTTACAGCAGAAACACTATCCGGTCTGTAACGCTCCAGATTATTCCGGATCGTTCCGGAATTGGAAGCCGGTTCGCGGTTCACATTATTCTGGCTGCGCATACCCGTACTTTTACGGTCATTTCTTCCAGTTGCCATAAAAAATCTCCTGTATCCGGGGGTCTAGTCGATTTCAAGAATAAAAGGAAGTATCATTGGTCCTTTGTTATTCTTACTCTTTAAATATTTTCGGACCCCGTCACCGATTATCATCTTGGCTTTTCCTCTATTATAATGGTTGGCCTTCAGATAGTCGATTAGAGCATTATATATTATTTCCCTGAGTTCTTCAATAAGTTTTTCGCTCTCCCCGTCGTAGACCCATCCCCGGGTAAATACCTCAGGTCCGGATACGATCAGACCGTTCTCTGTATCTATACAAACTGTCACGATCAGGACGCCCCGCTCGGAAAGATCGCGGCGGTCTTCCAGGATCGTCCGCCCGACATCTTCGACTCCGGAATTGTCTACATAAATACCGCCTGCCTGAACATGATCGACGACTTTTCCTTTCTTCTCGCTCAGTTCAAGAACATCCCCGGTATCGATCATAAAAACTTCTTTCTGTCCGTATCCCATCTCATAGGCGATCTGGGCATTCGCTTCTCTATGACGGAATTCCCCATGGACCGGAACGATATATTTTGGCTTCAGAAGCGCGTAAAGAAGTTTGAGTTCTTCCTGGCAGGCATGCCCGGATACGTGGGTCTGTTCGAAGATCACTTCCGCACCCATCGCGGACAACTCATTCATAACATTCGAAACCGCCTTCTCATTTCCCGGGATCGGGTTAGAGGAAAAGATGATAACATCATTGCTCCGGATATTGATCTTCTTGTGGCTCTTTGCCGCCATCCGGGAAAGTGCCGCCATGCTCTCGCCCTGACTTCCTGTCGTAATGATCACGATCTTATGATCCGGATAGTTCTCCATCTCATCGACTGAGATCAAAGTATTTTTCGGCATGTTGATATATCCGAGTTCCGTTGCTGTCTCGATGATATTGACCATCGAACGCCCTTCCAGCACAACTTTCCGTTTATATTTATAGGCGGAGTTAATGACCTGCTGGACGCGGTCCACATTCGATGCAAATGTCGCTATAATGATCCGCTCTTTCTGGTGCTGGGCAAACATGAGATCGAACGTCTTTCCGACAGTTGCCTCACTCATCGTATAGCCTTTTCTGATCGCGTTCGTAGAATCGCTGAAGACCGCAAGGACTCCTTTCTGACCGAGCTCCGCAAGGCGGGCAAGGTTGATCGCATCCCCGTAAACAGGCGTATAGTCGACTTTAAAATCCCCGGTATGGAGGATCAGTCCCGCAGGTGTCCGGATCGCGATCGCCGCCGCATCACTAATGCTGTGGTTCGTACGGATAAACTCAATTTTAAAATCATGAATATAGAATTTGTTTCCATATTCCACATGTTTCAGTTTTACAGAATCTTTCAGCCCGTGCTCCTCGAGTTTTCTGGAGATCAGGGCAAGCGAAAGCCTGGTCCCGTAGATTGGCGCATGAATCTCTTTCATGATATACGGGATCGCGCCGATATGATCTTCATGTCCGTGAGTGATCAGGAAGCCTCGTACCTTCGACCGGTTCTGTTTTAGATAGGTAATGTCAGGGATGATCAGGTCGATACCAAGAAGGGTATCGTCGGCAAATGCCATGCCGCAGTCGATAACGATAATGTTTCCGTTATATTCGATTGCCGTCATGTTCATTCCGATCTGCTCCATTCCTCCTAAAGGAATGATCTTGATCGAATTCGACGTTTTCGATTTTGTACTCTTTTTCGTCTGGCTCTTTTTTGCCGCCTGTTTCGTTGTTTCTTTCTTTGTTTTTACAGACTGCTTCGTTATTTCTTTTTTCGTTTTTACAGACTGTTTTGTTGTCTCTTTTTTTGTCTTCGCCGTGCTTTTCGTTTTTTCCGCTTTAACGGAAGCCTTGACCTCCGGCTTTTCCTTTTGTTGTTTTGTCTGGTTTCTTTTCGCCATATTCCTCCTAATAAAACTGAAGGCACAGAAAAAGCACAACAAAGCAACACAGGATATTCTCCCCTGTTACTCCACGCCTTTTCTTCTCCTTGTTAATTTTTATATATTATCGATACGGTCCTGTTCGCCGGTGCCGTATCCAAAAATAATCAAACTAGATCTTCGTCTTCCAGCAGCTGGGCAAAAAGATCCGCAACTGCTTCAAGCTCTGTATCATCATCTACAAATTCATAGACGGACTCCGGATCCTCCGGTTTGGAGAGGTCCTTGAGGATATACGCTTCCGTCTCATCCTCCATGCTTTCACAAACAAGAAGATAGTTTACATCATTGACCTTCGTCTCATCAATCACATAAAACTCTTCTACTGTTCCGTCTTCATCTGTTAAACGAATTTTATTTTCTTCCATCTTTGTGTTTATTCCGTGTATTAACCCTCCTCAGGGTTTTTGTTATTTGATAGTTGGTTTAAATAATCATCCAGGATATGACAGGCCGCAAGCTGGTCCACATAGGTCTTCCGCTCTTCTGCCGGGACTCCCATTTCCTTTAATTCTTCAATCGAAGCATCTGTTGTAAAACGCTCGTCTACCAATATTACCTCTAAACCGGTGCGTTTTTCAAGCATTGTTTTAAATTCCCGTGTCTTTTCCGCGCGTTCTCCTTCGTTTCCGTCCGGCAGCAAAGGAAGTCCAAGAATGATCTTTTGGACATGGTTTTCACTGACCAGCGATTCAATTCTGGCCAGTGTCCTTCTTAACTTATTCTCGGATTCCCGCTTGATCGTTTCGACCGGATGGGCAGTAAAAAGAAGATCGTCCGAAATGGCAACGCCCACCGTTTTAGATCCATAGTCAAGACCCATGAGTTTCATAAGGGTCTCCTAATTCAGTTTGTTCTCAATATAAAAGCGAATCGCCTCTTCAATCAGCTCATCCCGCTCTACTTTTGCGATAATGCCTCTGGCGTTGTTGTGGCTTGTAATATAAGTCGGATCTCCGGACATGATATATCCGACGATCTGGTTGACCGGATCGTAACCTTTTTCCGCCAATGCCGCATAAACCCGCTCAAAAACCTCAGGAACGGTCGGGATCACTTCTTTCGGAATTCTATAATGCTGGGTATAGAATAATTCTTCACTCATATCAATTCCCTCAAAAGAAAAACTTTTGTAATACTTTTGTAACATTCACCATCTTTATACTACTCCTCATACGGATCGATTGCAAGAGAATTTTTGTTAATTTTTATATTTAAATCAAGATTTTTTCGCGTTCGAAACTTATGATTTCTTTTGGGATGATTGTTACAATTTTATTAACATCTTTTATGTTTCCCGGGATTGCTGCCTTCACATACTCCGGCGTAAATCCGATCAAATGATCCTGTCCATGGATACGGACAACTTCCTCGGCAAGGATCTTGATCTCCCGGCCCAGAAAACGGCTCATATACGCTTCCTGCAGTTCTTCCCCGATAGCAATCAGCTCTCCGGCACGCAGGGCCTTTTCTGCCTTTGTAAGCTGTCCTGACATACGGTCAGCTCTCGTCCCTTTCCGCCTTGAGTACGGGAAAACATGAAGCTGGGAAAATCCGGCTTTTCGCACAAACTCTTTTGTCTCAGAAAACTCTTCCGCTGTCTCTCCCGCAAACCCCGCGATAACATCCGTCGTAACAGAGGGAAGCTCAAACATTCCCCTGATCCGGTTCAGACTATCCAAAAACTCCTCTGTCGTATAGTGGCGGTTCATCCGTTTCAGGGTCGCATCACATCCGCTCTGAAGCGAGAGATGAAAATGGGGACAGAGTTTTTTGCTCGCCCGGATCGCTTTCAAAAACTCCGGTGTTATGATCCCTGCTTCAAGAGACCCGAGACGGATCCTTTCGATTCCTTGAACTTCCTCGATCTGAAAGATCAGTTCCGCAAGATCAGAGCCGCCGGAATCCTTTCCTGATTTTTCTCCGTCTTCTTTCCGGTAATCGCTGATATCGATCCCGGTAAGGACGATCTCCCGGATCCCGCTTTCCGCAAGCGTTTTTACCTCTTTCAGAATTTCTTCCGGATCACGGCTCCGGCTTCTTCCGCGCAGATAAGGAATAATACAATAAGAACAGAACCGGTTGCAGCCATCCTGGATCTTCACATACGCACGAACATGGTCGCCTGCATTCGTGATCGACTGTGGTTCATATTCTCTGCAGCCGGAAAGATCATCGACCAGGATCTCCGGTCTTTCTTTGCCCTGTCCTTCTCCTATCAGGCTCTGAAGTCGTTCTTCCACCAGCGTAAGGATCTTTGACTTCTCATTGTTTCCGATCACAAGATCAACACTCCCGTCCGCAAGAAGCTTTTCCGACGCTTCCTGCGCATAACAGCCGCATGCCGCAACAAGTGCATCAGGAGAAAGCTTTCGTACGCGGTGGATCATCTGGCGGGATTTCTGAGAAGCGACAGCCGTAACAGAACAGGTGTTGATAATATAAACATCTGCTCTCTCCGAAAACCCGACGATCTCATAGCCGGCTTTTTCAAACTGCTCACGGATCGCCTGGGTCTCATAAGAATTCGTCTTGCACCCAAGGGTATGAAATGCTGCTCTTCTCATTTTACAGATCTATGATCTCTACCGTTTCCAATGCTTTCCGGTAGAGTTCTTCAATAACCCCAGTAAGTTTTGTTTCTGATTTTTTGATCCGGTCAAGACGCGGCTTTGTGACCGGATGTTTCGCGACAAAAATCGTACAGCAATCCTCGTAAGGAAGGATCGAGGTTTCATATGCATCGATCTTTTCCGAGATCGAAACGATATCAAGCTTATCAAAACAGCAAAGCGGACGATAGACCGGAAGGCTGCAGACTTCGTTAGTAACAAGCATGCTCTGCATCGTCTGGCTCGCGACCTGACCGATCGACTCTCCGGTAACAAGTCCCAGACATTTTTCCTGTTCCGCAAAGTGTTCCGCGATCTTCATCATATACCGGCGCATGATGATCGTCAGTTCCTCATGCGGACAGATCTCATAGATCTTCATCTGAATCTCGGTAAAGTTAACAACATGAAGCCGGATCGGACCCGCATAGCGGGAAATGATCTTTGCGAGATCTACGACTTTCTGTTTTGCGCGCTCTGATGTATACGGCGGTGCGTGAAAATAGACCGCATCAAGGCTGACGCCTCTCTTAGCCATCAGATAACCTGCAACCGGGCTGTCGATCCCGCCGGAAAGAAGAAGCATTGCTTTCCCGCCGGATCCGACCGGCATTCCACAAAGCCCTTCATAAGATTTTGAATAAATATTTACATCATAAGGACGCAGCTCGATACTCACGACGATCTGCGGCTCGTGAACATCAACTCTCAGCGAAGGGAAGGCATCTAACAGAGCCCCTCCGATTTCTTCATTGACTTCCATGGAAGTCATAGGAAACGCTTTGTCTACCCTTCTGCAGGAAACCTTGAAAGTAGTTACTTCAGAATCTGCCCCTGTTTGCGGCGAATTCCGGAAGAATTCCTCCTCCACATGCTTCAGAACAGCCTCTTTTAACTCATCAAAGCTTAATCTGTCATACTGGGAGACCGGACAGATCCAGGCAATTCCAAATACTTTCTGGAGCGCTGAGATCGCTTCTTCTTTTTCCTCTGCCTGATAGTTGACATAGATCCGTCCCTGTGCCTTACGGACTTCACTTTCGCCATCAAGAACTTTCAGCGCGCTTTTTATATTCTTAACCAGCATATCTTCAAAGACATACCGGTTTTTTCCTTTGACTCCGATCTCAGAATACTTGATCAATAACGTTTCCATCTTTTTTCCTACCTGCTTGTAAATTTAGAAAGTAACGGCAAAAGTTCTTCCAACTGTTCGAGCGCATAAGAGACTTGTGCCGCGGTATTGTCTTTGCAAAAACTGAAGCGAAGCGTACAGTCCGCCTCCTGCTTGGAAAGGCCGATCGCCTCCAGGGTCCCGGAAAGCCCGGGTTTATTGGAGGAGCATGCGGATCCGGATGAGACATAGACGCCTCGTTCTTCCAGTGCATGCAGCAGGACTTCGCTTTTCACCGGAGCAAAAACAGCACTTACGATATGCGGCGCGGAATCGGCTCCTTTTTTACTGTTGATCCGGATCTTGACGTTTCCCTTTTCAGAAAGCGCAAGAAGTCCGTCCGTCAGCCGGTCTTTTAATTCCGTCATATGGCGGACGTTTTCCTCAAGATTACGGCTGGCATTTAATGCAGCAATCGCAAGGCCTGCGATTCCGGGAACATTGTCTGTCCCGCTTCGTCTTCCATCCTGCTGGCCGCCACCGTAGATGATTGGTTTTATTTTCGCCTTCTCATTGATATATAGGAAACCAACGCCTTTCGGACCATGGAATTTATGGGCGCTGACACTTAACAGATCGATCTTCATCTTTGACGGAAAGATTTCATATTTTCCGAATCCCTGGACCGCATCAACATGAAAGAGACAATTCGGATTCACTTCCTTGATCACCTTTCCGATCTCCGCGATTTTCTGAACTGCTCCAATCTCATTATTGACCATCATGACCGAAACAAGGATCGTATCGGTTCGGATCGCATTCCTTAAATCATCCAAAGAGATATGCCCGTCCGGATCGACCGGAAGATAGGTGATTTCAAACGGATCCTCTTTTCGTTCCGCAAGATACTTCAGCGCTTCCTTGACGCTTGGATGTTCAAAGCAAGTCGTAATGATATGGCGCCCTGCTCTCTTATTCGCCGCAGCGCCTCCAATCAAGGCCATATTATTGGACTCGGTCCCTCCGGACGTAAAAAGGATCTCCTTACTCTTAACCTTCAGGATATGGCTTAATACATCCCTTGCATCTTTCAGGTAGCGCTCGCTCTCAACGCCTTTCATATGCTTCGAAGAAGGATTTCCATAATCCTCCTTCATGACCTTGACGATCGTCTCGATTACCTGTTCATCAACGCGTGTTGTCGCGCTATTATCAAAATAACATTCCATAGCTTTTGGATTATACCATAATTGACAGGAAAATACAGCGAGACATTCACAGGTTTATCTGTCATAGATTGGCCGGCAGCTTAGGATTCCAATGCAAACATTAAGACGCTTAAAAGCATCAATGGGGCTGTTTCGGTACGTAGGATCCGGCTCCCCAGGGAAATCGGAACAGCGCCTTTCGCCTCCGCAGATTCTACTTCTTCCTGTTCAAATCCTCCTTCCGGACCGACGAAGATCCCGACACTCATCCCCGGTTTAATCGCAGCGATTGTTTCTTTTGTTGCCTTCATGTCTTTAAAGTTTTCATACGGAATAAGAACAAGATCCAGAGCTTTTGCATACGAAAGTGCATCTTCAAAATCCGCGACCGCCTTTACTTCCGGAACGATTCCCCGCTTGCTTTGTTTCGCGGCACCCTCCGCGATCTTTTGCCAGCGTTCCTGTTTCGCCTTTTGTTTTTTCGCATCATACTTCACGATACTTCTTGCTGTACGGACCGGAATGATCTCATAGACTCCGAGTTCGACGGATTTCTGGATAATATGCTCGAGCTTATCCGATTTCGGAAGCCCCTGAAAAAGATAGAACTTCACAGACAATTCCGAGCGGCTCGTTTCGGTATCGAGGATCCTGCAGAAGATCGTATCTTCCTGATCAAAGTGATCGATCTCACAATGAAAATCTTTTCCCTCTCCGTCACTTAAGAGAAGACTCTCACCTGGCTTCATCCGCAATACGTTTTTGATATGATTGACATCGCTCCCGTCAATGAGAATGGTTTCCCGGTCGGGGAAGATGTTCTCAGGCTTTACAAAAAAATGGTTCATTTATCTGATTCCTTTCGCATAAAAAATCCGGAAAAGGCCTGAATCATTATAACAGAAAGCGTACGGATTTCCAAAAACGGTTCCCGAAAAAACCTCCCGCTCCTATCACAAGATAAGGAGCGGGAGAGAATTAATCATTTTATTGTTAACTGAATATGATCAATGAGCTTTTGCGTTCTGACGTTTTTCAAAGTCAAGACGATCAAAGAGTACGTCATCCGGCTCAAGACCTGCAGCGATTCTGAGTTTTCTGTCGTATTCCGCAACTCCTCTCGGCTTAAACAGGCTGATGCAGACGATGCAGACGATAGCCATAATACCAACGAAGCCAAATGCATATCTGTAAGTAAGAGCGCTTGCGATAGAAGCGATTACAAACGGGAATGCAGCGCCGATAACGGTATTCAGCGGAGGTGCACCGGACATAACCGACGGGAAGTCCTCTGCTCTCCAATATCTAACGATGGAGCTTAATCCGAAGTTGGAAGCAGCACCCATGAAGATACCAAGAAGCCAGCAAGCAACAACAGTGGTCCATACGTTATTCAGAAGTCCTAAAACACCTGCAAGCAGCATGATCCAGGAAGTAATAAATACAGCGGTCTTGGTTCCGTACTTGGTATCGATAACACCAAGCAGCCAGCTGCCGAAGCATGCAAAGATTGATAATCCGAAGAGAACTGCGTTTGCACCGCTGCTCATAAGGACGAAGTTCGGAACAGCAAGAACATCAAGGGCAGCTCCGAAGGAGAATAATACAGGAATGATCTGTACCATAAATCCCATTGCGCAGGCAAGCAGAAGTGAGCTCGGAAGAGCCTGAAGCCACCAGTCTTTGCAGCCCCAGATCTTGGAACGCTTCCAGCAGGAATTCTTTCTTGCTTCAAGTTCTCTCATAAGCATCTCGTTTGCCATTTCCGGAGTAAAGTTCTTATCATTATCTCTGTAAGCACCACACTGCTCCGGGAAATCCTTCAGGAAGAATCCGCAGATCAGAAGACCGATCACGGAAAGGATCCAATACGGTGAGAATGCTGTCAGTGCTGCAACAGTAAGGCTTCCGCTTGTTCCAAGTACAGTATAGAAGTGAGTCATGAACAGGCTCAGGCAGATACCGGTTACGATTGGGAATGCCATGGTAACAATACCCATAACGGTTCCTTTTCTTCTCGGGAACCAGTTACCGATCAGCTGGGTTACGAAGAAGCAGCCCCAAAGCTGAGTCGTGATCAAAACGCATACAAAGCAGATGCACCAAAGAACACGGGATGTCGGCGGGATCAGGGTGATTCCTGCGCAGAATGCCAGGGAAATAATACCCAGAATAATTCCGACCCTCTTCATACTTTTGATCTTTCCGATATGTGGAGCAACGATAAAGTAAGTAATGCAATATCCGATCAAACTACCAATCAGGTTCATTAATGTGGTTACCGTTGTTCCGCCGTAATAATCAGACATAACGTTCTGCGGGAAGTTCGTGAATGCTGTATATCCCGCGTACGCAAACATCTGATAGATCATCAGCAGCGAACCTCTGGCACCAAAGCCAATACTATTCTTCTCCATTTATTTCTCCTCCTTACTGGTCCTTGTTTTACAGACCAAATTTAACAAATAATTTATTTAAGACCAACTCGAAAGTCGTCCTTAAACTCGCGATAAATATCCGGAAGGATCTTTGCAAGATGCGTGTATTCTTTTACATTATGCAGCAGCATTGCCCTTCCCATTTCGTCGATCCGCGGAAAATCCGGTACACGGACGACTCCGTCCGGGGTTGCCATATACCCCATAAAGAATCTTGTCCGAAGTTCCGAGCCCTCTTCCGTCGGACGCAGAAAATGAATCATGATTGCCGGCCCCGGAGTCGCAATGATCGTTCCCTGAAATGTTTTCAGTTTTTCCGGATCAAAGCCAACGACCACAGGCGGAACGAAACTCAGTGTGACCGGGATCGGATCCTGTCCGTCCACAAGCGCTTCCTTGATATCATGTTTCGTATTCCAGAAGCGTTCTCTAAGGGACAGACTGTCATCCAATGCCTGTTCCACGTTTTGAGTCTGACAGTAATAATGATCATCTTTATCCCAGATGATGTAGCGCATGGTATCCAGTCCATGCCACGCAAACCACCAGTCAAACATTTCCGTTGTTACTCCCGGCATCTGTGTCAGGTTTGCCAGCATACATCCGCCGTCCGGATTTCCAAAAAGGCCGAATTCATTTGGCAGATACACGTCGTCAAACATTTTATTGATGTCCGCATATGCCATTCCGTCCTCGTTGTCATAAGTCATAGTCATGACCTTTTTTACAATATCTTCCGGAACAGGATCGATCGGTAATTCATAATATTTGTATAACGGATTCTTTTTTTGGTCTTCTGTTAATGTGACTGCCATAAGTCTTCCCCTTTCCGATAAGAGATCAGAACAGTGAATACTGTTTTTTCAAAAGCTCTTCCCACTCAGCACAGAATTTCACGATCCTGTCCGCAACAGGCGGAACATCATGGATCAGACCTGCAACCTGACCTGCGAGAACTGCGCCTTTTTCCCTGTCGCCTTCAAGAGAAGCGATTCTAAGAGATCCCATTGACATTTCACGGATCTTATCCGCAGCATCACTCCAAGGAAGATCTGCTTCCAACTGAAGCATTTCATCTGCCAGACCGTTTCTGATCTGCCAGCTCGGCTCACCCGTTGACTGTCCGCAGGCAACAATATCTCTGTCGATCGCTTCGACGACTGCAGTTTTGCAGTTCGGATGGATCGGGCATTCCTGCGTTGCCATAAATGCAGTTCCCATCTCAATACCATCAGCACCCTGAACTGTAAGTCCTGCTGCCTGGCGCGGAGTTGCGATTCCGCCTGATGCAACGACCGGAACATCCGGGAGATTTTCAACGACTTCTGCCAGAAGAACTCTTGCGCTTACTTTTGTGACATGTCCGCCGCCTTCAAAGCCTTTTGTAATGATGACATCTGCTCCTGCTTTCGCAGCAACGATAGCATCTTCCAGATAGTTGATCTTTGCAACGACCTTGATGCCTGCTTCGTGGAACATATCATAGTGTTTCTTTGTGAAGTCATATTCCAGAAGATTCAGGCTGTCGATATAAGCTACCGCCGGTTTTCCTTCCAAAATCGCAGATATTCCTACCTCCAACATCGGTGTCGGATCCAGAAACAGGTTTGCCGCAAACGGTTTATCTGTCATCTTCCGGACTTCTGCTATCTGGCCTAAGATGATTTCTTTCGGCATAAAGCCGCTTCCTAATACACCAAGACCACCGGCAGCTGAAACAGCACCAACCAAAGGCGCCATCGATGTCCAGGCCATTGCGCCCTGGATCACCGGGTATTCGATTCCCAAAACATCACATACTCTGTTTCCCATTACTCTGTCCTTTCTTTATTCGGGCAGGAGTCTTTGAGGGGATGATCTCCTGCCTTGATTAAACAGCAATTACATTTAAAACTTCAGCGGTTGTACATCGTAGGAATCAATCGGAACGTCCTCTGTACGGAAAGTCATTTCACCATCTTCATCCTTAACGATGATCCACTTCAGCCAGTTTTCATTATCCATAAGCGGATAGTCTTCTCTTAAGAACCATCCTCTGGATTCTTTTCTCATGATCGATGCCCGCATCTGCATCTCACAGCAAAGAACCATCGCTTCCGCTTCATGGCAGGAAAGAAGTCCGTGGAAATCTTCTGCCTTCAGTTCTTTCACCATTTCTTTCGCTTTCGCGATCTTTCTCATGCAGATATCGAGACGGTGCTGAGACATGATAATACTGTTCTCTACCGGACACATGACGTCCTGGATCAGATCGATCACTTCTTCCGCGGTTACGCCGTTCTCACGGTGCATCGGAGCGTAAGCGTCATCTTTCAGTTTGTTTACCTGGTCTTCGTTCAGGTTACGTGCTTCAGCATTCTTTACATATTCTGCCGCACTCTCTCCGCCTACGATTCCGTTAAAGACTGCATTCAGGATTCCCGATCCGCGGTTTCTTCCCGGAGGTGCCGGAACTGCTCCCGGTCCGCCGCTTCCGCAGTAGCAAACATCACCGGCTGCATACAGCCCCTCGATCGTGGTCGCCATATTGATATCGACACGAACCGGTGACTGCTCACCAACGAGTCCCGGAATGACTTCCATATCAGCGTCTTTGCCTTCTTCTTCCCGGCGCTGCTCTTTCCAGAACGGCTGTCCGTACGGACGCGGCCAGATTGCATCAAATCCCGCATCATCCGGTCTTGGCGGCTGGTGAAGATAGATCGGGCCTTTGCCCTGAGACATCTGGTCATACCATTCGCGAAGAGCGGTTGCGCTGATATCTGCTTCAGGGAATCTCCGGAAATTCTTCGTTACATTCTCGCCGAGACGGTTGTACATATTATTCTCACCAAAGACGACTTCATGGAGACTCTCTTTCCGGAAGAGCTGTCCGAAGTTACCGAACTCGGTATTTCTCATTTCTGCGCCTGCTCTGTAGGCAGCTGCAATACCGTCTCCTCTTCCGCAGCTCCACATCTCGGAAACGCGGTAGTTCTGGGAACCGGTCGCTAAGATCACGGCTTTCGCTGTAAATACATAGAATGTTCCGTCGATCAGGCTGTATCCGACTGCACCCGCGATCTTGCCGTTATCGGTCAGAAGATCGGAGATCGGAACTTTGTCAAAGATCTTAACGCCCATCTTTCTTGCTTTTGCAGCCATCTTGAGTGTACTGTCCAGATCGATACCGAACATAAAGGTCATTGGTCCGGTCGGGATCTTGACCTTCGGCACCGTAACGCCCCATCCGGAAAGACGGTCGATCATTTCATTATTCATTGCAACATATTTCTTCATTACATTCTGGTCGCCCAAGTAGCAGCCGACTGCATGGACATGGTACTGAAGAAATTCTTCCGGCTTCATATGCTCTAAATCAAAATACTGGAGCACTCCGCCGCCTTTATTGGCTTTTCCGCCGTAACCGGCAGTCTGTTTTTCTACAACGATGATCTCCGCATCCGGATTTTTTTCCTTTGCAGAAACGGCTGCCGTTAAACCTGCAATTCCTCCGCCGACAATGAGGATATCAGCAGACTCTCTTATTTCTTCGAAATTGTGTCCCATAATTTCCTCCTTTCTCTAGCGGTACATGTCAAAGCTTTGTCTGTAGCTTTGGCTGGAATAATCCGGTACGACATTGATACAGCCTTTTTTGCAGGATGCCATGCAGTAATTGCAATGAGCGCAGTCCTCAACATATTTGAAAATCGGCTGTTTCTTTTCTTCGTCCCAGCGAATTACGTCGATGAAGCAAGCTTT
>JAFWFQ010000010.1 GCA_017515535.1 Parasporobacterium sp. | reverse complement strand
TCTTTTCGCCGCCGTAGAAGGTCGCGTACTTGCCGTCAACCTCCTCTGTCTTATTGACGAGGACTTTGCCGCGGGTCCGTTTTCCGGTCAGGATAACGATACAGACGGCTGCGATTATGATGACGAAAAGGATCAGCCAGAGGATCGGATCCCAGTAGCTTAACTGTACCGGCTCGATTACTTTCTGTTCGATCCCTGCCGCAGCCGCATAGCCGCTTCCCATCATTTTGTCCACATAATCGGTCACGTTAAAGACAGCGTTTGCAGCCGGAGTAAGAAGATAATTAAACAGGAAGTTGTAGAAGATTCCGCCTAAGATACAGAGAACACTCATGATCCACATCGGGATCCGCATCGAAAGCGGGACTTCTTTCGCATTCATGCACTTCTCGGAAGGCTGTCCGAAGAAGACTGCCTGGGTCACCTTGATAAAGGACGCAAGCGTCATAACGGAAACGACTACGGCAGCAACGGTAACAACAACATAGAAGAAGTTATTCGTTTCAATACCTTTGTTCCAGGCTGCCTGATAGATCATCCACTTCGATACAAAGCCGTTAAACGGCGGAAGACCGGAGATCGAGAAAGCTCCGATCAGGAAGCAGAACGTCGTCTTCGGCATCTTCTTGGAAAGACCTCCGAGTTTATCCAGGTTAGTTGTTCCGGTCGCATAGTAGACCGCGCCTGCGCAAAGGAAGAGAAGTCCTTTGAACAGGGTATGGTTCATGGCATGGAACAGCCCGCCGGAAACACCGAGGGTCGTAGCAAGTCCGACCGCCGTTAAAACATATCCGATCTGGGAAATACTGTGGAAGGCCAGAAGCCGTTTAAAATCGTGCTGTGCCAGAGCCATCGTGACGCCGATAAACATCGTGATCGTACCGAATGCGACGAGAAGAATCTGCATCGCGGTTTTGTCCATTGCCATAAAGACAACAAACAGAAGGCGGATCATTCCGTAAACACCGGCTTTATTGACCATTCCGGAGAAGACCATCGAGACGGAAGTCGGAGCTGTTGCATAGGCATCCGCTGCCGGCGTATGGAACGGGACCATAAAGCTCTTGACACCAAAGCCGATAAAGACAAGCGCAAGCGCGAGGATCGTTGTCGGTGTCAGGTTCCCGTGAAGCAGCGCGGAGATCTGGGCCATGTTCAGGGTATGGCACTGCATATAGATCAGGCAGATTCCCGTCAGGGTAAATCCGGATCCGACAGAGCCGATCACCAGATATTTAAAGGCTGATTCCAAAGCGCCTTTTTTGTAGTTGCGGAAGGCGGTCAGAGCAACCGCGGCAAACGTCATGATCTCGACCATGACATACATATTAAAGATATCACCGGTAAGTACCAGACCTAAAACTCCGCCGGAAAGCATCAGGAACAGCGTATAGTAATGGCCAAGGTGGTCATCCCGTTCCATATAGCGGATCGAATAGATCCCGGAAAGAGTAAAGGTCAGGGCGACAAGGAGCGCAAAGAACAGGTTCAGTGCGTCGACCTCATAGCCGATACCGATTGCGTAGCCGTTTACCGGCTGCCAGTTTCCAAGCCAGTAGGAGATCACTTCACCATCGACCAGGACCGGCTTGATCAGTGCAAAAATACAAAGGAACGATACCCCGACAAAGAACAGGGTAATAATATTTCTTACAATTTTGTTTTTCCGTCCGAAGATCTCGACCAGAAAGGCCCCGAGGAAGAGGCTCATTACGGCGATAACCGGAAAATGCTGCATTATATTCATCATCCTCGCATCCTCCTTATCTTATCTGCCTCCAGCGTTCCGTATTTCTGGAACAGCTTGATCACGAGGACCAGAGCCATTGCATCAACACAGGCACCGATAACGATTGACGTCAGGGTAAGAGCCTGCGGAACCGGATCTACAAAATAGTTGCTGGCTACGCCGTTTAAAAGATCCGAGATCGTAAAGATCGGCGCAGTCCCTCCGTCACGGAACCCGGCACTGACGATCAGGAGATTGATCCCGTAGTCAATGATCCCGAGTCCGATAACGATCTTTAAAATATTCTTTTTCGTACAGACCGCGTACAGTCCTAAAGCTATCAGCAGGGCAGACGCGAAATAATTCAAAATAATCATTCGTCTCCCCCTTCTTCTTCGTCTTCTTCATCGACCATTAGTTCATAGTCCGGATCCTTTGTTTTCTTAAACTCCGGAGCAAGAAGTCCGAGCATAAGAAGGATCAGGAAACCGATTCCCGTAAGGACTTTGAACCCGACGGTCCATCCCATGAACGTAATATTTCCGGCACTGACAAGATCGCCGATCTTTCCGTCATTGAAGAATACGTTTCTGCAGAAGACGGAACCCAAGACGATACCGCAGAGCCCTAAGATAACATAGAGCGTTGCGCCGAGTGGCTCGCAGACTCTTAAAACTTCCTGCTTTACCGCTGCGGATGCGGTTGAATAGCCGTATCCGATATAGAGCAGGAGAACAGCGGATGCTGTGATCACGCCTCCCTGGAAACCGCCGCCCGGGCTGATCGTTCCGAAGAGGATGATATAAATGCCAAATACGAGAGAGAACGGAAGGATCTTATCCGCAGAGCATTTGACAATGATATTCTTTTCGGTGATTCCCTGTTTGAATTTCATTCCTTGTTCTCCTCCTTTCCGGCATTCTTTTTCTTTCTATGGATTCCCAGGATCACAAAGGATCCGGCAATCGCAGTCAGCAGGATAAAGGATTCGCCTAAGGTATCAAATCCTCTCCAGTCGAAGACGACGGCTGACACATTGTTAACTGCCATGGTTTTATCCAGGTTTTCTTTTACGATAATATCTGCGACACCGTCCGGGTCGGAGACGTCGTAGCTTTGCGGATCGTTGTAGAGATCGACAACGTTCGTATCCGCACCGTCATATGTGACCGGAATATTCCGGTATGCAAAGACGACCGCATAAACTGCAGCAAGAAGGACGACGATGACAGAAATGATCGCAACAGCCTGTTTTGCTTTACTCATTTTTCTCGTCCTCCTTCTTTGTCGTTTTCTTCAGTGCGATAATAAAGATCACTGTCGTCAATACTGCACCGACAGCCGCCTCGGCGATCGCAACATCCGGCGCCTGAAGTACAAGAAATTCCAGGGCAACAAAACAGCCGGTAACACCGAGCGCGATGATACAGGTCAGGAGCTTTCTGGAAAAGACCGCAATCGCCGCAGTCACCAGAATACCGATCAGGATCAGAGTATTAAAAGAAAATACAGCACTATTCATCTTCCAGATCCTCCCCATATTTATCTACAATTGTTTTCTCGGAAGCAGGTACCTTGCTCCGGTATGCCGCTCTCGCGATCGCGTGGCCTGCGATCGGACTTGTGATCAGGTAGAACACGATAAGTACACCGAGCTTGACGGCCATGCTGATATCCCCGAGATAAATGATACTGTACAGGATCCCCGCGATCAGGACTCCGAGAACACCAAAGGTTGTTACGTTTGTGGATGACTGCATCCTCGAATATGCATCGGGCATCCGGATAATACCGACGACTCCCGCAATGGCAAAGAGGATACTGATTCCAATTAAAATATCAATCACAATTCTCATAGCCGTCCCTCCAGATATCTCGAAATCAGGACTGAACCGATAAACCCTAAGATTGCCGTAACCAGCGCGATATCAAGAAAGATGCTGCGTCCGGTATAGAGCGCGAAAAGAATCAGCGCCATATCGACTACGGTATCCATCGCGTCCGCGGAGACAACACGGTCCGCACCGCTGGGTCCTTTGATCAGCCGGTAGATCAGGCAGAGAGCGAGGGCTGCAAAGCAGATCGCGAAATAAATGAATTCACTCATTCCCAGATCCTCCTTATCCATTTTTCCATTGCGCCCTTGACTTCCTCGCCGGCTTTTTCCATATCCTCGGCCTCTGCGTCAATACAATGAACGTAGAGGTAGTTTTCCCCGTCCTGTTCCACGATATCCATCGTAATGGTTCCGGGGGTCAGGGTGATCGAATTAGCCAGCATCGAAAGGGCATATTCTGACTTCAGTTTTGTAGGGATCTTCACAAAGCCCGGCTTAAGCTTCTTTGTCGGACAAAAAGCTCTGATTGCCATCGAAACATTCGCCTTGATCAGTTCCCAGCCAAAAATAATGATCACGTAGAACAGAAGCAGGAAAAAACGGACCGGGTTAAACAGGCGGAATGCTTTTTCGTGAATGAAGAACCTTGCAGCAAAGAGACTGACCAGGATGCTGACAACTCCGCCGGCAACAAGGATCTGCCAGGACGCGTCGCCGGTAAAGATAGAAACGATCTGTCCTGTGATCAGAAGCCAGAAGAGATAGCACACGATCAGCGTAGAAAAGAAAGCTGCGGGTGTTATTTTCTTCAATTGCGTAACCTCCCTTTATTTTATTCAACAACCAAACTTTCAATATAGTATTCTCTGCCGGAGGTCAGTTTAATATTGAAACTCTGACATTCCGGGCAGCAGTAATTTTGTTTGTCCGGCGTCCCCGTATATCCGCAGTCATTACAGCGGATCATCGCCGGAACGGTTTTCAGATTGATCTTCGCATGTTCCGCAATCGTCCCTTTGCTCGCGATCGCAAAATACTCATGGATGCAGGAGGGAACGATCCCGCTCATCTCCCCGATATGGAAGTTGATCTCAAGGATCTTTTCCGCTCCGTTTTCTTTTGCTTTCGGAACCACTGTTTCGAGCAGGGCTTCGATGATTGCCATCTCATGCATAGGTCATTTATCCTCTTGCTGTCATTTAACGGTCCATACAGGAGAAGCATGGATCGATACTTGCGATGATCAGTCCGGCATCTGCGATGGAATTGCCTCTCAGCATGGTCGGAACGGTCGGCGCGTTCTTAAAGGTCGGGACATGGATACTGACGCGGCCGTTTGTTTCACCTCCGTTTGTTACGACTTTATAGCAGAGCTGACCGCGCGGCGCTTCATGACGGACCATCATCTCGCCGGCAGGGATCTTAAAGATCTTGTTTCCGAGATTGATCTTTCCTTCCGGAAGATTGGACAGCGCCTGACGGATGATCTTGATACTCTCGATGTTTTCCAGAATACGGACAACAACACGGGAGAAGACATCGCAGGTCGGGAAAACTGCGGCATCAAAATCAAATTCATCATAACAGCTGTAAGGCGCATCCTTGCGGACATCGATCGGAACGTTTGAGGCTCTTGCCTGTGGGCCGACCGCCCCGATCCGGAGGGAGTCCTCGGTCGTAAGGATCCCGACTCCTTTTGTCCGGAGCGCAACCGTCTTATCACTTAGCAGGATATCTCTTAAGCGAAGATTGGATTTTTCGATCTTATCCAGCATCGCAAGAATATTTTTTGATTTTTCCGCATCGACATCTCTTCTGGACCCGCCGATGCAGACCATTCCGTAATTGACCCGGTTTCCGGACAGCTCCTCTAAGATATCCATGATCGCTTCCCGGTCATCCCAGGAATGCATGAAGAGGCTGTCGTGGCCGATCAGATGGAGTGCGATCCCGAGCCAGAGATAGTGGGAGTGGAGCCGTTCCAGCTCCGCGGTGATAACGCGGAGATACTGTCCGCGTTTCGGGACTTTCAGGTTCGCGATCGCTTCCACCGCCATCGCGTAGGAAAAGGCATGAGAGTGGGAGCAGATCCCGCATACACGCTCGACCATGACCAGCGTCTGGATAAAGTTTTTCTGCTGGGCAAGTTTTTCAATTCCACGGTGGTTATATCCGATAAAGACTTCCGCGTCTTTGATCTCTTCTCCTTCGGTATAGAGCTTTGCATGGACCGGCTCTTCGAGTGCCGGGTGGTAAGGTCCGATTGGAATTATATAGCTCATTTGTTATCCTCCCCCAAACCTGTCATTTTTTTCAGCTTGTCCATTGGTGTCACAAGGATCTGTCCCTGTCCGTCAAGCATATTGTCCGGCATAAACAGACGCTTTTCGGTATCGACGCCTTCAAACGTGATCGGCATAAGTTCCATGATCTCACGCTCCGGCCATTCGGCGGCCAGATCATAGATCGCCGAGATCGAAGGAAGAACGCTTTCTCCCTCGACCGTACAGGAAATGATCGACGGGTCCATCTGATACTCGTAGGAAACGTTCGGAACCCCGTTATCATCGATAAAGGCGTGGATCATAGCAAGCGCCACACCGTCCGCACGCATTTTTTCCGCAGTCGGGATAACTTCATCTTTTGTTATCATTCGCTTTTCATATGGCTGCATAGTTTCTCTCCTTGAAAAGATTGTATGATAAAAAAACAGTTCGTTATAAATTTAACAAACTGATTTTACCATAGGGATTAATGCTTGTGTTGTTTATAAATAAGTACATATATTTCAGGTGTATATCAGAAATGTGTTTTTTACTCCTCCGTAAGGCTGATATTTTCAATCTCGTTTGCAAGGGCGATCGCTTCGAGGGCAGAGGTTTCATCGATCCGCTCGATGGCAAAGCCGGCGTGAACGATCACATATTCGCCCAGTTTCGGATCCCGGATAAAATCAAGACGGATCTCACGACGCACTCCGTCCCGCGTTCCGACAGCATCATTGCCGTTGATCTCTTCAATTTTCAATGGTATTGCGACACACATATTCTGCCCCTAATCAGTTTGTTTCAATATAGTTTTTCAGGAACCGGTAGATCTCCTCCGAATCCGGAGGGCAGCCGGGAACCGAATTGTCAAAGTCCCTGGTACAGTTTCCGACTCCGAGAAGCCCCGTCTTTCCCTGATATCCCTGGCCGATACAGATCTTTTCCTTTAAATCTTTTAATAAGCCTTCTTCCTGAAGCCGGTCAAGCGCTTCTGTCAGCATTGCATAGCAGGCACTGCAGGAGTCGACCTGGTTTACGGAGAGAGAAAGTTCTGTGATGCGGAAGGTCCGGGGGATCGTCTCATCCGGAATCCCTTCCAGCGTGATCAGGTTCAGTTCTGAAAGATCTCCCGATCCGACCCCAAAGCTTTCGGAAAGACCGATATAGCCGATCTCGGAAGGATGGTATCCTAAAAGCTCCGCGACATAGGAATCGACAAGGACCGGGTCCTTCGCTGCCATGATACAGTTTTTCGTCAGCGGATGTCCGCCGTCTTCGCTTTCCGGATCTCCGCAGATATGGTCCACTACAATAAAATCCTGTTTAACGAAAGAATTGAGGTGGGCGATCGGTTTATGAAGGCCGAGGGCATGGAAGTGGCGTTTTTCCGAATTCGGAATGATCCCTTTCATGTTTTTCAGCGCGCAGGTGATCTTTGTCTGGCCGTGTCCCTTCATGACGGGAACATTGATCAGATAATCGGCTTCAAGAACGCTGTTGCAGATCTTGATCTCAAGTCCGTTGCAGTCGCAGAGCAGAGTAGTATCCTTCTGCGTATCGATCAGCGGAACATTGTATTTTTCTGACAGCGTGTCATATCCACAGTACCGGAACGCCTCGCCGGTCTTATCTCCGACCCAGGAACCTTCCAGAATATAGAGGTTTTCAAACCCGGACTCTTTCAGATATTCCAGGATTCCCGCAATCACTTCCGGATGGGTCGTTGCACCGAATTCCGCCGGAGAAGGATTGACCAGATTTGGTTTGATCCCGATCTTCGCAGAGAATAAAGCCTCTTTGCATTTAGACAGTATCTCATCCGAAAGGCCGGTCCTTTCCAGAAGCCTCTTTGTCATTTCTTTATAGTCTGTCCCGTAGGAACGCCAGATCTCATTTCGTTTCATGCGGATATCCTTGTATCTTGAGTAATCAATATTTCTTCAGTATAATAGCGTAGAACGAAGAAATGTACAAGGAGGAGCAAAATGGCTTTTTATATTGTGAGTGAAGATATAACCCAGATGGAGGTCGATGCGGTCGTAAACGCAGCGAACTCCTCGCTTGCAGGAGGCGGCGGGGTAGACGGCGCGATCCATCGGGCTGCAGGTCCGGAACTTGATAAAGCATGCGCGGAATTTGGAGGCTGTCCGACCGGGGATGCCGTGATCACATGGGGATTTCAAATGGATGCGATCTATATTATCCATACCGTTGGCCCGATCTGGAACGGCGGCGGAAACGGAGAAGAAGGGCTCCTTAGATCCTGCTATCGGAAGTCCATGGAGCTGGCTGAGACACACGGATGCCGCTCGGTCGCATTTCCGCTGATCTCCGGCGGGGTCTACGGCTATCCGAAAGAAGCAGCAGTTGATATTGCGGTAGAAGAGCTGACTGCGGCAGGAGCAAAAAATGAGCGCCGGGATATCTATCTGACGCTGACCGACCGGGAAGCTTTCGGGATCGCAAAAAATAAATATGCACAGTATTTGGAGGAGACGGGAGCGTAATACCTGAGGGATTGAACCGGAGTGCGGAAGGAGAATCCTCTTGTCACGGTAAAATAAAACAAAAAAAGTATTATAAATACAGGCCTCTGGTTTGACTGGAGGCCTGTTTTTCTGTATAATGTACCGAGTATAATGATCAAAAACAGGTGAAGCAGATTTTGCCTCATCCGTTTTTGTTGATGTTAAGAACTGTTTTATCTGTACAGAAACAGGCACTTCTTAGATTCAATAATCTGACCCGCGAAGGGTTTGCTTAATACAGGAAAAGGGAGATATTTCAGACTATGAAGGATATTTTTGAGAAATGCTATGAGCCGCAGGTACAGGACCTGCTGAAACAGGCGGATATCTATCCGTATTTTCGTGCCCTCGAAAGCCGTCAGGACGTTGAAGTCATGATGGAGGGCAAACGCAGGATCATGCTTGGTTCCAATAACTATTTAGGACTGACGGTTCAGCCGGAAATCATCGAGGCAGGCGTAAAGACAATTGAAAAATACGGCACAGGATGTTCCGGATCCCGATTCCTGAACGGAACCCTCCAGATGCATTATGAACTGGAGGATGAACTCAAGAGCTTCCTCGGGAAGGAAGACTGCATTACATTCCCGACCGGATTCATGAGCAACCTTGGAATCCTTGCTTCTTTGGTCGGACGTCATGATTATGTGATCCTGGACAGGGAAGACCATGCATCGATTTATGATGCCGCCCGTTTAAGCTACGGGAAAATGCTGCGCTATAAACATGCGGACATGGAAGATCTGGAGTCCCAGCTTCAGTCCGTTCCGGAAAATGCAGGCTGCCTGATCGTAACCGACGGCGTCTTCAGTATGGGCGGCGATATCGCCAAGCTTCCGGAGATCGTTGCGCTTGCGGAAAAATACGGTGCGAAGGTCATGGTCGATGATGCCCACGGACTCGGCGTCTTAGGCGAAGGCGGAAGAGGAACCGCGAATTATTTCGGACTGGAAGATAAAGTTGATATTTATATGGGAACGTTCTCTAAATCCCTTGCTAGCCTCGGAGGCTATATGGTCGCGAACCATAAGATCGTAGACTATGTCCGTCATTCCGCAAGACCGTATATGTTTGCGGCATCGATCCCGCCGGCTCAGACCGCAGTCGCGCTTGCAGCACTCCGTTACCTTGAGGCTCATCCGGAACTTCCGGATAAACTCCAGGCGAACGCGGCAAGGTTCCGGAAAAAACTGATTGAAAAAGAAGTCAAGATCATTGAGGCTCCGACCCCGATCGTTCCGATCTATACGTATACACCGGAGAATACGCTGTTGAAACAGAAAGAGATGTATGAGGAAGGCGTTTATGTTAATTCCGTCCTTCCGCCGGCATGTGCTCCGGGCGAATGTCTTCTCCGGACAAGCCTGATGGCAAGCCACACAGATGCACTGATCGATGAGGCGGCCGGTATTATAGCGGAAGTTATGCACCGGGATGATTCGGCGATCCTTGATCAGTTACACCTGATGTAATTATAAAAGAAAGAAGCGTTTATGAAAAAAGTCGCAATCGTGACCGGAGGGTCATCAGGAATCGGACTGAATGTTGCCAAAAGCCTGAAAGCGGCCGGCTGCACAGTCTATGAATTCAGCAGAAGAGAAGTTCCGGATTCGGAGTTTTTCCATATCGGTGTCGATGTCACAGATGAGGAGAATGTAAAGCGTGCCGTAGAGGAGGTCCTTTCGAAAGAAGAAAGAATCGATATCCTGGTCAACTGCGCCGGTTTCGGGATCAGCGGAGCCGTTGAGTTTACTTCGCTCGAGGACGCGAAGCGCCAGCTTGATGTCAACTTCTTCGGAATGGTCAATTGTTCCAAGGCGGTCATGACTCCGATGCGGAAAGCAGGCGGCGGCCGGATCGTCAATATCAGTTCTGTCGCGGGACCGGTCCCGATTCCGTTCCAGGCATTCTATTCGGCTTCCAAAGCAGCGATCAATTCCTATACCTGCGCAGCGATAAATGAGGTCGGCCCTTACGGGATCTCCCTTTGCGCGATCCAGCCGGGCGATATCAGCAGTGGCTTTACGGACGCAAGAAAGAAGACCCTCGAGGGCGATGAAGAATACGGCGGCCGGATCACAAAGAGCGTTGCTGTCATGGAAAAAGATGAGCGCGGCGGAATGAAACCGGAAGTCGCCGGGGCATATATCGCAAAGATCGCGCTGAAAAAGAAAGTGAAACCGCTTTACGCGATTGGTTTTGTTTATAAATTGTTCTGTGTATTAATGAAGATCCTTCCGATCGGGCTTTCAAATAAGATCATCGGAATGATTTACGGATAATTTCACACATGCTTAACAAAAGAAAAGTAGAGTTAATGTCCAAGGTTGCTCTTTATGAGCATGGCGAGGGCAAGACGACACTGAGATTAAATAAATATTATAAGACGGACTATTCCTCCGCGAACTTTTTATCCAGTGTTCCGCTTGGGATCCTTACCGGTCTGCTGATCGGGCTTCTGGTCTTTATAGCGGATACAAACTGGGTCATGAGGGTCTATGAAAAGATCGGGGGAACCGGTGCGATCCTGATCTTTGCCGCCGGATTTATCCTGTTTGTGGTGGGTTATTGTTTCTTTTCCTTATATATGTTCAACCATAAATATGATAATTACCGCGGAAACTTAAGGACCTACGGATTAAACTTAAGACGACTGAAAAAAGTCTACGAGGAGGAGCAGGCTGCAGAGAATGCGGCAAACAAATAACGGTTATTGATGAACGGTTTAATAAAATTCAGAACGATGCTGGAAGAATTTTATATTGCTCATAGACGACCCTGCGGGTATATCCTGAGGGCGGTCATCCTGTTTGTCTGCATGTTTATTATTAGCCGCTATATCGGGTTCCAGGCATTTATCTCCCAACCATGGTTCATTGCGATCCTGTCCCTGGCGCTTGCGTTTGTTCCGATCCGTTTTATCATGATCGCGGTCATGGCCTATACGACCGTTCAGATATTTTTCCTGTCCTACGGGATCGGATTTGTCACGGGCGTGATCCTGATCGTGATGTACCTGCTGTATTTCCGGTTTGCGGGACAATACGGATTTCTGCTTATGATCCTGCCGATCCTGTATTTGATCAAGATCCCGCTTGCGGCGGTCCTTGTCCTTGCGGCGACCGGACCTGCGATCTCAGTGATCACCGTTATTTTCGGAACCACCTTTTATTACCTGATCCACTATATCGATGTCCACGCGGTTGCGTTTGCAAGTTCATCGGGGGCAACAGAGTTTGAAAAGGGTGAGATGCTCCTGCAGGGAGTCTTTACGAACCGGGAGTTTTTGATGATGCTCGTTGTCATGTTTGTCGTATTTATGATCGTTCACTTTGTGAAACGGGCAAACTTCTCCCGTTCCTATGAGCTCGCGATCCTGATCGGAACCGGCGTATTTATTATCCTGACGGTTGCCTGTGAGCTTCTGTTTGGAGATATAACAAGAGCAAAGCTTTTATATTACTGCGTCGGCGGTGTCGTCTCCGGCGCGATCGCGGTTTTCCTGACCAATATTATTAAACCGCTGGATTATTCCCGTACGGAGACCGTGGAATTTGAAGACGAAGAGTATAACTATTATGTAAAGGCTGTTCCGAAAGTAGCATTTAAAACGGAAACAGTCAGTGTAAAACGTATTAACAAGAGGAAAGACGGTTGAGTTTCTGGCAGAACATCGTATCATTTTTTCATAAGTATCTGTCTCTGACCAATATTACGGCAGTTGATATCATCGAGATCATTATCATCGCGATCTTGTTTTATTATCTTCTGACCTGGTTCCGGAAGACAAGGGCGTGGTCTTTGTTTAAAGGCCTTGTCTTTATCCTTGTCCTTTTGATGATCGCTGCGATCCTGAATTTCAATACGATCCTATGGATCGCGTCTAGAGTTTTAAGCGTCGGTGTTATCGGACTTATCATTATCTTCCAGCCGGAGCTTCGAAGAGCACTCGAAAGCCTCGGCGGAAGAAAGATGTTCCGGGGACTCTTTACGAGCGACCGTGGTTCTTCCAAACGGTTCTCGGATGAAACGATGGAAGATATCCTGAAAGCAGTTGCGGATCTTTCCAGAGACAGGACCGGGGCGCTGATCACGATCGAACTTGATGTTCCCCTTGTGGAATATGAGCATACCGGAATTGAAGTTGACGCGAAAGTTACCAGTGAACTTCTGGAGAATATCTTTGAGGATAAGACACCGCTTCATGACGGTGCGGTGATTATCCGTGATGACAGGATCGTTGCGGCGACCTGTTATCTTCCGATGTCAAACAGCCGGACATTAAATAAAAAATACGGGACCCGCCACAGGGCTGCGTTGGGGCTCAGCGAGGCAACAGATGCCTTTACGATCGTTGTTTCGGAAGAGACCGGCGGGATCTCGATTGCTTATGACGGACAGCTGAAAGAACAGGTCCATCTTGCGGATCTGAAAAATCAGATGATCGAAATACAAAAACTGAAAGGCCGGATCAACTGGCTGATCAGAAAGGAAGGAGGCAAAGACAAGGATGTCCAAAGTGAAGATGTTCCTTCAAAAGTGGATCGTAAATAACATTGGATTCAAGATCCTTGCGCTTGTTTTTGCCTTCGTTCTGTGGCTTGTGATCACAAACACAACAGACCCGGTAACAACAAGAACAATTACAGGAATTCCGGTTCAGATCGAAAATGAATCGATGGTGCTCGACGGATCCCGCGTCTATACGATCGAAAGCGGAGATACGGCTACCGTCGTTGTTTCCGGAAACCGGAGTATTGTCAGTACCCTGACCGCTTCCGATTTTGTCGCGACAGCAGACTTTGCAGCGCTTTCTATTACGAACGCGGTTCCGATCGAAGTCGATCTGGTCGGGGATAAAGCCCGATATGCGGGATCGATCACGATAACCTTAAAGACCCACAGCATGATGATCAATCTGGAGAATATGGATAAAGAGACGCTTGATGTCGAGGTCCAGTTTGTCGGACAAGAACCGGAGGACATGGTGATCGAAGATGCAATGGCGAACCCGGTCCGTGTTACGTTCCATGCACCGGAATCCAATATTACGGGAGAAGAGAGAGCAGTTGCACAGATCGACTACTCGGAGGTCACCCGGGATATTACGCTTGATAAAGATCTGATCATCTATGACAGCTCAGGAAATCCGATCACACTCGGGGGCGACACGTATCTTGACCATCCAACGGTCACGGTAAAGATCACAACAAGCAGTATCAAGTCGGTCCCGATCAGCATCGAAGCATCCGGACAGCTTCCGGAAGGGTACGAACTGACAGGAATCACATACTCGAAGAACAATGTTTCGATCCGTGGTGATGAAAATGTGCTGAGTACGATCAATGAGATCTATCTTCCGCATGAACTGTTAAATATCGATGGCGCAGAGGGAGACGTTACCATCACTGTCGATGTTGGGCAGTATCTTCCGGAGGGAGTGACCCTTCACGGAGATACCGGAACGGTTACGATCGTTGCTACCATAACTAAGAAAGAAGAGGAAACAACGGAGACCGAAACGGAGACCACTACAGAAGAAGAGACGACTACAATTGAGGGATAAACAAATGAAGATTTTAGTGACCGGCGGTGCCGGATATATCGGAAGCCATACTGTATTAGAACTGCTGGAGGCCGGCATGGAGGTTGCGGTCGTTGACAACCTCTCTAATTCGTCGGACGAATCTTTAAAGCGGATCGAAACGATCACCGGGAAAAAAGCAGCGTTCTATCCGGTCGATATCCGGGATGAAGACGGCCTTCGGGAAGTTTTCAAAAAGGAACAGCCGTATGCTGTCATCCACTTCGCGGGCTTGAAAGCCGTTGGTGAATCGGTCCAGATCCCGTTGAAATATTACGATAATAATATCGGAGGGACATTGACGCTCCTTCATATAATGAAAGAAACCGGATGCAGGAACATGGTCTTTTCCTCTTCTGCAACGGTGTACGGAAATCCGGCAAGCGTTCCGATCCGGGAAGACTTTCCGACCAGTGCGACAAATCCATATGGCCGGACGAAGCTTATGATCGAAAATATCATGAAAGACCTTTACCGTTCAGATGATTCCTGGAATATCATCTTGTTAAGATATTTTAACCCGATCGGGGCGCATGAGAGCGGAATGATCGGCGAGGATCCGGCCGGGATCCCGAACAATTTGCTTCCGTATGTCGCGAAGGTTGCGGTCGGAAAGCTTGAGCGGATCAATGTTTTCGGAAACGATTACAATACGCCGGACGGAACCGGTGTCCGCGATTATATTCATGTCGTTGACCTTGCCAGGGGTCATATCAAAGCGATCGAAAAGATTGCCGAAGCAGAGAAAGAAAAGGACGGAAAGCCTGGAGCCTTAGGGCTTAAGATCTATAACTTAGGAACCGGAAACGGCTACAGTGTTCTTGATATTATCGCAGCCTTCAGCAAAGCCTGCGGAAAGGATCTTCCATACGTGATCGGGCCGAGAAGGGCCGGGGATATTGACATGTGCTACGCGGATCCGGCGCTTGCAAAAGAAGAGCTCGGCTGGAGCGCGGTCTATGATCTGGACCGGATGTGCCGGGATACCTGGAGATGGCAGAGCCAGAATCCGGACGGCTACCGAAGCGGGAAATAATCTTTTTCATTATTTTGTAAAAAAGCAGTTGACTTAAAATCACTGGATATGCTATATTTATCCAGCTGAGGGAATACCCCTCTTTTTTATGTGATGAAATAATTTTCTTATACTTTTTAAGGAGAATCAACGATGAGAACGAAAATCACGTTAGCTTGCACAGAATGCAAACAGAGAAACTATAATACGACGAAAGAAAAGAAGAATCATCCTGACCGTATGGAAACTATGAAATACTGCAGATTCTGCAGAAAGCATACGATGCATAAGGAGACGAAATAATCGTTATGGCTGAGAATACAGTTGAGAAAAAAGAGAAGGGCAGTTTTTTCAAGAACCTGAAGATCGAGTTCAAGAAAATTATCTGGCCGGACAAAAAAGACGTAGCGAAGCAGACGATCCTTATTATAATCGTTACGATTATTTTGGGTGTCCTGATCAAGCTTCTGGATACAGGAATCCAGGCGCTGATCGGTCTGATCGCATAGAGAGGTAAGATATGGCAGAAGGAGCTAACTGGTATGTTGTGCATACCTATTCCGGCTATGAGAATAAGGTAAAAGCCAACATAGAAAAAACCATTGAGAACCGAAAGCTTCAGGACCAGATCTTAGAAGTTACGGTTCCGATGCAGGATGTTGTTGAAATCAAAAACGGTGTTCGCAAACAGATCCAGAAGAAACGGTTTCCGGGTTATGTCCTGATCAATATGGTCATGAACGATAATACCTGGTACGTTGTCCGCAATACAAGAGGCGTTACGGGATTTGTCGGACCGGGATCAAAACCGGTACCGCTTACGGAAGAAGAGCTGAAACCTCTGATGTCCGAAGGCGAGCAGATCGTAGTTTCCTATGAGGTCGGCGATCTTGTGACTGCAATTGCAGGCGTCTGGGAAGGAACCGTCGGAAAAGTCATCGCTGTAAACGAGAGCAAACAGACGGTAACGATCAATGTGGATATGTTCGGCAGGGAGACCCCTGTTGATATAAGCTTTATGGATATCAAGAAAATGTAAAGGGAGACTAAAGTCATGGCAAAGAAAATTGAAGGATATATCAAATTACAGATAGAAGCAGGAAAAGCAAGCCCGGCTCCTCCGGTAGGACCGGCTCTTGGACAGTATGGTGTTAATATTGTCCAGTTTACAAAAGAGTTCAATGCAAGAACCCAGGACCAGATGGGAATGATCATCCCGGTCGTTATCACGGTTTATGCAGACAGAAGCTTTACCTTTATTACAAAGACTCCTCCGGCAGCAGTCCTGATCAAGAAAGCCTGCAAGATCGAGTCCGGTTCCGGTGAGCCGAACAGAAAGAAAGTTGCAAAGATCTCCAAGGCTGATATTCAGCAGATTGCTGAGACAAAGATGCCGGATCTGAACGCAGCTACTCTTGAGACAGCAATGAGCATGATCGAAGGAACCTGCCGTTCCATGGGTGTTGTTGTAGAAGACTAAGTTTTCATTTGTTTGAAACATGCCGCGGCATGTTCCATATAGTAACAATCGTACGTACTGCGTACGGAAGTAGTGGGAGGGTTTTCCCGCCAGTACCACAGGAGGTATAAAAATGAAAAGAGGAAAGAAAGTAGTTGAGGCCAACAGCAAAGTTGACCGTATGAACCTTTACGATGTAACGGAAGCGTTCGACCTCGTAAAAGAATGTGCTCATGCAAAGTTCGATGAGACGGTAGAAGTTCACATCAGAACCGGATGCGACGGCCGTCACGCTGATCAGCAGATCCGTGGAGCAGTTGTTCTCCCGAACGGAACCGGTAAAGATGTCCGCGTCCTCGTATTTGCAAAGGGCGAGAAGGAAAAAGAGGCTCAGGAAGCCGGCGCTGATTTTGTAGGAGCTGAGGAACTGATCCCGAGAATCCAGAATGAAAACTGGTTCGAGTACGACGTTGTAGTTGCAACTCCGGATATGATGGGTGTTGTTGGTCGTCTTGGTAAGATCTTAGGACCGAAAGGTTTAATGCCGAACCCGAAAGCCGGAACCGTTACGATGGATGTCGCAAAAGCGGTTAAGGAAATCAAAGCTGGTAAGATCGAGTACAGATTAGACAAGGCAAATATCGTTCATGTTCCGCTTGGAAAAGTATCTTTCGATACTGCAAAGCTGGAAGAGAACTTCAGAGCTTTAATGGATGCGATCCTGAAAGCAAGACCGGCAGCTCTGAAAGGAACTTATATCAAGAGCCTTACCGTTGCTTCTACGATGGGACCTGGCGTCCGTATCAACGTTGCGAAGCTGACGAACTAAGATTGGTTGATCGTTAAAGAACGATTCCATGACCATAGTGATTGACATAATAGAAATATTATGTTAATAAATAGATTGCCGAAGACAGCAGGTGCTTAAATCAAGCGTAACGTAGACCAACCTGCCGAGGAAAGAATGAGTATTTTATCTCCCTCTCTGTTTTCGTGCAGAGAGGGATTTTTTATCTTCTTCCTGAGTAATACGGCAAAAAGAATTTATAAGGAGGAAACAAATGGCAAAAGTTGAACAAAAACAGCCGATCGTCAAAGAAATTGCTGGACATCTTGATGGCGCACAGTCTGCTGTTCTTGTAGACTACCGCGGACTGACGGTTGATGAAGACACACGTCTTCGTAAGCAGTTAAGAGAAGCCGGAGTTGTTTACAAAGTTTACAAGAACTCCATGATCAATTTTGCGATCAAAGATACCCAGTTTGAGACATTGGCTCCACACCTGGAAGGACCGACAGCGATTGCGATCTGCAAAGATGAAGCGACAACAGCAGCTAGAATTATCAGCAAATTTGCAAAAGACGCTCCGGCACTTGAGATGAAAGCCGGCGTAGTTGAAGGCACATACTTTGATGCAGCAGGAATCGTAGCAGTTGCTAACGTACCGTCCAAAGAAGAACTTCTTTCCAGATTGCTTGGCAGCATGAAGTCGCCTATCTCGAACCTGGCTAGAGTTCTGAATCAGATCGCTGAAAACGGCGGCGCTCCGGCAGAGGCTGAGGCACCGGCAGCAGAGGAAGCTCCGGCAGAGGCTGAAGCACCTGCAGCAGAAGAGGCTCCGGCAGCAGAAGCTCCGGCGGAAGAAGCACCGGCAGCAGAGTAAGCAAGGCTTACAAAAGAAGTTCCTATTAAAAGAATCAAGAATTTATAAAGGAGAATTAAAATGGCAAAATTAACAACTGAAGAATTTATCGCAGCAATCAAAGAGCTGTCCGTATTAGAGTTAAATGAGTTAGTAAAAGCTTGTGAAGAAGAGTTTGGCGTATCCGCAGCAGCAGGCGTTGTTGTCGCAGCAGCAGGCGGAGATGCAGCAGCAGCTGAAGAAGAGAAGACTGAATTTGATGTTGAGCTGACAGAAATCGGCCCGAACAAAGTTAAGGTCATCAAAATCGTTCGTGACTACACAGGTCTTGGACTTAAAGAAGCAAAAGAACTCGTTGACAAAGCTCCGTCTATCATCAAAGAGGGCGTTACGAAAGCAGAAGCTGACGATCTTATTGCAAAACTCGCTGAAGAAGGCGCAAAAGGTACAGCGAAATAATCTTTCTTTCAATGGATTCAAAAGCTGTCATGGAAACATGGCAGCTTTTTTGCGTTCGGAATGTATTTTCTTTTATACGATATTATCCCGCATGAAATAAAACAGATCGTACGGACAAGGGGTTACTTTTATTGATTGCTGTTTCAGCTGTGGAGCCAGCGCCTCGCCATTTGACGACGATAATTGTTGTTTTCCAACGAAGGTGGTCTACAGTTGTTAATGCAATGAGAAACAAGAGAAAAGGGGCATATATTCTGCGAATTTCAAGGCTTAAAAAGGGCTGTTTTTCAGGAATCCAACTAAGTCATCGAATGGATATTAATAAAAAAAGAAAAATGCTTCTTATTCTTATAACAATAAGAAGAATTAATGGATGAAGTTGGAAATCAGAAATTGACACTTTTTAAACGCTCTTTTCCGATATCTTGAATGACCTGATCATTGAGCAAGCATCGAAGTCGTTTTTTATTACAGCTGATGACGATGATATAGACGGGGCAACTGTGATAGTTCAACTTGCTGAAGAAGAAGGATTTGGATATGAGCGTGCGAGGAAAACTCTTGAAAGAACTTTCGGTGAAGGGTTTGCAATTCGATACAATAGAGTCAAGTTCCTTCTTTTCAGTATAATTCTGAATGACATGGCAGGTTTTTTGCCACCGGATTGTACTTTCTTTTGTACAATTATATTTGCAACGGAACGAAAATAATTGTTGACTCAGGAAGGGCATTGACGTATACTATACGTTGCACTACTGTGGAGAAGTGGTTTTTTGCGCACGCAAAAATACCTCGAAACGGTGGTGTGGGAAATGGAAAAATCCTTGTAAAATAAGGCTTTTACGGGGAATCAGCATGAATAAAGGAGAGAACGATTTGATGGAGAAGAACAGAATTCGTCCCGGCAAATTTGGCAAGGGAATCAGAATGAAATATTCCAAGCAGGAAGAAGTTCTGGAAATGCCAAACCTTATTGAGATCCAAAAATCTTCTTACCAGTGGTTTATTACCGATGGTTTGAAAGAGATCTTTTCAGACATATCTCCAATCGAGGATTTCAATCAGAGCTTAAGTCTTGAGTTCGTTGACTTCCAAATTGCAAGAGAAGACATTAAATATACGATCGAAGAATGTAAAGAGCGCGACGCGACTTACGCAGCGCCTTTAAAAGTAAGGGTCCGTTTGAATAACAAAGAGACCGGCGAGATCAGTGAGCATGAGATCTTTATGGGTGACATGCCGCTTATGACGGAAACCGGTACATTTGTGATCAATGGTGCCGAGCGTGTTATTGTATCCCAGCTTGTTCGTTCTCCTGGTATCTATTTTACGCTGAGCCGCGATAAATTAGGAAAAGAGCTTTATGCATGTAACGTGATCCCGAACCGTGGAGCATGGTTTGAGTATGAAACAGATTCCAATGACGTTTACTACGTACATGCTGATAAGGCAAGAAAGGTTCCGGTCACCGTTCTGATCAGAGCGCTTGGTGTCGGAACAAACGAAGAAATCATTGAAATGTTTGGTGAGGAACCGAAGATCCTTGCCTGCTTCGAGAAGGACGTTTCGAAAAACTACAGAGAAGGTATCTTAGAGCTTTATAAGAAGCTTCGTCCGGGCGAGCCGCTTCAGGTCGAAAACGCTGAGAACCTGATCACTTCCATGTTCTTCGATAACAGACGGTATGATCTTGCTAAAGTAGGCCGCTATAAATTTAATAAGAAGCTTGCTTACAAGAACCGTCTTGTCGGTGCAACGCTTGCAGAAGATGTTATCCACCACGGAACCGGTGAAGTTCTTGCGGAGGCAGGAACGGTTGTGGATGAAACTCTTGCGGAGCAGATCCAGAACGGCGCGGTCCCATGCGTTCTCGTAAAAGGTGACGGAAGAGCTGTTAAGGTCCTTTCCAACCTTGTTGTTGATATTGAAGAATATGTAACGCTTTCCGCAAAAGAAAAAGAAGAACTTGGAATCTTCGAGCGCGTCTACTATCCGGAGCTCGAGAAGATCCTTGCTGAGAATACAAAGAAAGCTGATATCAAAGAAGCGATCAGAAAGAATATCCATCTTCTGATCCCGAAACATATTACAAAAGAAGATATCTTCGCAAGTATTTCCTATGGCCTGAATCTGGATTCCGGTCTTGGAAACTTTGATGATATCGACCACTTAGGAAACCGTCGTATCCGTTCCGTCGGAGAGCTTCTTCAGAACCAGTACCGTGTCGGCCTTTCCCGTATGGAAAGAGTTGTTCATGAAAGAATGCAGACCCAGGATATCGATACGATCACTCCGCAGTCCCTGATCAATATCAAACCGGTGACCGCTGCAGTCAGAGAGTTCTTCGGATCCTCCCAGCTGTCCCAGTTTATGGATCAGTGTAACCCGCTTGGAGAGCTGACGCACAAGAGACGTCTTTCCGCTTTGGGACCGGGTGGTCTTTCCATTCC
>JAFWFQ010000009.1 GCA_017515535.1 Parasporobacterium sp. | reverse complement strand
CCACATAAGAAAAAAGGATGTGTCGGCGCGAAAGCGCCGACACTTTTCATTGAAAAGATAAGCTCATTCTTTATCGGGAGCCCGGGATTCCACTTGGGGAGAGGCTCCGCTTTGCGGGTGGGCGTACTTAACAGGCCGGGCTTCCGGCCTCGTCCTTTCTTCTGGCTGCTCTTAGCAGCTCATGAGGATCCTGTTTCTGAAGTTTTCAAAGTTCCTGTATCCGTAAGCGTTCCGTTTAATCACTTTGATCTTGTTGTTCGTTCCCTCGGTGAAACCATTCGAATACGGATGGTCAAAAGCATTCAGAATGTACTCAGACCAGTTGGTCAGCATTGTCAGACATGCATTGAATTCTTTTAATCCGCTGATCTCTGCAGCTAGTTTAAAGTGATACATTCTTCTGGCTGCTTCCTGTCTTGTTGGCGCATGTATAAATTCATAGAATTTTTCTTTCAGATGGTAAGTGGTCGCCAGGTCTTTTGACTGTGCCAGCATGACAGACAGCGCATCAACATCTTCCTGGTTTAGATCTTTCTTATGCTTCAGCATCAACCAGCGGCTTCTCTTAAAGTACATCCGCTTAGAGGGGTGAAGTTCTTTCTGTACACGCTTTCTGACATTCTCCAACGCCCAGCTTCCATAGCGGGCCACATGGAACTTGTCAATTACAACTGTAGCATTCGGCATCCAGGTCCTTGCTAGATCAAGATAGACTTTATTCATATCCATGACAACAAACTGCACAGCTTTCCGGTTGGGGAACTCTTTGATATATTCCTGCAAACGGTGTGCCTTTCTTGTTGGAAGAATATCGAAGATTTTTCCGTGAACCGGATCTGTAAGGATTGCCTGAAACTTCTCACCATCTGCGTTCCCCTTGAATTCATCGATGGAAAGGACATTCGGAAGATATGCTGGTTTTCGGAAAGAAATGTCCCGGAACCTACGGAACACAGAAGAGGCTGAGATCCCGAGGTTCTTCGCAACCCGGCTGACACACCCTGTATCTGCCAGCTGGTTTAAGGCCAGCATCCCAAGACGGAGTGAAATCTGACAGTTCTTGGGAACTAAAGAGAAAGGCTCGTTGAAATGCCTTCTGCAGCCTGGGCAGTGATAGCGCCGTTTTCTGTATTTAATCAATGTTTGATAGTATTGAAGAGGGATATCTTTGATTGTAACTGTCCGATAATCATGAACCTGGTTTGTGACTGTTCCGCAGTGAGGGCAGGAACAATCCCTGCGAGGCTTTTCAATGAACAGAGTCATCATAGATGCTGTTTTTTTGATATCTTTTAAGATAACATCTTCCAAACCGAGCAGTTGTGCTATAAAATCTTGATTAGGCATGAGGCGTTCTCCTGTTTATATGTTTTGTGTGGTAGCTTAATTATATAAAACAGGATGTCTCATGCCTATTTAATTCTCAACGTACCCCCATAGAAAGTTTAGAACCGAAAAAAATGAAGTGCCGGTACGAATGTGCCGGCGCTTTTTATAGCTGTTCCGCACAAAAAATACTGTCGAAACGGAGCAGACGACGAAAGAAACTTTCTATTGGATTTTCAATATAAAAGGAGTATAATTTTTCATATGTTCTGAGGCAGAAGGAAGCCCCTTCTGTTGTTTCTGTCCCCTGAATGTTGCGGAGCGGAGAAAGTCCGAAGCGTTACGTTAAGGAGAGCCAAAACGGCAGGACAAGAAAAGAAGGAAATAACATGAATAAAAAACAAAAGATAAGAGCGCTTATCATATTCGCGTGCGCCTTTGTTGCGATCCTGGCGGGAGTAATCCTTACAGGGCTGAACAAGACCGGTCACGGAGAGGATATTCAGGTAGTCATGAGGGATGCGGTCCTTCATGAGACCTACAAGGTCAGCCTCTTCGGTCTGATCGATGTGAATCCGGGACTGATTTCAGCTTTCGTTGTAACAGGCGTATTTCTTGTATTTGCGCTGATCGTCAGGATCTTTGTAATTCCGAAGTTCAAGATCATCCCCGGGAAATTTCAGATGTTTCTGGAACAGATGGTAGAAATGTTCAGCAATATGGCAAAGGGGAATTCGCCGGAATGCTACAAGTTTATCGGCGCCTATATCTTTGCAGCCGGTTCTTATATCTGTGTCGGAACGCTCTTCGAGCTTTTCGGCTTTCAGGTCATGACGACCTCCGGAACATCCATCGCCCTTCCGGCTCCGCTTTCCGATATTAACGGGGCGGTCTGTATGGGCTGTCTTACCTATATCATTATCATGATCGGCGGAATCGTAAAGAACGGGATCGTCGGGTTCGGAAGAACGATCAAAGAGTTTTCGCTTCCGATCTCTATGAGCTTCCGTCTGTTTGGTGCGCTGCTTTCGGGTGCACTTGTAACGGAACTCGTTTACCATGCGACGGTTATGAGCTATGGGATCCCTGTCCTTGTCGGCGTATTATTTACACTTCTTCATGCGCTGATCCAGGCATACGTTCTTACGACTCTTGCTTCGACGTACTTCGGAGAGGTCACGGAGAAAAAAATAAAGAAACCAAAAAAGGCAAAAAAAGCAGCGGCATAAAAGCCGGAACTTTTCAATAAATCATTAAAGTACAGAATCTGTACAACAGGAGGAAATAGAAATGGCAATCAGAGGAAAAAAACTCATTGCGGTACTTGGAATCGTGATCATCCTGCTTGGCGCAACGATGGCGATCCTGGCAATTACGACAAAAGCAGAGGATACGGCTCCTACGGAAGTGACCCAGACGGTTGAGGCTGAGGGAACCCAGACTGCGGATAACGCAGTTGGAAGCAAGGCAATTGCAGCCGGTATCGCAATCGGTCTTGCTGCTCTCGGCGGAGCAATCGGTATGGGTATGTCGATCGGAAAATCCGTAGAAGGTATTTCGAGACAGCCGGAGGCAGAAGGAAAGATACGAACGACTTTGATGCTTGGACTTGTCTTTGTCGAAACGGCGATCATTTACGCCCTGGTAGTAGCGATATTGGTTATCTTCGTATTGTAAAGGCGGTAGACGAATATGAACGGAGTACCTCTTAATTTAGATTGGCAGCAGATTTTATTACATTTGCTGAATTTTGTGATCCTGTTTGCCATCTTATATTTTCTGCTTTATAAGCCGGTAAAGAACTTTATGGATAAGCGGAAAGCAGCTTATCAGGAAATGGACGATGCGGCGAACGCAGCGAAACAAGAAGCAGAAACGATCAAGGCTGAGTGCGAGGAAAAACTTGCCGGTCTTGATGCGGAGATGGCGAAGAAAAGACAGGAAGCAATCGATGCGGCACAACAGCGTGCGAAGAGTATTACGGACAATGCGAGCCAGCAGGCGTCTGAACTTCTTGCAAAAGCAGAAAAACAGGCAGAAGCTGAGCGTGACCGTATCATAGCGGAAGCCGGCGCGAAAGTTACAGAAATGGCAAAAGAAGCAGCAGAGAAAGCGATCTTCTCTGATACTTCTGAGGCCTTTGATTCCTTCCTGGAAGCGGCAGAAGGGAAAAATCAATGACTGAGATGATAAATGCGGTCTTGTATTCTGATGTTCCGCCGAATCCGGAACAGGAACGCAGGTTCAAGACGTTTTTGGAAACAAAATACGGCCCGGAAGTTTCGCTTCAATGGATCGAAGACCTTTCCTTACAGGGCGGTTTCAAACTGATCGTCGGTGCCGAAGTATATGACTGGAGCCGGGAAGGGGTCTTCCGTCAGTTTACGGAAGCCCTGGGGCGAAAGAAATATCTGGGGACAAACACGATTCCGCTTCTTAAGGAAGCACTCGAGGAATGGGAACTGAATGCGCTTCCGCAGGAGAGGGGAACGGTCCTTACGGTCGGTGACGGAATCGCGGAGATCGACGGTCTTAAGAACGTTGCTTATGGGGAAATCGTCCTTTTTGATAACGGGATCCGCGGGATGGTACAGAGTCTGAAAGAAAACTCGGTCGGCTGTATTATTTTTGATGCCGATGAGGAGATCCTGGCAGGAAGTACAGTCAGAAGAACCGGAATGACAGCAAGTATGCCGGTCGGAGATGCATTCCTCGGAAGAGTCGTTGACTCACTTGGTGTACCGATCGACGGTTTGGGTCCGATTGAAGCGGATACTTATAATCCGGTTGAGAACAAGGCTCCGGGAATCATTGATCGACAGCCTGTCAATCAGCCATTGAATACCGGGCTCCTTGTAATTGATTCGATGTTCCCGATCGGAAGAGGACAGAGAGAGCTGATCATCGGCGACCGCCAGACAGGAAAGACAGCGATCGCCTTAGATACGATCATTAACCAGAAAGGCAAGGATTGTATCTGTATTTATGTAGCGATCGGTCAGAAGACCAGCAGCGTTGTTCAGATTTCGGAAACTTTAAAAAAACACGGCGCCATGGAATATTCGGTTATCGTTGCAGCGAATGCGAGCGATTCCGATCCGCTTCAGTATATTGCGCCATATGCAGGCTGTGCGCTTGCGGAATATTTTATGAATAAGGGCAGAGATGTCCTGATCATTTATGATGACCTTTCCAAGCATGCGGTTGCCTATCGTGCGATCTCATTGCTTTTAGAGCGGTCTCCGGGAAGAGAGGCTTATCCGGGCGATATCTTTTATCTCCATTCGCGTCTGTTAGAGCGAAGCGCCCGGTTAAGTGAGGAAAAAGGCGGAGGCAGTATTACGGCTCTTCCGATCGTTGAAACGCAGGACGGAGATGTATCTGCTTATATTCCGACCAATATCATTTCCATTACGGATGGTCAGATCTACCTTGAGAGCAATCTCTTTTTCTCAGGACAAAGACCGGCGGTCAACGTAGGTCTTTCGGTCTCCCGTGTCGGCGGCGATGCCCAGACAAAGGCTGTCAAGAAAGCAGCCGGTTCGCTCCGGCTTGATCTTGCCCAGTACCGCGAGATGGAGGTCTTTACAAAATTCTCCAGTGAACTTGACGATGCGACGAAGCGCCAGCTCGCCTATGGAAACGGTTTAATGCGTCTGTTGCGTCAGCCGCAGTACAGCCCGTATTCCCAGCATCAGCAGGTCGTTCTTCTTGTCAGCGCGATCGCTCATGCGATGCAGGAGATCGAACCGGATAAGGTCAGTGCATTTACAAAAGAACTGATCACCCGCTTTGAGGATGCCCATCAGGATCTTTGTGATGAACTCGAGATGACCGGACAGCTTTCAGATGATACGAAAGAGATTATTATCCAGTTTGCAAAAGAAGCCGCAGAACCATTTGAGAAAAAGAAAGAAGCTTTGTACTGATGGCCGGTGTTAAGGAGATCAGAAACAAAATAGAGGGAATTACGGAGACACAGAAGATCACGAGCGCAATGTATCTGATTGCTTCGACGAAGCTTCGGAAAGCACGTGAGCGTCTTGATAACACAATGCCCTATTTTAGGGCACTAAAAGAAGATATTTCCGTTATTTTCAGCAATATTGAAAGTGTCGGAGAAACGGTCAATAGTGTATTCTTTCTTCCGGAAGGAATCGAGGAGGATGAGGATACTCCGCTTCCGGGAAAATATGCGTACCTTGTAATAACCGCAGATAAAGGTCTTGCCGGAGAATATAACCACCGGGTGATCAAGGAAGCAGAGCGTCTCTTAAAAGGACATGACGACAACGCCCTTTATGTTGTCGGAGAGAACGGTCGTGCATATTTTTCCGCCCATGGTTATGAAATAGAAAAAAGTTTTTTGTATACCGCCCAGAATCCGACTATGGAGCGGGCAAGGGAAATCTGTGATCATATTATTAAAGCATATGTAAACAGGGAGATCAGCAAGATCTATCTTGTTTATACCGAGTTTGGCAACGGGCTTAACCCGAAGTGTGTCAGTGAGCGGCTTCTCCCGTTCCACAGAGCCCATTTTAATGAGATTCCGGGAACCTCAGAGACTTTATTTGAGTTTATCCCCTCAACGACCGAGGTCCTGGATAATATCATTCAGAATTATGTGATCGGGTATGTTTATTGTGCCTTGATCGATAGTTATTGCAGCGAACAGAATGCCCGGATGGTCGCAATGGATAATGCAAATCAGAATGCGGCGGAAATGCTTGAACAGTTGAAACTCCAGCATAACCACGCACGACAGGGCGAAATTACACAGGAAATAACGGAGATCTCTTCCGGAGCGAGAGCTTTGAAGAGAAACTCAGGCAGAGGTGGTAAAAGATGACAGGAAGGATACTTGAAGTTTCGGGTTCCGTCGTTGATGTTGCTTTTGAAGATACCAATATCCCTAAAATTAAAGAAGCACTCTACGTAAAAGAAGAGGGCAAAGTCCGCGTTATGGAAGTTGCCCAGCATATCGGTAACAATGTTGTCCGCTGTATTATGCTCTCGGAAGGTGAGGGCCTTTATCGCGGAATGGAAGTAACCGCAACCGGAAGCGGAATCCGTGTTCCGGTCGGACAATGCACGCTGGGGCGTTTGTTTAACGTGCTCGGCGAGACGATCGACGGAGGAGAGCAGGTCCCGGAAAATGAGGAACGCTGGTCGATCCATCGTAAGGCGCCCAACTTTGAAGAACAAAAACCTTCAGTTGAGATCCTTGAGACGGGAATCAAGGTCATCGATCTTTTAGAGCCTTATCCGAAGGGTGGTAAGATCGGTCTCTTCGGTGGTGCCGGTGTCGGAAAGACAGTCCTGATCCAGGAACTGATCCATAATATTGCAATGGAGCATGGTGGATTCTCTGTTTTTACCGGTGTCGGAGAGCGAAGCAGAGAAGGAAATGATCTCTGGAATGAGATGAAGGGCAGCGGGATCCTTGATAAGACTGCACTTGTCTTCGGCCAGATGAATGAAGCTCCCGGTGTCCGTATGAGAGTCGGACTCACTGGTCTTACGATGGCGGAGTATTTCCGGGATCATGAGCATAAAGATATCTTGTTATTTATTGATAATATTTTCCGTTTTGTCCAGGCAGGAAGTGAGGTCTCGACTCTTTTGGGGCGGATGCCGTCTGCTGTCGGCTATCAGCCGACTCTGGCTTCGGAAATGGGATCGCTTCAGGAGAGGATCACCTCGACAAGAAACGGATCGATCACGTCTGTTCAGGCGGTCTACGTTCCGGCAGATGACCTGACTGACCCGGCAACGGCAACGACATTCTCCCATTTGGATGCAACAACTGTCCTTTCGAGAAAAATCGCGGAGCAGGGTATCTATCCGGCTGTTGATCCGCTTGGATCGACCTCCCGGATCCTTGAGCCATCCATTGTTGGTGAGCTTCATTACAATACAGCCCGTCAGGTACAGGAAATCCTTCAAAAATATGCGGATCTACAGGATATCATCGCGATCCTTGGTCTTGATGAATTAGGAGATGCAGATAAGCTGACTGTCAACAGGGCGCGACGGATCCAAAGGTTCCTTGCCCAGCCGTTCCATGTCGCAGAGAAATTCTCTGGTCTGCAGGGAATCTTTGTTCCGGTCGAGGAGACGATCCGTGGATTCCAGGCGATTATCAAGGGCGAAATGGACGAGTATCCGGAAGCTGCTTTCTATAATGTCGGAACTGTTGAGGATGTAAAGAAAAAGGCGGATCAGATCTATCATGAAAGCGTTTGATTTAATCTTTCTCGCAGCAGATAAAGAATTTTATATCGGACCCTGTGAGTCGCTTGTGGTTCCGCTGTCTGATGGAGAGCTTGGGATCCTGGCGGACCATATGAATATGATGGGAGCGATCGTTCCGGGCGAGATTCATATGAAGATCGACGACTATAAAAAATATCTTCCCGATAAAGAGGTTTTTGATCCGGAAGAGATCCGGAACAGAGTAGACGGGATCGTTGATGTCGTTGTCTCGAACGGCCTGATCAAGGTGGAAAACGGAATCGTTACGATCCTTGTGGATTCCGCTGAGCTTCCGCATGAAATCGATGAACACAGGGCACAAAGGGCAGCTGACAGGGCAAAAGAGGAAATGCTCCAGAACAAAGGAATCATAGAGTACCGTACCGCAGAGGGAGCGCTTTCCAGGGCTCTTGCAAGGCTGAATTCAAAACGCCGGCATTTCTATTAATTCGTCAGAATCAGATCAAAAAAAACGGACTGCATAAAGCAGTCCGTTTCTGATTTGTTTATCTTTTTTTTCTTATTTGTAGATACAGTCGACAAGGTACCAATCCTGACCGTTGTTCTGGGTAATGAAGACCCAGGTTGCATTCAGCTGCTGGTTGTTGTCGCTCATCTGATCTGTATTGAAATCGATTCTCATTTTGTAATTTACGTCGACGGTAAAGCAGTCGTCGGTATACTTGATATAATTCGATTCGGATTTCTCCGTGAATTCATAGTTTGCGATACTTTCGAATTCATAGAGAGAGGTAAGGATCGGATCCATATCCGGTCCGCCGAAGATATAAGTATACCAGTCGCTTCCCTCGATCATATAAGCACCGAGGCCGCCGCCCATGTTGATAAAGTGGAGCGCCCATGCCTCAAGAGCACCATCGACAAGACCGCTGACGGAGCTGATGAATTCCTGACTGGTCGTTGTACCGGCAACGTACTTGTCGTCAGTTATCGTAAGCGCCATATCATTTCCGTTTGCGTCTTTTACAGAAATATCCGGAGTTCCTGCAATTCCTGCAACTTTGTAGGTCTTGTAGGATGGAATCGTAACATATTTTGAAGCAATTTTAAGCTGTTCCGGAATTCCTTCTTCTCCGGTTAGATACTTGTCATCAAGTTCCACACCGTTGATCGTGATCGTCGCGCCTTCCGGTGCAAGGAATTCAAAGGATTCTGTATCCACATATTCCGCGATGTCAATCGAAGCAAGTTTCCATTTTGAAAGCCCGAAAGAGCCGGAGCCGGCTTTTTCAAGCGTTACTTTCGCAATTGTTGCTCCATCTGCTGTAATGTTGTAGGAAGGAGCGTCAGCACGATAGTCCTTGTTTTCTATATAAGAGATCTGCTCAGCAGCATTTGCTTTATCGGCAGTCTGAGTGATCAGGTCTGTCGGTTCTCCGAAGCAGCTGATCATATCTGAATTATCTGTCAGATAGTTCGAAGCACCGCCGGAGGAGAAGGTCTCGGCAATTTCTGATGCGATCACGGACGGCTGACTCTTTTCCAGGGACCTCATAAAGGAACCGAAAATGATCAGACCTGCGACAAGGATCACAAGAAGGATCGCTGAATAGATGATCAGGAACTTCTTGAATTTTGTAAGTCCTTTTTTCTTTCCGCCTTTACGGTTTCCGCCACGCGAAGCAGAAGCGGCAGTAGAACGGGTCACTCTTCTGTTATCATCATAATTACCGGAAGCGCTGCGGGTCCTTGCCTGCTGTCCCTGACCGGAAGAAGTACGGCGCGGAATCTGCTGCGGACGTACCTTTTGCGGACGGGCCTGCTTTGGCTGAGCATCTCTCGGCTGGGCCACTTTCGGCTGGGCCGTTTTTGGCTGGGCCTGCTGCGGACGGGCTTTTCGTACCTGCTGCGGACGGGTCTGTCTCGGACGGATCCCTTCCGTTTTTGCGCTCTCGGAAACTTTGCGGGTCGGACGCGCCTGCGCCTGACGGTACGGAGTTGCAAATTCACTCTGAAGGGAAGAAGAATCAGCAGCCGCTTTTTCCGTCTGCTCCGCAGGGATCGTAGTTGTTTCATCTAAGACACGCTGAATCCGGTCTGACGTGGATCTCGAAGAAGGCGCCTGTGCGGAACGGCTTCTCTGGGAAGAAGAATTCCTTGCGGAACGTTCTACACGCTGGCCTCTTCTTACGGAAGCTCCATTCGAAGAAACCTGACGGGTCCGTCTCGAAGCAGGAGTGACCGGTGAACTGCCAAGATCCTGCGTGTCCGACGTCATATCATCATCAAACATAAAATTCATATTTTGAACCTTTGAAGGTTGTTCAAAAAGATCGTTTTCTCTTTCCATTTTTTATCCTTAATCTAAGTGGTTTATTGTTGCGGGTCCTTGTATCAGGACACTGTATTTCACTGATTATCTGACAAGCCATGCGTCAGGACATCTTCTCGGTCCGGTCGGGGAATACGGATGGTTGATGACCTCCCCGTTATAGACCATCTGGGAAGAAGTTCCGCCGTCCATTGCACAGGCATTGACTGCACCGTACTCAAGCATTGCGTAAGCAAGGTCTTTGAAGGTTGCCCCGAGGGAGTCAGCCTGACGTCCGTCTACAACAAGAAGAAGGACAGCACCGTCAGCTCTCTGGCCGATCGCGGTACGAGGGTTCTTTCCGCCGCCGTATGTTGCAGAGTCCGGAACCTCATTGATCATTGCCTCACCATCCATGACAAGGAATGGGCCTGTATTATGAGCTGTATAGACACAATCACGGATATGGTAAGTATTGATTGCTTCGTCTGCAGTTACCTGACCCATAAAGAAATGGTTGTCCTGGGTAAAACCTGCGATATGGTAGGTATCATATCCGGGCTCCTGGAAGACGATCTCACCATTCGAAATAACGAGTCCTAACGGCTGGGCAGTATAGGAGTAGCTTCCCATATCCACGAAGTCACCGCCGTTAACGCCGGCAACAACACCGTCATAATGGGCTGCGATCTCCTGGACGACTTCGCCCTGGTACTCGCCGAATGCACCGATCGTTCCAAGGAAGACTCTCGAAGGATCATGGACGATCAGGAGTTTACCTTTATAAGAACTCCCGACGACATCGATCAGCTCGATATCCTGTGTTACGTCTTCCGCGATATCGATCATGGAAGTATCGGTTACGGTTCCGTCGTCTACTTCGACCATTCGGGTACTGTCGATGATCTCATCGTATTCCTTTTGGGAAATGAACATCTTCGGCACCCATTTCATGGCGCTTGTTTCATAGCAGGATACAGTAAAGATCGTTTTCGCGGTCTGAGAAGGTCCTTTCAGAAGAAGGAAAACGACCCCGACAGCAGCAAGCAGAACGAATGCCACAGTTACGCCGAGCACCGCAAGAACACGACCGATGGTCGCAAGAATCGGATGACGGCTTCTCTTTTTTGATTTTTTCAATTTTCTAGCTCCTCAAATCTTTATTCCGGTGCTCCGATCCGGGGCATCCGGGCATATTGTAATTGCAGAAAAATATCTACAATAATTAAACAGTCCGAAACATTTTACATTATCTCCGAATAAAAGTCTACCTTTCATATTTGAAAGTTCCGTGAAATATGGCTGAAATTTGTATTTTATCAAGTACAAAAATCATCCCATACCATTCGTATTACTTGATGAATATTTTGTGAACTTTCTGTATACATTTGACAGGGCAATTTTCCGGTTGTAAGCTTTCGGTATCTGATTTTTCTGTTTTTCTTATTTTCAATTTGTATTATTTTCACAAAAGAACAGGAGAAATTTATGTTTTGCAGAGTCTTTAGCGCGGCTGTCTGCGGTGTCGATCCGCAGCTGGTCAGTGTTGAGGTCGATGTTGCCGGGGGACTGCCTGCTTTCCATATGGTCGGACTTCCTTCTTCAGAAGTCCGGGAGGCAAAGGAGCGGGTCATGCGGGCACTGGAAAATTCCGGCTTTGAAGTTCCGTCCCGCCGGATCACGATCAACCTTTCACCGGCGAATATTCGTAAGAACGGGGCAGGTTTTGACCTTCCGATCGCTGCGGCTCTTCTTGGGGCCTTGGGATATATCGATCCGGAGTCGGTATCGGAGACGATGTTTGTCGGAGAGTTGAGCCTTGACGGGAGCGCGCTTCCGGTCAACGGGATCCTCCCGATTGCTGTCTTTGCCAGAGAGAATAAGATTAAAAGGCTTTTGATCCCGGAGAAAAACGGATTTGAAGGGGCCTATGTTTCGGGACTTGAGATCTTTACAGTTTCAAGTCTTACCGGTTTCGTAAGAGATTTGAAATCGCGCTCATTGAAACGGGTTGAGCAGGCTGACCTTGAGCGGATGCTTGAGGAGAACTACCGGAGTAATCTTCTTGACTTTCGGGATGTCCGGGGGCAGGAAAGCGCAAAAAGGGCGACGATGATCGCTGCCGCCGGATTTCACAACCTGCTGTATGTCGGACCGCCCGGAGCGGGAAAGAGCCTCATGGCAGCGCGGATCCCCTCGATCATCCGCCGATTATCTCCGGATGAATGTCTTGAAGTTTCTAAAATCTATTCCGTCGCGGGTCTGCTGAAAGATGAGACGCTTGTTGCGAACCGTCCGTTCCGCGCGCCGCATCATAGTATTTCCTCAGCTGCACTGATCGGAGGCTCGGCAAATCCCCGGCCGGGGGAGGTCACGCTGGCCCATAAAGGGGTATTGTTCCTTGATGAAGCTGCAGAATTTAAAAAAGATACGATCGAGGTCTTAAGACAGCCGCTTGAGGAAAAGCGGATCGTGATCAACCGCGCGAATTACCGGGCCGTTTTTCCCGCGGATTTTATGCTGGTAATGGCTGCCAATCCCTGTAAATGCGGTTACTATCCGGACCGGAATCTTTGTCATTGTACCGATCTTGAGGTCCGGAAATATTTCGGGAAGATCAAGGGACCGGTTCTTGACCGGATCGATATCTGTGTCGCGGTCGAAAAGCTCAATGTTGAGGATTTTAGCGACAAAGTGTCAGAAATGGACTCGGAGCATATGCGGAAAAACGTGGAACTTGCGCATCGGGTCCAGGAAGAGCGGTTTCGGAAAGAAACGATCCATTTTAATGCCCAGATGAATAACCAACAGATCGAAACCTACTGTTTTATGCAGGATAGTGCAAAGAAGATCCTGGACCAGGCGTATAACAAGTACAATCTTTCTGCAAGGGGATATTACAAGATCATCAAGGTTGCGAGGACGATTGCCGATCTCGAAGAGTCCGGGGAGATCCGGAAAGAACATATACTTGAGGCTGTCGGTTACCGCAACCATCTTATGGACTAGAAGGAAGGAGAGGTTCAATGACAAAGAGGGATTGCTGGTTCTGGCTATGCGGAACCCCGGATATTTACAGGGAGGATATTAAGCGGATTTTTAAGTCTTATCCGGATCCAGAAAGCGTTTTTTATGCAGATAAGACAGAAATGGTCCAAAAGAAGATCATTTCAGAAAAACAGAAACGGAATATGGAAAACTTTGCAGAAGATGATCTTTTCCGGACCGTAAGGGATCACCAGGAGAAAGAAGGGATCCGGTTTATCGATATCGATGATCCGGAGTATCCTGAAAGTCTGAAAATGATCCAGGACCCTCCGTATGGGATCTATGTGAAGGGAAATCTCCCGGACCCTGAGCTTCCTTCGGTCGGTATGGTCGGTGCAAGAGCCTGTTCTGAATACGGAAGAACCATGGCATTCCGTTTTTCCAAAGGACTTGCAGCAGGAGGAGTCCAGATCATCAGCGGGATGGCTGCGGGAATCGATTCCGTGAGTGCGGAAGGGGCTCTTGCAGCCGGGGGAAAGACGTTTGCTGTTTTGGGCTCCGGAGTTGATGTGATCTATCCGGCGGCCAATATCAACCTATATTACAATATTCTTATGTCCGGAGGAGGGATCATCAGTGAGTATCCGCCCGGAACAGAGGCGGTAGCCTGGCAGTTTCCATACCGGAACCGGATCATCAGCGGTCTTTCAGAGCGCCTGTTAGTAATGGAAGCACGGGAAAAAAGCGGAACGCTGATCACGGTCAAGTATGCGCTCGAGCAGGGACGGGATGTTTATGCCCTGCCGGGCAGGCTGACAGATAAAACCAGCGAAGGCTGTAACCGGATGATCTCGGACGGGGCAGGGATTTTGATCAGCCCGGAGCGTCTGCTCTCCGAAATATTAAAAAAGGAGATTGCAGAGCCTGAAGAGAAAAGGGCAGAGCCGGTCCTGGAGGCTCCTTTAAAAGCAGTTTACCGGCTTTTTGGATCGGATCCTCTTTCCGTTCAGACCATTATAGAAAAAAGTCATCAGCGGCCGGAACTGGTCGCGGCAATTCTTGCAGAGCTTGAGCTCTCCGGACTGATCCGGGAGGTCTCAAAAAACAATTATTCGAAAGTGGGCTGAGCTATTGCCATGCAAGGCTTTTTTCGGAATCAGGGTACGGAGGACATATTTTTTTCGCTTGACACGTCCTATAGTTTAGTGGTATCAACTATGTTACGTCCGGATAGGTTCCGGAAAAACGTCCGACAGGGACGGATTATATATAGTAATAAGAGGAAATTATCAATGGCAAAGAATCTTGTAATCGTGGAGTCACCTGCAAAGGTCAAGACGGTAAAGAAATATCTTGGAAAAAACTATGAAGTTGTTGCTTCAAAGGGTCATGTCCGTGATCTCCCGAAAAGTACGATGGGCATTGATGTCGAAAACGACTTTGAGCCGAAATATATTACGATAAGAGGAAAGGGCGAGACCCTGTCCGAATTAAAGCGCCTTTCTAAGGATGCGGATAAAGTTTATCTTGCAACTGACCCCGACCGGGAAGGAGAAGCAATCAGCTGGCATCTTTCTCAGGCACTGAATCTCGAGCCGAAGAAACAGGCCCGGATCACCTTCAATGAGATCACGAAAACCGCGGTCGCGAACTCTTTAAAGAATTCCCGCGATCTTGATATGGATCTTGTTGATGCCCAGCAGGCAAGAAGAGCCCTTGACCGCCTTGTCGGTTACGGAATCAGTCCGATCCTCTGGGAAAAGGTCAAACGTGGTCTTTCCGCCGGTCGTGTACAGTCTGTTGCGCTTCGTATGGTCTGTGAGCGCGATGCCCAGATCGACGCGTTTGTTCCGGAAGAATACTGGAATCTTGACGCGGAAGTCCATATTAAAGGAGAAAAGAAAGTGATCAACGCGAGGTTCTACGGAACCCGTGAGGATAAGATCGATATCCATACAAAAGAAGAACTCGATAAGATCCTGAAAGACATCGATGGGAAAGAGATGTCGATCGACAGTATTAAAAAGACGGAGCGGATCAAAAAGGCACCGCTTCCGTTCGTAACCTCAACCCTCCAGCAGGAAGCGTCAAGAGTTTTGAATTTCTCGACCCAGAAAACGATGAGGGTTGCACAGACGCTTTATGAAGGCGGTTATATTACCTATCTGCGTACCGATTCGATCCGTGTTTCGGATGAGGCGGTCGCTTCCGCAAAGGGATTTATTAATGAACATTACGGCCCTGAGTATGTCAGTCATGTTCAGAGTTCCGCTTCCGGAAAAGGAAAGGTTCAGGATGCCCATGAGGCGATCCGTCCGACCGATATCAATGTGACCCCGGAGACAATGAAAACAAAGCTTGACCGTGAGAGTTTCCGCCTTTACCAGCTTATCTGGAAGCGTTTTACGGCGAGCCGTATGACAAACGCAAAATACGATGTTACGGCAATCAACTTTGCCGTAAACGGTTATATATTTAAGGCGACAGCGTCAAAACAGACCTTTGATGGTTTTATGTCTGTATATACGCCGGGCGACGATGAAAAAGAAGAGAAGAACAATGTTGTATCCAACCTGACAATGGATGCAGTCATTGAAGATGTAAAGTACGACGGGGTTCAGCATTTTACCCAGCCACCGGCTCATTTTACCGAAGCATCTCTGGTCAAGGCGATGGAAGAGCTTGGGATCGGACGTCCAAGTACCTATTCTCCGACGATCACGACGATCCTTGCCCGACACTATGTCAGGAAAGAAAAGAAAAATATCCTGGTAACGGAGCTTGGAAAGGTCGTTAATGATATTATGGTAACGGCTTTCCCTGAGATCGTAGATGTTCAGTTTACTGCCAATGTCGAAGCAAAGCTGGACGGGATCGAAGAAGGGAATACCGAATGGAAAGAAGTTCTCAGAGAGTTCTATCCCGGCCTTAAAGAATCAATCGATGAAGCCAGATCAAAGCTGGAGCGGATCAAGGTCAAAGATGAGGTATCAGATGTCATCTGCGAAAAATGCGGAAGAAACATGGTCATCAAATTCGGACCTCACGGAAAATTCCTGGCTTGCCCGGGATTTCCGGAATGCCGCAATACCCAGTCGATCATTGAAAAGGCCGGTGTAAAGTGTCCGGAATGCGGGAAAGAACTGATCATCCGCAAGACCAAGAAGGGCAGACGTTATTACGGATGCGAAGGCTATCCGGAATGCAATTATATGTCCTGGGTCAAACCGTCACCGGCAGATAAGAAAAAAGCAGAAAAAGAATGAAACGAACAGTCCGAAACTATATCATACGAATCGCGATCATCGGCGTCTTTACAGCGGCGCTGATCCTTGTTGCGAGCAAATACCGTCCAAGCTGGGCCGAGTCCTCGGAGCAGCGTGCGGACCGGGAGATCGTTCAGAATAATGATCTGACGCTTTGGTATTATGATGAGGATCTGACTCCTTATGTCGATCAGCTCAAGGCTGACTATTTTCGGAAAGAGGGACTCAGGGTCGGATGTGAACTTGTTTCGGTCGTGTCTTTCTTTGAGAAGATCAATGAGAGAAATGTAAACGGTTCAGATTCTCCGGATCTTTATATTATCGATACAACCAGGCTGGAACAGGCCTATCTGGGCTCTTTGGCGAAACAGAATGCTTATCCGGAGCTTTATACCCTTGCAAATTATTCAGTAAAATCCTTAACATCGATCCTTTATGGCGGGAAACAGGTCGCATATCCGCTTTGTTTTGATATGGAATACTTTGTCTATAACAAAGACTATATGGAAAAAGCGCCGCTTACGTTTACGCAGATATCCAATGAATCCGAAAGCTTTACCAAGCAGGCGGATTCACCGGTCGATATGGTCATTCTTTATGATATTTCAGATCTCCTTTTCAATTACCATTTTATCGGTGGTTCGATCGATCTCGGCGGGGAAGCCGGAGACGATGATACCAGTATCCGGATCGATTCGGAATCGCTCCTTTCCGCCCTTGAGATTTATAAGTCATTTGCGGAAAAGGCAAAGATCAACATGTCAAGAACGACCTATGATCTTGTCGAGAACAGTTTTGTTTTCGGAAGAAGTATGTGTTCGATCTTAAAATGCAGTTCTTTAGAGGCTCTGAACAGGGAGCATACAAACTATGAGATCGCTCCCATGCCGCAGGTCAGCGCCCAGATCGGCTCAAATGCACTTTCTACAACCTTCTGCGTCTGCGTGAATCCAATGTCGAAAAACGTTTCCGGCGCGGAAGAACTTGCGAAATATATGACGTATGACAATACCTCATCAATCTATTCCCTTACCGGTTTTATGAGCTGTAAGCGGATGGATTATTCTGAGGCCGGCTTTGACGAGGTCTATGCGCTTTATGACGATACGGCCTCGCTTCCGAAATTCCTTGAGACGGAAGAACTGTGGAGAGATATGAAAAAAATGCTGAATCAGCTTGCCGGGGATCCGGAAACGAATTCATCGGACGTACTTTCCACGTTTGTAGATGCCGTCTATTCCCAGCTTGCGACCCGTACCGGCCAGGAGCACAAGTAAGGATTCATATTTAAGAAATAAATGTGAAAAATGTTACGAAAGTGTTGCGAATGTCGTAAAACTTTTGTAAAATAATGTCGTCAGAGGTTCTCATCCTGCGTTCAGCGAAGGAGGAGAACATGAAAAATAAAAATTTAATAAAGGTCTTACTTGTTGCACTCGTATTTGTTGTTGCAGGAGTTGTTTTCAGCTGTACACTCGGAAAAAAGAAGCCGGAAAACAGCGAAGAAGAAGTCCTTGTCACGGAAGAAGAGTCAATTTCGGAAGCGGAAATCAGCGAAGAGGAAAGCTCGGCAGAGTTGATCTGCGTCCATGTCTGTGGATGTGTTGCTGCTCCGGGTGTCTATTATCTTCCAAAAGGCGCGAGAGTCCATGAAGCGGTAGAGATGGCAGGCGGAATGACAGAATCTGCGGACCATCAGTATATCAATCTAGCGAAAGAGGCTTCGGACGGCTCCAAGATCTATATTCCGTCGACAGAAGAAGTTGCGGGAGGTCTTGTCCCCGCGGAAGAGGAGACGGAAGGGTCCCTGTCAGACGGATTGGTCAATATCAATACCGCAACACTCGATGAACTCAAGACCTTGCCCGGAATCGGAGATGTCAAGGCGAACGCGATCCTTGCATACAGGGAAAGCGCGGGCTCCTTTTCTTCCATCGAAGAGATCATGAACGTCGCCGGCATCAAAGAAAGCTCTTATGAAAAAATCAAAAACTTTATAAAGGTGTAAGTACAGATGAGTAAGGTATTAGTTGTAGATGATGAAAAACTGATTGTAAAAGGCATTAAATTCTCTCTGGAACAGGATGGGATGGACGTAGAATGCGCATATGACGGAGAAGAAGCTCTCCAGATGGCGCAGAGATGCGAGTACGATGTTGTCCTTCTTGATATCATGCTTCCGAAGATGGACGGATTTGAGGTCTGCAAGGCGATCCGTGAGTTTTCCAATATGCCGATCATCATGCTTACAGCAAAAGGCGGCGATATGGATAAGATCCTGGGACTGGAATACGGTGCCGATGATTATATTACCAAGCCGTTTAATATCTTAGAGGTCAAAGCAAGGATCCGCGCGATGTTCCGCCGGAGCAAACGGGTCACAAGAGAGAGTTCCGGAGAGATCGGCGGGAATGGTCTCCGCATGGATCTGGATTCGAGACGTGTCTTTATTCAGGACCGGGAAGTCAACCTTACCGCGAAAGAATTTGATCTTCTTGAGCTTCTTGTAAATAACCCGAATAAAGTCTACAGCAGAGAACAGCTCTTAAGTCTCGTCTGGGGCTATGAATATCCCGGAGATGTCCGGACTGTGGATGTCCATGTCCGGAGACTTCGTGAAAAAATCGAAGATAATCCGAAGGATCCAAAATACGTAAATACGAAATGGGGAGTGGGCTACTATTTTAAGGCGCAGTAAAGACTTCTTTTTAAGTCTGAGATTCAGAATACTGAGTTTCGTTCTGGTAGCTGGTATCATTCCCCTGATCATAATATCTGTTGCGATCATGGGCGTTACGGAGAACAAGATCATCGAGACAAGGACGAAAAATGTCAGCGCCCAGTTCTCCATGCTCAGCAATCTGTTTTACTCAAGCAGTAACAGCGACACAGAAACCGATAAGTATTTCAGCACACTGGCAGATGATATGGCCGGTGTGTTTTTAAGCCGCGTTCAGGTTATCAACCGGGACTTTACGATCATCAGCGATACATATCAGCTCAATAAGGGAAAGCTTTGTATTTCCGCGGAAGTCAATGAATGCTTTAATGGAGTAAACCAGGCCTATACCGATAAGAAAAATCAGTGTATCGTCCTGACACAGGCAATCAAGGATCCGTCAACGGGAAGGATCACGCATGTTCTTTTTGCGACCTCATCAATTGCGGATATCTTTACGGCGATGGATTCGATCAGGACTGTTCTTCTTGCAACCAGCATTATCCTTGTTGTGGCACTGATCGCCCTCGCGATCTTTGCATCTGTCCAGCTTTCCAAACCGTTCCGTCAGATCGAAGATACGATTGAACATATCGGGGAGGGCGGAAACGTCGAAACGATCTCCATTTCCGGGGGAAGCGAGATTCAGGCGATCTCCGGTTCCTTTAATACGATGCTGAAGCGGATCAACCAGCTTGAGACTTCGCGTCAGGAGTTTGTCTCCAACGTTTCCCATGAGCTGAAGACACCAATGACCTCAATGAAAGTCCTTGCGGAATCTTTGATCGGGCAGCAGGGCGTTCCGGAAGAACTCTATCAGGAGTTCCTTACGGATATCGTCAATGAGCTGGATCGTGAGAACAATATTATTTCTGACCTTCTGACCCTCGTTAAGATGGATAGTACCGGCATGGAACTCAATGTCAGCCAGGTCAATATCAATGAGATGATCGAAGCACAGCTTAAGCTTGCAAGACCTCTCGCAAAAGAGAAAAATATCGAGCTTGTTCTGGAAAGCTTTACCCCGGTCATTGCCGAGGTCGACGAAACGAAATTCTCGATGTGTATCTCTAATCTTGTCGTTAACGCGATCAAATATAATAACGTGGACGGGTGGGTCCATGTTTCCTTGAACGCAGATAAGACATATTTTTATGTTAAGGTTCAAGATAACGGATTCGGAATTCCGGAAGAGAGTCTTGACCATATCTTTGACCGGTTCTACCGGGTCGATAAAGCGAGAGACCGTGCGACAGGAGGAACCGGACTCGGACTTGCGATCACAAAGAGTATCGTTCTTGCCCATAACGGAACGATCAAGGTATACAGTCAGGTCGATAAGGGAACGACCTTTACGATGCAGATCCCTCTGACCTATCTCAAAAAGCAGGGGTAGCAAAAGATGAAGAAGAGAAAAGATTTTCTTAAGTGCATAGTGTTGATTCTTCTGCTTGCCTTTGCAGGTTCTGTCTTTGCGGGCTGTGCGAAAAAAACGCAGGAGCCGGAAGGACCGGATCAGTTCATGGTCTATTATACAAACCAGAATGCGAATGATATCATCTACCGGATCGAGACGGTCCAGGGGGCGGAAAATATGGAACAGGTGGAACTGATCCAGACGCTGCTTGATCTCGTATTTACGCAAAACGAGGAAGATACGACGTACTATACCGTAAAGCCGGAGAATGTAAATCTTCAGGGGATCATAGCGAAGGATGGTCTTGTAACGCTTGATTTTAATGCTGCCTATCTTCGGATGACAAACGTCCGAGAGATCATTTTCCGTGCGTCGGTTGTTCTGACCCTGCTCCAGGTTCCGGGAATCACCGGAGTCTCCTTTACGGTTGATCAAAGCCCGATCGTAAATTCCAATGGGGATATGATCGGTACGATGACCAAAGATACCTTTGTCAATGTCCTTCTAAATGAAGAGGGAATGCTGAAACAGGAGACAGATCTAACGATCTATTTCGCGAATGAAACAGGAGAGAAACTTGTTCCGGTTCTTTACCGGTTTACAATCGATAACAGCAATTATTCAATGGAAGAGTATATCCTTTCCCGTCTTTTGGAAGGACCGGCCGAGGGGGAAGCTTTGCGGACGATCTCTTCGCAGGTCTCGCTTAACGGCGTTGTTACGACAGACCATATCTGCTATGTAAACTTCAGTAAGGAGTTTCTGGAACAGGAACAGAAAGTCAGTGACGAGATCATGATCTATTCCATCGTGGATTCTCTCTGCCAGCTGACGTATGTCCACTCCGTGAAATTCATGGTTGACGGCGAAACAGAGATCATTTTACATGGCTCTATGGATCTGACTCAGCCGATCGTAAGGGATCTGTCCTATATCGAATAGCGAAGGCTCAGGAGTTTCCGCTTTTTTCACACACCGGAATTGAAGATTGATGAGAAAACGTCCGTTGTTTTACGGGGCGGTTCTTTTTGCGCTCTTGATCTTCTTTTTGGGCAAGATCATAAAAATCGATTTCCGGCCGGATCTTTCAGGGCTTACGGACCAGGTCGTTTTGACCGGCGAATTCATGAAATCCGAAGAGGCCGGGAAGAAAGTATCGGTGTATCTCAAGAATGTTAACTGTTATGCCGTTGGAATACCGAAAGAAAACAAGGAAAAGGCGGAGGATCAGAATGGGAAGAACTTGCGGATCAGACTCCGGAAGATCCTGCTTACAATGGAGACCGAAACATATCAGGGAATTTCCTTGCTTCCGGGAAACCGGGTTCAGGTAAAAGCAAAACGGACCGGCTTTCGATCCGCCCGGAATGACGGGAATTATGATGAAGAAGCCTATTATAACAGCCTCGGAGTACAGGAAAAGTTTCAGGCGGAAGGAGAAATTGCTCTGGTAAGCCGCCGGGTCCTCCCTGTTCGGGCAGCGATGCAGTTTCTAAGAAAGAAGCTGACAGACTCCTTAGAAAACCTTGCCGGTGGGGAAGGAGAAGGGCACGCCGCAATTTTTACGGCAATCGTAACAGGCGATCGGAGCAGTCTCGACCCGGACACAAAAGAGCTATACCGGAAAAGCGGGATCGCCCATATCCTGGCCATTTCAGGCCTCCATATTTCCCTGCTTGGAATGACGTTGTTTTCTTTCTTCCGAAAGCATCTGCCGCTGACTGCTGCCGTCATTTTTTCCGGCTTTGTCATGGTATTGTTTTGTGTCATGAGCGGAGAGAGCGCATCCGCGGTCCGTGCTTCGATCATGTTTCTTTTGCGGATCGCAGCAATCCGGCTCGGACGGAAATTCGACCTTCTTTCCGCCCTCGGGCTGTCCGCGATCCTTTTGCTGCTTCATAATCCGGGACTTTTGTTTTATTCCGGCTTTCAACTTTCCTTCGGTGCGATCCTCGGGATCGGCCTTCTTCTTCCGGCGTTTGAACGCCTGCTTTCTCCACGGGAAAGAGAGCAGGGACATCGGATCAGGGGTAAAGCATTGGCTCTTAAGGCGGCAGCCTTGTTTCTTGCAAGCCTTTCCGTGACGCTGATGACACTTCCTGTTATCATCAACTCCTACTATGAAGTCCCTGTGTTTTCCGTCCTTTTAAATCTGATTGTAGTCCCTGTGATGGGGATGGTTTTAGAAAGCGGGGTGTTCAGTGCGCTTGCAGGAATCCTGAGCTTATTCTTTGGAAGGCTGTTCCTTGGAGCGGGGGCCTATCTTGTCTCCCTGATCGAGTTCCTTTGCGCCGTGGTCGATAAGATCCCGTTCAGTATAGTGATTACAGGAAGGATGGCTCCGGGGAGGGTTGTCATTTATTATGCAGTCCTTTTTGTAATCCTTTTTCTATCTTTCCGGATCAGGATAAGCCGGATGAAAAGTGGAGCCGTCTTTTTCGGATTGGGGCTGGTATTACTGCTGATCCTTTTTGCAGGAACGAAAACTAATAAGCTCCGGATCACTTTTTTTGATGTCGATCAGGGAGACGGGATCCTGATCGAGTCTCCTTCCGGGACAGTTTATTTGATAGACGGCGGATCTTCCACGGTTTCGGATCTTTACCGGTTCCGGCTGGAGAGTGCACTGAAGTACAGGGGAATCTCAAAAATCGACTATCTCCTGATCTCGCATCCGGATACCGATCATATTTCCGGCGTCCTGGAGCTTTTAGAGGATGATGGAGCAGGAATCATTCAGGCAAAGAATCTTCTTGTCCCGTCGATTCCGGAAAATGAGAATTATCAGGAGTTAATATATGCTGCAGAAAAAGCAAATGTTACAGCTTTACCGATCCATTCCGGAATGGTCATTGATGACGGTTCGATCACCCTGAACTGTCTACATCCGGAAAAGGATTTCACATCCCGGGATTCCAATGCTTATTCCGTAGTCCTTCTTCTGTCTTTTGATTCCTTCCGGGCTGTTTTCTCCGGCGATATCGGAGAAGAGGAAGAAGCAGAAATCGTAAAAGCGGGAGTCTTGAAAGACTGTGATCTCCTGAAGGTGGCGCATCACGGATCAAAGAGTTCTTCTTCTGCAGGGTTTTTAAAAACAGCAGATCCGGAAATCGCCGTGATTTCAGCCGGTGTCAACAATCGATACGGTCATCCCCACCAGGAAGTCCTTAAGCGGCTTGAAGCAGTCGGAGCAAAGGTCTATCTGACCGCCGAACAGGGAGAAATCCGGGCGGAGATCGATCCGCTGGGGACGATCACAATGATAACAAAGGAAGCATCAGACTATTGACAAACGGGTAATAAATAAAAATAATAATAAATTATGGACACTAATTATTACTGGCAAAAGAGAGAAGACAGATGAAAAAAGGGACCGGAATAAAAAAGGCGGGAGCCGGAATACTATATACATTTGTAGGGTTACTTGTTTTTTTGGTATCTCTATTTGGATTTGGAGAGCTTTGGACGTTTACGAACTGGGGCGATCTTGATCTTGATGAGATTATTTTCCAGTTGAGTGTTCCGTTGGAAGGAACCGGAAACGGAATGGTTTGGAAATACCTTGTGTTAGGTCTCCTTCCGACACTGCTTGTTACAATCGCCTACATAGTCCTGATGGTCAAGCTGAAACAATCGAAAAAGCGGAGGATCTGCGCACTAATTACGCTTGGGCTGGCACTTGTTGCGGGATTTGTTGTCCAGCAGATTGCGTGGAGACGTCTGGACATTGATACCTGGATCGAAGGGCAGAGGGAACAAAAAAGAGATTTTGTCAAAGAAGAATATGTTGACCCGAAAGATGTCGATCTTGTTTTTCCGGAACAAAAAAGAAATCTGATCTATATTTATCTGGAATCAATGGAGACGACATATGCGGACGAGGCTGCCGGCGGTGCGTTTCAGAAGAATATTATTCCGGAACTGACGAAAATTGCACAGGAAAATGAGGACTTTTCCGGTGGTGATTCGAAACTGAACGGAGGAATCGTCTATTCCGGCACCGGATTTACAACGGGAGCGATGTTTGCTCAGACTGCCGGAATCCCGATCAAGCTTGGAATCGGCGGAAATAACATGGATACACAGTCTGCGTTCTTCCCGCAGATAAGGACGCTTGGAGATATCTTGAAAGATGAAGGGTACCGGCAGGTCTTCCTTCTTGGTTCTGACGCGACTTTCGGCGGACGGCGTTTGATGTTCCGTGATCACGGAAACTTTGAATTCAGAGATTATCTGTATGCAAAAGAGAAAGAATGGATCCCGGAAGATTACAGGGTCTGGTGGGGATTTGAAGATGAAAAACTCTTTGAACATGCGAAGGAGACCGCGACGGAACTGGCGGCAGGAAGCGAGCCGTTTAACCTGACGATCCTTACCGTGGATACGCATTTCGAGGACGGCTATGTATGTGGTCTTTGCGGAACAGAGTATGGAGATAACCAATATGCGAACGTTATGGCCTGCTCAAGCAAGCAGGTTTCGGAGTTTTTAGACTGGATAAAGAAACAGGATTTTTATGATAATACAACGGTCATCATCTGTGGTGATCATACGACCATGGATACAGACTTTTGTGAAAAGGTCAGCAGCGGTTACCAAAGGAAGACTTATACCGCGCTGATCAATTCCGCGGCACAAGTTGCCGACCCGGGCAGAAGACGGGAATTCAGCACGATGGATATGTTCCCGACAACGCTTGCCGCAATGGGAGTTACGATTCCCGGAGAGCAGCTTGGTCTCGGAACAAATCTGTATTCGGAGGAAGATACTCTGACTGAGCAGTTCGGATTTGAGGAGATGAGACAGGATCTTGCGAAGAAATCCGCCTTCCTCCAGTCCCTTGAGGTCGTCGATCCGGAAGCAGATGCTTTATATGCGAGATATCGTGAGGAACTCGCGAATGCTCTGGTAGTTGAAAATTATGATCCGTTTAAAGGGCTTGTATCTGTAAGAGTCAATGAAAAAGAATCCCTGGGACTTAGTGTAGAACATGTTGAAGTAACCTATCAGGAATATGGGACAAATAAGAAGCAGACCTGTGTTTTAAAAGAAGATCCGGATCTGCCGAACAGCCATATCGGAACGCTGGATATTTCCTCTTGGAAAGAACCGGTCGGAAAGGTTTCGGTCAATTACTTTACCCCGGACGGAAAAGCTTATAACAATATTTCAACCGCCTATATCGATTATGAGTTCGGAGATAAGAGTGACTTTACTTCCTATCTGAAGGTCCTGAAAGAACATCCGGAGTACACGGTCTTTATTGCGGTCCGCGGTGAAGGCATGGCAGGGCTTACTGATGAGATGCAGGAAGCTCTCTGGGATCTCGGGACCCAGTGGTATCTTGTCGGAGCACAAGGAATGAGTTATCTGGCAGTCATTGAGGATGGAGTTGCGGATGAAGTTGCCGGTTATGAAGAACTTCAGAAGGAGGGCATCCTGAAGAGCGGAATGTCCTCATATTACATGGAAAGCTCCGGACAGGATTCCGATGGCTCCGCAACGATCCAAATTGATGGACAGGAGTACTCGACAAATCTCCGGGGATTCAATATCGTTGTCTACAGCAAAGAGCTTGGTCAGGTCATCGATTCCGCATGGTTTGACACCCATATTGTCGAGGAAACGGAAGAACAGGCCGTTCAGTATTAAATAGGAACTCGTTTCTTTACGGAACCGGTCGGACTCCGGAAAAGAATCACGGGATGGGCGGATGGAAGGTTTTAAGAATAACAATCGAATCACTGAAATCGATGTCTGCAAGGCGCTGGCTGTTATTGCGATGGTAGTCTGCCATGGCGGTGTCGTGCTTGGGGTTTACCATTTTATCTACCTGTTCCATATGCCCGTATTTATGATCGCGGCCGGGTGCGGATTTAAATGGTCCCATTCCGACAGTTTTCCGACTGTCTTAAGGTTTATCGGGAAAAAGATATTGAGTCTTTGGCTTCCGTATTTTATCTGGACAACGTTGTTTACGTTCCTGAATAATGTTTTTCTAAGGATCAATATCTATACGGCGCTTACGGATCAATCCCATCTTCTGACGGTTTCTTTTTTAGCGAAACACAAATACCTGACCTTTTTACAGATGCTGACAAAAATCGGAAAAGGGATCTGGTTCCGGAATCTGACGGAACTGACCGGAACGCTTTGGTTTCTGCAATCATTGTTTTTGATCTCCTGCGTTTACTGTCTGTTGACTTTTTTGCTCCGCAGGTTTTTAAAAGAAAAGCAGGTATTGATCATTCATACCGTGATTGCGCTGCTTTTGCTGGCCCTTGGGTTCGGGCTTCATTTTACGCAGTTTTCCATGTCCAATATAGCCCGTTCCGCCTCCGGATATATTCTTTTCCATCTGGGATATCTGTTTGTCCGGTTCCAATCGTTCTTTGTGAAGCGGAAGATATGGATCTATGGGATTTCCTCTGTTGTCTCTTTTGGAATCCTGCTTATCCTGAACAGGTTCGGTACGGTCATGCTTGTGAGTAACCGGTATGTGAATCCGTTCTTTCTTCTTTGTGCATCGGTTTTCGGATTCGGTTTGGTCTACAGTCTTTCCGCGATCCTTTGCCATTGGAAGATCAGAGAGTTCTTTATGATTATCGGGCGGAGGACCCTTGCGATATTGCTTTTGCATATGCTGGCTTTTAAGATCATTGCGGCTATCGTAGTCCGGGTCTATGATCTTCCGGCATTTTATCTTGCAGCCAATCCCCATCTTTTTGGAGAAATCGGTGCATGGTGGGTCGCATATACGATCGTCGGGATCGGAATCCCGGTCCTTCTGGATGTTCTCTATCAGCGGCTGATCCGTAATTTCAAATACAGGAAGTTCGTAAAATCCATCCTTTAAGTCTTGCAACCTGCGGGTTTTTCTTTTGCTGTGCTTGAGAAAACGGACGGGTTGGGCTATAGTATATTCATCGTAAAAATAGAAAGGAGATATTGAAAATGCAGGAAGTTTATGATTTTGTAAAAAAATGCGGAACGTATTATCTTGCAACTGTTGACGGCGACCAGCCTCGTGTCCGTCCGTTCGGAACAATTATGCTTTTTGAAGGCAAGCTGTATATCCAGACCGGAAAGGTAAAAGATGTTTCTAAACAGCTTCATGCAAATCCGAAAGCTGAGATTTGCTGCTTTGCAGAAGGAACCTGGCTTCGGATCGCAGGCGAATTGATCTCTGATGACAATATTGCCGCAAAGAAACAGATGCTGGATGAACATCCAAACCTTCGCGCAATGTATGACGAGAATGATGACAACACCGAAGTTTTCTATTTCCAGAACGCGACAGCAACCTTTGCATCCTTTACTGCAGAACCGAAGACGATCACTTTCTGATCAGACCGATATAAAAACCGATAAGAGCGAATGAGTACATTTAAGATCACAAAAGATAATATTGCGAATGTCTATCTTTTTTATGGAGAAGAAAACTATAAAAAGAGGCTCTATCGGGACAGCTTGAGAAAACTGATCACGGCCGGAAATGATATGAATTACTCTTATTTCGAGGGGAATTCAATCAACTTTACGGATGTCTATGACAGCGTTGTTACGCTTCCTTTCTTTGCGGAAAAACGTCTTGTCGTTGTAGAAAATTCCGGAAAGTTTAAAGGAAAGGCAAAAGACGAAGAAAACAGTGAGCCGGAAGATGTGAAAGAGAATGGGGCAGAGAGTCTTCTGCTAAAGATTCTGAGCGATCTTCCGGCTTCAACCTGTCTTGCTTTTTTTGAAGAGAGTGCCGCAAAAAACAAGAAACTGTTTAAACAGATCAAAGAAAAAGGCGTTGTTGTAGAATGCTCCGGAGATACGGACGGAGATGTGATTACCTGGCTCGCAAAAGGCTTTGCACAGGCCGGGAAAAAGGTGAGCAGAAGTGTTTTACAGCTTTTGGTCGACCGTGTCGGGACTGACTACGATAAACTCCGCAGGGAATATGAGAAACTTCTGGGCTATGTCGGAGACAGCCCTGAGATCCGTGCCGAGGACGTTCTTGCCATCTCTTCTGTTGATGTGGAATCGAAGATCTTTGAGATGCTCGGTGCCATGGGGAGAAAAGATGTCAGGAAAGTTCTGGACAAATATAATGACCTTCTTGTAAACCGGGAGCATCCGCTCTATATCCTTGCGATGCTGCGGATCCAGTTTCGGACTCTCCTTGAGACTGCGGAGCTTCGGAATAAAGGGTATACGACTGAAGAGGTTGCACGGATCCTGAAAAAACGGGATTTCGTGATCCGGAATGCGGAAGGTTATCTCCGTGGCTGGTTTAAAATGAAGGGTGTCCGTGATATTTTAGAGGAGATCTCAGAGGTCGACAAACGGATCAAGACCGGTGACCTGAACGAACAGACCGGCGTTGAGATGCTCCTGATCAAGTTCTCGACATGAGTTTGGGAAAGAAAAGGATTGTATAAGAGGGATTATGATGGAAAAAAATGAGATCCGGAAGGAAGTAACGGAAAAGAAAGATTCGCTTTCGAGGGAGCAGGTAGAGGAGTGGTCCTTACAGCTCAAAGAAAAGTTCTGCAGCCTCGATGTCTACAAGGAGGCGGAGTGCATTTATTTTTATCTTTCTTTTAATAACGAGGTCCAGACAACGCCGATGATCGAGCAGGCGCTTTCCGATGGGAAGCGGGCCGCAGTTCCTGTTACGCTTGCGAGCGGAAAGACACTCTACAAGGACGGACGTCCGAAACGAGACTATATGGAATTTATCTATCTGGATTCGATGGATGAGCTTTCTCCGGGCTATATGGGGATTCCGGAGCCGGATCCGGAGATCGTGACACGTGAACCGGAGCGGGTCGCGGATGAAAAGAAAGTCCTGATCCTTATGCCGGGGCTCGCGTTTGACAGATCCGGAAACCGGATCGGCTATGGCGGCGGGTTTTATGATAAGTACTTAAGCGGTCATCCGGCCACGGAATTTATTAAGGTCGCGCTTGGTTTTGATTTCCAACTCTATGAAACGATCCCGACTGAACCGCATGACGAGAAGATGGACCGGATCATAACCCCGTCCTTTCTTGTCTGAAATCCCGGTGCTCGGCGAATTTCCTCTTTTTCGGTATTGACAGGAAAGAGAGGGAGTGCTAATATATCACAGTCGTTTGAAAACAAAGAAGAGTATCCGCTCTCACCTCGTCGCAATCGGGCGCACGCAGGTTAATATTTCAAAAGACCGGTTCCTGATACAGGACTGGTTTGTTGAATGAGTGGATAGTTCTTCGGAACTATCTTTTTTTTAGCCGGAAGAGCTAACTTATTCATTTAGGAGGTGTATTATTAACTACTTAATTAATGAACAAATCAGGGAAAAGGAAGTAAGGCTGATTGACGCGGACGGCCAGCAGAGAGGGATTGTTTCGATTGAGGACGCAAGAGCTGCTGCAGACGAAGCCGGCGTAGACCTTGTTCTGATTGCCCCGACTGCTAAACCACCGGTTTGCAAGATCATCGATTTTGGAAAGTTCCGTTATGAACAGTCCAGAAAAGAAAAAGAGGCCAGAAAGAAACAAAAGACAATTGAAGTGAAAGAGATTCGTCTTTCACCGAACATCGATGTGAACGATATTAAGACTAAAGCAAATATGGCGCGGAAGTTCATTGAGAAAGGTGATAAAGTAAAAGTCGCCCTTAGGTTCAGGGGAAGAGAAATGGCGCACATGCAGGAAAATAAACATGTCCTTGACGATTTTGCTGCGCTTCTCGAAGACATTGCGACAGTTGATAAAGCTCCGAAAGTGGAAGGACGGAACATGGTGATGTTCCTTGCGAAAAAGAAATAAGACGATAAATAATTATTTAGCCAGGAGGATAAAAAAATGCCAAAGATTAAAACAAAAAGAGCTGCGGCTAAGCGTTTCAAAAAAACAGCAAACGGAAATCTTAAGAGAAATAAAGCTTATAAGAGCCATATCTTAAACAAAAAGACCACGAAGAGAAAACGGAATCTTCGCAAGGCCACTATGACTGATGCTACCAATGTAAAGAACATGAAGAAGATCTTACCATATCTGTAAGAATCTGGAAGTCAAAGGAGGAATAAGAAATGGCAAGAATTAAAGGCGGATTAAACGCTAAGAAAAGACACAATAGAACATTAAAACTGGCAAAAGGATACAGAGGTGCCAGATCAAAACAGTATAGAATCGCTAAGCAGTCTGTAATGAGAGCACTTGCTTCCTCTTATGCAGGAAGAAAGCAGAGAAAACGCCAGTTCAGACAGCTTTGGATCGCAAGAATCAATGCTGCAGCAAGAATGAACGGCCTTTCCTACAGCAAGTTCATGTATGGACTGAAAGTTGCAGGAAATACCATGAACAGAAAAGTCCTGGCTGACCTTACAGTCAATGATGCAGCCGCTTTCGCAGCGCTTGCAGAGACCGCTAAGAACGCAATTCAGTAATAGAAACAAAGAACCATCCGAGCCGGACAAATCTGTCCGGCTCTTCTTACTAGTTTGCGGCGCAGACTTGATCAACGATAACAGGAAATAATAAGGACAGCAAAAGATGGAAGAAAACAGAGTATCAAAGAATTTTATCGAGCAGGAGATCGACAAGGATCTTGCAGAAGGAAAATATACCCATGTTGAGACCCGGTTCCCGCCGGAGCCGAACGGCTATCTTCATATCGGTCATGCAAAATCGATCCTTTTAAATTACGGACTTGCAAAAGAGTATAACGGAACGTTCAACCTGCGTTTTGACGATACCAATCCGACGAAGGAAGATGTTGAGTTCGTTGATTCGATCATAGCGGACGTCAAGTGGCTTGGAGCGGACTTTGAAGACCGTCTTTACTTTGCCTCCGATTATTTTGAAAAAATGTATGAGGCAGCAGTAAAGCTGATCAAAGACGGAAAAGCTTTTGTCTGTGATCTGACAGCGGACGAGATCCGGGAATACCGCGGAACCTATGAAAAGCCGGGAATCGAAAGCCCGTATCGGAACCGTTCCGTGGAAGAAAACCTGAAACTCTTCGAAGAAATGAAGAGCGGAGCTGTTCCGGACGGAGCAAGAGTTCTTCGCGCAAAAATTGACATGGCGTCACCAAACATGAACATGCGTGATCCGGTCATCTATCGTGTTGCCCATGTCGCCCATCACAGGACCGGCGATCAGTGGTGTATTTATCCGATGTATGATTTCGCGCATCCGATCGAGGACGCTGTCGAAGGAGTTACCCATTCGATCTGCACCATGGAGTTTGAAGACCACAGACCGCTTTATGACTGGGTGATCGAGAATGTCGGATTTGAAGAGTCTCCGCGCCAGATCGAGTTTGCGAAGATGTATCTGACCGGTGTTATTACAGGAAAACGTTATATTAAAGAGCTTGTTGCGAACGGGACTGTAGATGGATGGGACGATCCGCGTCTTGTAACGATCGCTGCATTAAGACGTCGTGGGTTTACACCGGAATCGATTCAGAAGTTTATTGAGCTTTCCGGCGTTGCGAAAGCACAGAGTTCTTCTGACTATGCGATGCTTGAGTACTGTCTCCGCGAGGACCTGAAACCGAAGGCTCCGCGCTATATGGCAGTTCTTGACCCGATCAAACTGATTATTGATAACTATCCGGAAGATCAGGTGGAATGGATGGATGCGTCCAACAACCCGGAAAACGAAGAGATGGGGACCCGGAAAGTTCCGTTCTGCAGAGAACTCTATATTGATCGTGAAGACTTTATGGAAGAGCCGCCGAAGAAATATTTCCGCCTCTTCCCCGGAAATGAAGTCCGTCTCATGAATGCCTATTTTGTAACCTGCGTGGATTACAAGAAGGATGCGGACGGAAATATTACGGAGATCCACTGTACCTATGACCCGGAGACCCGGAGCGGAAGCGGATTTGAAGGCAGGAAAGTCAAGGGCACGATCCATTGGGTCAGCGCAAGACATGCCGTAAAGGCGGAAGCAAGACTCTATGAACAGCTGGTCGATGAGGAACGGAATATTAATCCGGATTCCCTGACGGTAAGGGAGTCCTGCTATATCGAGCCGGAGCTTGCCAAGGCAAAAGCAGGCGATCACTTCCAGTTCGTAAGACATGGATATTTCAACGTTGATATCAAAGATACGACGGAAGACCACCTCGTCTTTAACCGGATCGTATCCCTTAAGAGCTCGTTCAAGCTGCCGAAATAAATGTGCTTTCAGAAACGGCCGGATTGCGGAAACGAACACGAGCTTCCTGAGTGACTGAATAGAAATGCTTTCAACAATTATCATGCTGCTCATCGTCCTTCTTGTCAGCTGGGCGGTCAGCAGGATCTGGAACCAAAGAATCGAAGGATGTGTGCCCATAGTTCTTATGGGCACAATGATTTTCCTGTATATTTTTTATCTGTTTAACCTGCTGCAGATCGGCCGGTTTCTTGTCTATGCCGTTTTTGCAGCACTTATCATACTTGCGATTGTTAAGAGCGTAAAACAAAAAGGAGAAGGGGGAAACGACGTGGTCTCATACCCGTTCACACCGGCAATCGCGCTGTTTTTAGCGCTTTGCATTACCTTCCTGATCTTTGCGCTCTCGATGAAACCGTCAGTCTGGGATGAGCTGAGATTATGGGCAGCAATGCCGAAGGCACTTCATTTCAGCGAGGCACTTCAGGTCGGAGAAGGTTCGCTCCTTTATTCCACGATGCAGTCTTATCCGCCCGGAATGGCGCTCCTGATCTACTTTTTCACGGCATTGTCCCCCGGATACAGCTATGGAAGCGCATTTGCGATCTATTGGATCTTTTCCGCGGCGCTGATCCTTCCGGCAATGAAAAAATATCGCTGGAGCCAGTGGTACGTTGTTCCGCTTGTTTTCTTTGTTTTTATCCTGATCCCGATCATCCTTACGGTCAACGGAGGCGGAGCAAGCGGTGACTGGGCCTATTATTATACCAGCCTTTATATCGATCCGATGCTGGGGATCTTTTTGGGCATGGCCTTTTTCCGGGCGGTCAAAGAACCGTTTCATGACTGCGATTCCCTGATTGGGTTTACGTTTACCCTCGCTGTATTGCCAATGCTGAAAAATGTCGGCGCGATATATGCCTGTGCGGCCTTTGCTGTCGCGCTTATTCTCTGGATCATCCGCCCTGTAAAGTCTGTGATCTTCCTTTTTATTCCGATCGCGGCAGCTGCCGTTTCCTATTTTTCCTGGCAGATCCTGATCAATACAAAAGGAACCGGCGAATTTATTGATCTTGAGCTTGCCGGATTTACGGGAGAGAAGTTTGTCAATGTGATCAAAGGACTTGTCAGCTGGGGCAATATCCCGTTTGTATATTTTATCTTGTTTTTTATCGCGGCCGATCTTTTTATCACTTTCCTGATCAAGGATATCTCTAAACGAAATGCCCTGATCGGCGCACTCGGGATCTTTGTGGTATTTCTTATTTTCCTTTATGGTTATACAAGCCATTACGGACTCATGCTGTCATCGATCCACCGCTATACTTCGACCTTTACGTTTGCCTGCTTTATTTATCTTTTGATGCGGGTCCTTGCAGGGATCGATCCTAAGGCTGAGATCCCCTTTGTCGTGAAGCCGGAGGAAGAGCAGAGAGCAGAGGAACCTGTTTCAGACAGTATTCCGCCGGAAGATCCGTCTCAGGAAGGCGAAAATGCGGAGAGCACAAAGGATAAGACCTCAGTGATTTCGGAAGCGGTGAATCATAGTGTTTTGGAAACGCTTTTACCAAAGCGCGGTATGAGAGCCGGACGGCTGCTCGGAGTCGAATTGCTGCTGATCCTTGCCGTATTGATCATTATGTTCTATACCAAAACGTATCAGCTTGAAAACAGGGCGTATTCGGAAACGGCTGCACTCCCTGCTATAGCCGCTCAATTACCGGAGACGTTTACCGCAAAAAATCCGGCGAAAACCTATCTTGCCTTAGGCGGAGATACCCGGAAAGAATCCCAGCGTCATGAGACGTATGCACTTGAGGCAATCGGGACACCGGTCAATATCCGGAATATCTGGTGCGATAAGCTTTATAATGAGGCGGAAGACGGTGTTGTTACCGATCGGAACGAAATGGCGCGGATCTTTGCGGAAGAGCTGATTGAGAAAGAGTATGAGTATCTTCTGGTTGTTGATCCGGATGAAGATATCCGTAAGGTATTTCAGATGATCTCGCAGGAAACGGAACAGGCCGGGAACGGAATCCTTTATAAGATCGTTCCGGCTGAGAATGCGTATCATCTTGCGTTTGAGGCAGTCGGAATGGCCAAATAGATATCCGGCGATTGGAAGTAACAACGATCGGGTTGTTGGAAACGGATCGAATTGTTGTTTCTCTTTGTCAGAGGAGTGTGCTATTGTTTTTGTGGAATGATATGTCAAAAACAAGTTTGGAGGAATGATTATGATCGATTATGTTGCTAGAAGCGGAGCGTTATTGAAAGACGGAAAAGCACAGGCTGCCCTGATTCTTTGCGAGCAGGGAATTGGCGAAGGGTGCCCGGATGTCGCGGCACTGCATGTGAATGAAGGAATCGCTTATCTTTATATGAACCAGTTTGAGAAATCCCTGGAAATGTTTGACAAGGCATGCGAGGAGGATCCGGCGGATGGCGATGCACAGTATAACCGCAGCATGGCGATCCGTGCGATGCAGCGGCATGAAGAGGCGCTTGCAAATTACGAGATCACATATGAGAAATTCCCGGATCACTTTTATAATATTATGAACTGCGGAAATGTCAGAAGACGTCTCGGAAAACTGGATGAAGCGGTTGAAGTATATGAACACGGGCTTGCGCTCCAGCCGGACAGTTGGGAGCTGATGTACAATATTGCCTGCGTAAAGATCATGCAGGGCAAATATGAAGAGGCGCTGGACCTGATCAATAAGGCACTTGAGCTGAACGATGATTTTGGAGAACTGTATTATTGTAAAGCAATCTGCCTGAAAAACCTTGGCGATGAGGCAGGAAAAGAGGAAGCTTACAATATCGCGATCAAATATAAACCGGAAGATGACCGCCCGCCGCATGGCTGGGGCCCGAATCCGGAAGCGCTTGAGGCTCCTCATGGTCCGTGCATGCGGAGTGAAGTGATTAAAGGAATCTGAGATTATTTCAAGTATATTTAAAGGCTGTCGCGATCAATGTGGTGTGCTACCCGTCAAGTGGACAGTGAATAATTAAAAAGTTTGGTGCCGCCAGTCGAGCAATCGGCTGGCGGTATTCTTATGCAGCTTCATAGTAGGTTTCATGGTATTCAATAGGAGTCATCAAGTGAAGCTTCCGTT
>JAFWFQ010000076.1 GCA_017515535.1 Parasporobacterium sp. | reverse complement strand
TGTCTTGTATGTAACATCTTACTTCACCTCCTATAAGTTGTCTTTTTCAGCTGCATAAAGTTCCGGAAGGATCACAGCCAGATTTGCCCACTCTGTTGCGTTCTGGATCATCAATGCCATCGGAACCATCGGCTGCATAAAGAACTCATCCGGGAGGGCCTTATAGTCTCTTCCATAGCGGACAGTCCACCCATACCAGATCCGGGTCGTCACTTTGATCCCGCCTTCTGCCTCTTTTACCTGATGGCAGACAAAATAGTCCGGAGCTGCCATCGGCGGCTGACCATCTGCAAAGTTTCTTGCACATACAAGAGTCTTTGTCTCCTGGTCCGGACCAATTTTATCCAAATCAAAGCCAACACTGGAAGGACATTTGAAATTCAGATAATCGATTTTCGGCGGTCCCATCGGTCCCATTTCGCCCATACGGCGAATCTCCTGGGTCGTATCCCAGTATTTTTCCTGGATCGTGCGGAACGGGTCCTTTGTAATACAGGTCTGCATGGACATCGCGCCGAGGTTCTGCTCCGGATTTACGATCGTGAAGCGGAACGGGTCCAGGCCTCTCCATGCAAAATACCAATCCACCATTTCAGAGGTGCCGCCCGGAATAAAGGTTGTATCCGATATATAGCCAGTGCCATCCGGAAGCACACAATAACCTGTTTCATCTTCGAAACCGGGCTCTAAGATCTTTGCTCTCTCAGGGAAGGTCAGTTTCCCGATCGGGATCATCGGAGGTCCGAAGATCTTTCCCATTTTTTCCGGAGCAATCGGAGCCAGGTCACGCTCATAGTACTTAAAATAACTTTTCTGCTTGTCAGCATCTGTTATTTGTACTTTTGGTTTCCCCATCATTTCCATAAAGCCACCATCTCCTTTCTATATACCTACATCATATTGAAAACACGCTGTTTCGTAAAATGCGAATAAACTATGAGGTCATTCACAGAATCACTTATAAAAATTATGTCCGATTTCGATAATTGCCTTATTGACAACATCATTTACATGGAGCATCCGGGTATCGTCCTCATCCGGGATCAGGATCGTTGCAAGGAAGCAGAATCCTCCGTTCTTTGCTCTCGCATTTGCGATCGTCTGAAGATAATCATAGATGTCCTCATCTGTCATTTTCGGATCTGTGATCCGGACCGGATCCCAGCAGCCGCAAAGGATCAGCTTATTGCCGTATTTTTCCTGAACGGCGTCAAGATCGTTGCAAAGCTGTGCAGGGTTCCAGGAATTCACGCCGATGTTAACCATGTCATCAATAAAGATCTCGCATTTTCCGCAGTTGTGATAACAGATCGGAATCCCGCGGTCTCTTGCAAATTTTGCCTCTCTATCATAAAGGGGAAGGAAGAATTCGCGGAACATATCCAGAGAAACAAACGGATTGCCCCACGCGGCCGTATCATCTACGATATTGAAAACGTCCGGTTTGTAATAATCGATCGTATTCTCAATGATCGTGCAGTAAAAATCAGAAAGGTATTCAAACAGTTCCTTGCAGGCTTCCGGCTCATCAAACAGCGCACACAGGCCCTCTGTAAATCCCATAAAAGCCATCAGTGTTTGGAAATAACCGCTTGCTGCCATCATTCCGAGAGCCGTCTTGCTCCGGTCTATCTTGCTCATTTCCAGATCTTTTTTACATGCCATTTCCCAGTCAATATCATCCAGAGAAGGAGCTTTGATCACATCACGCCATTTCGTAACATCGTCCAGAATGAAGTCCCAGGTCTTAGGAAGAAGGCCGCCTGCCGCTTCCTTGCTGGTAATATACTCTACGCCCCAGATATCCTTTCCGCCGCCCAATCTGCGGTGCCGGCTGAGCAGATCCGGTGCAACTCCGCCGACAGCCGGTGCAAAATCTTCCAGCCCTCTGACAGGTCCAAGGGTATAACGGGGGATCCATTCCGGGATCTCGCCCTTAAACATCCTCATGAAGTTTTCTTTTTCTGTTAGAACTGCCATGTTTCTATCCTTCCTTTCTGTTTATTGATTTCTCTGTCATATGGTTATGGGATCCGCCTAGCGAATACCCAGAGAATTGCCCCAACTACAGCCTCTGCTGCCAGAACATAAATTGTAAAAGTGTATCCGAGATACTGGATCAAAAAGCCCATCAGTATCGTCATCAGGACAGATCCGATCTGGGTCACTGTATTCTTAACAGAATTTACGATCGGGATATCCTTCGGTACTTCCGCAATATCTGCCGCGCTTGCGCTGGTAAGCCCGGCGATCGATCTCGGGAGCGTTCCGAATACGACGACGTAAATAAAGATCAGGTTTGCCGGAAGGACTGCCAGCAAGACCAGTGAAACAGCGCAGGACAGGTAACCGACGATCACGATTTTTCTCTTCGTTCCGAGTTTGTCTGACAGCCATCCGAAAAAGATCATCGCCACAAGACCGATCAAGGTCGTATAGCTGTAGACATTCGCTGCCTGATGCATCTCCAGCCCTTTCAGATTCAGGACTTTGATCACGTAAGCGGTAAAACCGATCGCGATTGCATTAAAGAACACGAACGCAATAGAGACCAGCCAGTTCGAGGTGTTTTTAAAGACACGCATCGTCTGCTCTTTGGTAGGCTTCGTCGCATCCGCGATCCCGTGAACGTGAACCGTTCGAGGAACAATAATGAGCCAGATAATGATCGCTACAACATACATCGCACAGATAATGGCAAAGACTTTCTGGAACGAAAGACCGGAGTTTACCATCAGTGTCGCACCGCCCTTGGTAATAATTACCTGAGGCAGTACGGTAGCAACGACATTCACACTACTCCAAAATCCACGCCTGTTTTCAGGAACCAGAGTTAAGATCAGACTTCCGGAGGTCAGTGACACAAAACCGAATCCGCCGCCTTCCATCATCCGTCCGATGACAAAAAGGGCAAATGAATGCGTAAAGATCTGAAGGATCATGCCGATAAAGGCAGCGAAGAAACCAATCGAAAGCCCCCATTTGCACGGAACTTTACGTGCTACAAAACCGAGCGGTACCGATAGGGCGATCATCATCCAGTTTGATGCGGAGGCCATGATCCCGTAGGCACCTTCATTGATATGAAAATACGTCTGGATCGCATCCTGCATGGGAATCAATTTAAATAATCCGAATCCCTGAATAACCATACAAAAAACAACAGCAAAGATCATCCAATTGACTCTGGCTTTGCTGTAGGTTACTTCTTCCGGATTCTGAACTGTACTCATGAAAAACGACCTCTTCCCAATAAGTAAAATCTTTTCGTTTTTATCTTATTGGAAAAAGGCCGGAATTGAAAATGCGAATAAACTATGAGGTCATTCAGGAACATTTAATAGGTCTGGCGAACCTCATCGATCAGTGAATAGAACAAGGCGATCGTCGGATTATAATTCTCTTTATGCCAGCAGATCGAATAATCCAGATCCGGAAATTCCGCCACTTTGATAACATCGATATGGGAACTGTTCCGGACATACTGGTCCAGCGTGATTGCGGTAATGCCCTCGCCCGTCTCAGCCCAGAGGATCTTGGTTTCGTAATCCGGAGCCATTTTATAATTCGGTTCAAAACCGGAATTCCTACACATTTCAATGACTCCCTGATTCACTTCCGGATGCTCCTCTGAGAGCAAAAAGACCTGCTCTTTCAGTTCTTTCAGATGGTAGACCTTCCCTGCTTCAAGCCCCGCAGTCTTCGGAACAACAAAATAAGTCGGTACCGAATAAACCTTCTCGCACAGGATTTCTTCTTTTGCCCTGACAATATCTGCCATCATAAAACAGATATCACAGATCCCTTTCAGGAGATTGTCCTCTAATTCTTTAAGTGAACAACTCTTCAATTCGACTTTAACTTGTGGGTATTGATCCCGGAATTTTTTGATATGATAAAATGTCTGGCTGTCTAAAACGATTCCGTTCAGGACTCCGATCACGAGCTTTCCTTCTTCTCCTCTGCTGATCCGCCGGGATTTTTCCAAAAGCTCCAGATATTGTTTTTCAACATCAAATAAACCGTTATATAACGAAGCCCCCGCAGGAGTCAGACGGACTCCGTTCTGTTTGCTTCTCCAGAATAGCTTAAATCCCAGTTCTTCCTCCAGCATGGCGATATTCCGGCTGAATGAAGGCTGTGAAATATGGATACTCTGAGCAGCAGTTGTAAAATTTAAAGTTTCTGTAGCAGCCCGGAAGCATTGAATCAATACATCATTCATATAGTACCTCTGAAATAAGTATTCCTTCGACCTGATAACTGCAGACAGCCCCCGCAATTATCCGGACCTTCCTTCCCCTCTCATAAACATGTTCATTTTACCATGGGAAAGCAAAATATAGTTTGTTTTTTTTTCAGAACGTTAAGAATAAAGTTCAAAGCGCCGTATCTGCTTTCTGTTTCTCAGCCAGTAGCGCTTTTACTTTCGGTATAACAACGTCCAGGTTGCGGAAGGTCCCGTCAGGATCTTTAAAGGCAAAATCCTTCTTATAGGCTTCATGAAAAGCCTCCATTGCAGTGCAGATTGTTTCCAGATCCGTTCTGCTCAGGACCCCGGCCTTTGCATACATGGAGATCCTCCAGAATTGCCGGATCCGGTCATCATATCCTTCTCCGTTGATCGCCATATCACAATACAGTTTTGCAACCTCGGAAATCAGTTTACGGTCTTTCCACGGCAGACGAAATAAAAACATACTCAACTCCCTTTTATAACCAACTACAATTTATCCGCATACAGTTTAAATACTCCAAAAGGAGATATAAAATGCAAATTACTGATGAGGTAATTCATTTTTTCACCGCTGTAATACTGACCCAGTCCCCGTCGTTCTGAACATCGCTCAGCTCCAGATTCGGATTGGCAGAGACTGCATCCCGGATCAGCTGTTCTTTTTCATTCAAAATACCGGATGTGATCAGGATCCCGCCGGATCTCAAATATTGATCCAGAGACGGCATCATAACATTGATCACATCAGCAAGGATATTGACCACAACGATATCATATCCGGAAAAGCCGGAGATATTCCAGGTTGTAAGGATCTCTTCCTGAAGTTCTTTGTTATCTACAACATTACCGACAAAGAACCGGCTCTTCTCACCGGGAACATCGTTGATCTCAAAATTTTCTTCTGCAACTTTGACTGCCTGCTCATCGATATCAACTGACACAACGTCAGACGCCCCCAGTTTTACCGCGGCGATTCCTAAGATCCCGCTCCCGCAGCCAAGATCTAAAACATGATTGCCTTCCTTTATCGCTTTTTGTAAAGCACGAAGACAAAGTCTTGTTGTCTCATGGGTCCCGGTTCCGAACGCCATTCCCGGATCGATCCGGATCAAAAGGTCCGGCGCCGGCTGGTCGTACCCGGTCTTATTATCCGTGATTTCCTGCGGGTCATTTGGTTTCTCCTCATGGACAAAGGTCTGGATCTCATCAACTGACAAGATCTTTTCTCCTTCCTTTGGAAGTTCTTCCCAGGTCGGAGCGATCAGGATCCGGTCTACGGAAAACGGCTTAAAGAATTCTTTCCAATTGTTTTCCCAGTCATCCGAATTCAGATCCTCACAGATCAACTCTGTCGGTTCGATCCCGAAAAGCTCTACTGCTTCGTTAAGTCCCTGCGCCAGAGCATCAATCTTCCGGTCCATATCCGTCTGATCTTCGCTGTCTTCAAATTCCACATAAAAACTCAAGGAGCAGCTTCCGTCATCCGGCGGCAGTTCCTTTACAAAATCCGCGTACATCTGGTTCAGTTCCTCATCTGTCAGCTGTACATTGTTTTCAATCTGTACATCATTGATATCATAATCCATCAGGATCGCGCTGACCATATCCGCATCTTTTGTCGTCGTCTTAATCGTATATTTTGTCCATCTCATCTTGCTATCTCCTTTTCGCCCGCGCAGGCCGGCATATCTTAAGACATTAAGCTTGTGCTATTGTACTACATTCCAGATTCATCTTACAAGGCATAGAAATGCCTGCCCGTTAAAACGGACAGGCATCTGGGATTTTATGTTTTCGATCATTCTTATTTCTTCGGATACATGACTTCGTCAAATTTCTTTAACGCTTCTTTTTGTTTTGAATTCATGCGGTCCGGCACTTTGACAACAAGCGTTGTATATTGGTCGCCTCGCTTTGTTTTATCGCGGAGCGACGGAACGCCTTTGCCTTTCAGGCGGATCTTGGTATCTGTCTGCGTTCCTGGTTTGATCGGGAACAGAACATCTCCGTCGATCGTCTTGATCTTAACATCGCCGCCTAAAGCTGCTTCCGTAAATGTAATGGAGGCAGTGGAAAACAGGTTCATACCGTCTCTTACAAAGATCGGATGGCGGGATACGATAACTTCAACAAGAAGGTCTCCCCTTGAGCCGCCGTTTGTTCCCGGCTCACCCATGCCTGCGATCCGGATGCTCTGTCCGGAATCGATTCCGGCAGGGATCGTAACTGAGATCTTCTTCTTCGTGTTCTTAAATCCGTTGCCGCGGCAGGACGGGCATTTTTCTTTTACAACTTTTCCGGAACCGCCGCATTCATTACAAACACCGACTTCCCGCATTACGCCAAAGAGACTCTGTCTCTGGCGGACGACCTGACCGCTTCCTCCGCAGGTCTGACAGGTCTCGGGACTGGTTCCCGGTTTTGCTCCTGTCCCATGGCAGCTGTCACACTCTTCCTTGAAGTTGATGCTGATCTGCTTCTCACAGCCAAAGACCGCTTCTTCGAAAGCGATACGGACAGAGGCAACCACATTCCGCCCTTTCATCGGTCCATTGTACGCCTGGGCGCTTCCGCCGAATCCGGACGAGCGGAATCCTCCGCCTCCGAACAGATCACCGAAGATATCACCGAAGCCGAAGCCTCTTAAGATATCATCGACGTTCATGTTCTGGTAGTTAAAGCCTCCTGCGCCGCCGGTTCCGTCAAAAGCTGCATGGCCAAACTGGTCATACTGTTTCCGTTTTGTTTCATCGCTCAGTACGCCGTAAGCTTCGGATGCTTCCTTAAACTTTGCCTCAGCTTCCTTATCTCCCGGATTCATATCCGGATGATATTTCTTCGCCAGCTTTCTGTATGCTTTTTTAATATCGTCCTGAGTTGCGTTCTTTTCAACGCCGAGGATCTCATAGTAATCTCTTTTATCTGCCATTCTCTTTTCCCACTACTGTCATTTATTAAAATTCACATGGAATCCGGGAGTATTCCCGGATTCCATGAATTCCTGTATCAGGATTGATTAGATTTCTTTAAAGTCGCCGTCTACGACATCTCCTTCCGGACTCGGATTCGGATCCTGCTCCGGTGCTCCGCCGCTATAGCCGCCGCCCATATTCGGGCCGCCCTGATTTGCCTGGCTCTGTGCCTGCTCATACATCTTGGTAAAGAGCTTCTGGGAGCTTGCAAGCAGTTTTTCTTTTGCGGACTTGATGGAGGATACCTGCTCCGGAGTCAGCTCTGCGGAAGGATCGGTTCCGAGCAGTGCCTTTAAGGTGCTCAGGTCAGATTCTACTTCTGCTTTATCTGTCGGGTCTAATTTATCGCCGGCATCATTCATTGCCTTCTCTACCTGCATTGCAAGGGAGTCTGCTTCGTTTCTTGTATCGACAGCTTCTTTTCTTGCTTTATCCTGTGCCTCAAACTCAGCTGCTTCGCGGACTGCTTTGTTGATCTCATCATCGCTCATGTTGGATCCGGAAGTAATTGTAATATGCTGCTCTTTTCCGGTTCCGAGGTCTTTCGCGCTGACGTTAACGATACCGTTTGCATCAATATCGAACGTTACTTCGATCTGCGGGATACCACGCGGTGCCGGAGCGATTCCGTCTAAGCGGAACTGTCCTAAGGTCTTGTTGTCTCTTGCAAATTCTCTTTCACCCTGAACAACATGGATATCAACTGCACTCTGGTTGTCTGCCGCGGTTGAGAAGATCTGGCTCTTCTTTGTCGGGATCGTTGTATTTCTCTCGATCAGTCTTGTTGCAACACCGCCCAGGGTCTCGATCGACAGGGACAGCGGAGTAACATCCAGAAGAAGGACATCACCGGCACCTGCATCGCCTGCAAGTTTTCCGCCCTGAACAGCTGCGCCGATCGCGACACACTCATCCGGGTTCAGAGTCTTAGAAGGCTCCTGTCCGGTCAGCTGCTGAACCTTAGCCTGAACTGCCGGAATTCTTGTAGATCCGCCGACCAGAAGAACTTTTCCGAGCTCGCTTGCGGAAAGGCCTGCATCTCTTAATGCCTGCTGTACAGGACCTGCGGTTGCTTCTACAAGGTCATGAGTCAGTTCGTCAAATTTTGCTCTTGTCAGGTTCATGTCAAGGTGTTTCGGACCTTCTGCTGTTGCTGTAATAAACGGAAGGTTGATATTTGTTGTTGTTGCGGAAGAAAGCTCTTTCTTTGCTTTCTCAGCTGCCTCACGAAGTCTCTGGAGAGCCATCTTATCTGTGCTAAAATCGATTCCTTCCTGAGCCTTGAACTGAGAGATCAGGTAATCGGTAACTCTCTTATCAAAGTCATCGCCGCCGAGACGGTTGTTACCTGCAGTTGCAAGTACTTCGATGATTCCTTCGCCGATCTCAATAATGGATACGTCGAAGGTACCGCCGCCAAGGTCGTAGACCATGATCTTCTGCTCTGCTTCATTGTCCAGTCCATATGCAAGGGCTGCTGCGGTCGGCTCGTTGATAATACGCTCAACTTTAAGACCTGCGATCTTTCCTGCATCCTTTGTTGCCTGTCTCTGGGCATCATTGAAGTATGCCGGAACAGTAATAACAGCCTCATCAACTTTTTCGCCAAGATGTGCTTCCGCATCTGTTTTCAGTTTCTGAAGGATCATCGCGGAGATCTCCTGCGGAGAATAGCTCTTTCCTTCAATATTGACTCTGTAATCAGATCCCATTTCTCTCTTGATGGAAGAGATCGTATTGTCAGAGTTTGTAACAGCCTGACGTTTTGCCGGCTCACCGACCAGTCTCTCACCATTCTTTGTAAAAGCTACGACTGACGGAGTTGTCCGTACGCCTTCCGCGTTCGCGATAACGACCGGCTTTCCGCCTTCCATAACCGCTACACATGAGTTTGTTGTTCCTAAATCGATTCCGATAATTTTTGCCATTGTATTTTCCTCCTTTAATGGGACAATCTTTCCCGGCAATTTTTAATTTTATATATTCGCGAAACCCGCGTAGTTTTTCTAATGCATTTAATTTGCGACCTTAACCATACTGTAGCGTACAACCTGGTCTTTATACATATAGCCTTTCTGGAGCTCCTCTACGACAATGTTTTCTCCGGCTTCTTCGTCTTCTACATGAAGGACTGCGTTATGGAATGCCGGGTCAAACTCTTTTCCGACCGCATCGATCGGGGTTACTCCGAGGCCTTCGAGCGTTGTAAGGAACAGCTTCTGGATCTTCTCCATTCCATCCACAAACGGAGAATCCTTTTCCGCATCCGGAACGTTCTTCAGCGCTAGTTCAAAGTTATCCAGAACAGGAAGGATCTTGCTTACGACATCCCTCGCGCCCATATCATAACGGGCCGCTTTTTCTTTCTCTGTTCTCTTACGGAAGTTGTCAAATTCCGCAAACAGTCTCTGGTAACGCTCAACCGCTTCAGCCAGCTTCGAATCTTCCGGAGCCGCTTCTTCACTTTCCGGTTCCGTATCAACGACTTCGCCTTCTACCGGTTCCGCATCATCCGGCGTTTCTTCCGGGTTCTCCTGAACTGCTTCTTCCTCTGTCACAACTTCTTCGTTTTCCATTTCTTCCTGGGCTTCTTTGACCCATTTCAGTTCACGTTCTTTTGCCAAGTCCTTTGCCGCCTTTCTTTCTATTTCTCCGGTTTCCGGAATTGTTTATCCAGACTTCCGGTTACATTCTTTAGTGCATCCATGACCTTCTCATAATCCATTCGCTTCGGACCGATAATACCGACCTTTCCGTAAACGCCTTTTTCAAACTCGTAGGTCGCCGTTACGACTGCACAGTCCTGCATCGAACTTACGGAAGTTTCCTGCCCGATATAGACCTGAATTCCGGTATTCTCCGCTCCGTCTTCTTCGGCGGTATCCGCAAGAAGTCCGGTCAGAAGTTCCTTTTCTTCTAATGTTCCGATCAGCCCGCTCGCACGGCTGGTATCGGAAAGCTCCGGATACTTGAAGATATTCGTTGCGCCGCTGGTAAAGATCTGGATTCCATCCGCGCTTCCGATCGCCGCCGAGATCGCGTTAATGATCTCTGAAACAAGCTCCCCGAGTTCTCCGGCGGAATCAGCCATGTTTGCTGCCATTTCAAAGTTGATCTCCCGAAGTGATTTCCCGTTCAGTTCATTATTGAAAAGGATATTCAGCTTCAAAAGCGTTTCCGGGTCGATCTCCTTATCCAACTTGATCATTTCGTTTTTCACGATATTCCCTTCGAGGACGACCGTAGTCAGGAGCTTCTCCGGATCGACCAGCGTCAGCTGGACGAATTTCAGCCTGTTTTTATTTGGCTGAGGCATGCTGATCATTGACGTATAGTTCGTATTGTTTGCCAGCATTTTGGCCATATCCTTGAGGACCTCTTCGATCCGGTCAATTCTCCGGTCGATCTCTTCGTGAGCCTCGTCCTCCTGTTCGGCCTGCTCCACATCTATTTTCATCGCTGCCATCTTTTCAGAAAGCATATCGTCTACATACAAACGGTAACCGGCGTCAGTCGGGATCCTTCCCGCCGAGGTATGGGGCTGGAAGATATATCCCATTTCCTCAAGATCCGCCATCTCATTCCGGATCGTCGCAGAGCTTAAGTTCAGGTCTGTATATTTCGAGATCGTACGGGAACCTACCGGTTCTCCAGTCTCTAAATAATTCTTGATCACTGCCTGTAATATCTTCTTTTTTCTGGCATCCAGTTCCATACCTTACCTCCGGTCTGATCAGTTTCCGGACCAACTTTCCTTTTTGTTGTTAGCACTCGAATTAATAGAGTGCTAACATCTGTTGTTATATTAGCACTATAACACAAGAGTGTCAACAAAATTTCCTCTGTTTTTTGTGAAAAAGATGTGAAAAAAACGGAAGTTTTTCCTTCCGGTTTTACGTCAACTTCAGAGATACCTGACGTGCCATAGGATGTTCTGATTATTATGGTTAAAGTTCAAAAAGATCCGGACGCCGTTCTTTTGTCCGTGCTAATGACTGGCTTCTTCGCCATTTTAAGATTTCTGCATGATTACCGGAAAGAAGGACTTCCGGGACTTTTAATCCCATAAAGACCTCCGGCCTTGTATACTGGGGATATTCTAAAAGGGTAAGCGTTTTTTCCTCCCCTTCGTTTTTTGCAAGGAATTCCCCATAAACTTCCCTGCGCGCTCTTTTTGTCATCTCACGGTCCGGACAGACTTTGGAAAAACTCTCCTCTGTTCCGGACTCTTCGTTTGAAAGGACCCCCGGAACCATACGGCTTATCGCATCTGTCATGACCATCGCAGCAAGTTCTCCGCCGGTAAGAACATAATCTCCGATCGAGACCTCCTCTGCCCCGATCAGCTCTAAAACACGCTGGTCGACTCCTTCATAATGACCGCAGAGAATGATCAGGTCTTCTTCCTTCGCAAGTTCTTTTGCCATCTCCTGATCAAAGACAGCACCTGCGGGAGAGGTATAAAGGACTCTGGGCTTTTTAAAATGCATGGCCTGGAAATCCGGGTCCAAAAGCGCATCATCAAAACTCAGTCCGCGTTTTTTTGCAAAGGCATTGATCTTTCCTGCCGCAAGCGTACCAAGGACATCGTTATAGGCATCATAGATCGGCTGGCACTGCATGACCATCCCGGCCCCGCCGCCGTACGGCGCATCGTCAACATGTCCGTGCTTGTCTTCCGTAAAATCCCGGATGTTGACCGCATGAACAGAAATAAGGCCAGCCTTTGCTGCCCTTCCGAGAATACTGGTATTTAAACCGGAAGTGATCATTTCCGGAAACAAGGTCAGGATATGAAAATTCATAGATTAAATCAAACCGGGAAGAAGATGGACCAGGATCTCTCCCTTTTCAATATCAACATTTTTGATGCAATCTTTGATGACCGGGATCAAAAGCTCCCTGCTTCCCGTATCAACAATATAAACATCGTTTGCGCCGGTCTGGAGAACGTCTTTCACCGTTCCGAGAAGTCCGTCTTCCGAAACTTTAGCCATTTCGCGGCTTTCCTCATCCACAAAAACACGGCAGCCGAGAAGGTCGGCAATATAATACTCTCCTTCTTCCAACGGCTGCGCATCCTTTCTGTGGATCATAATATCCGCAGACCGGTATTTTGCAGCTTCTTCCGGTGTTTGGAAACAAGAAAATTTCACGATTGCCAGATTCTTAAAAAAACGGACACCCGTGATCCCGGTCTCGATCTCTCCTGTTTTACTTCTTAAGATCACATTCTTAACTTCACGGAACCGTTCGGGCGAGTCCGTTGTCGGATAGACTTTTACCTCGCCCTTTATTCCATGTGTCGATGTGATCACACCGATCCTTAAAAACTGCTCCATAATGAATATGGCAGACTATTACTCAACAATATCTACAACAACCTTCTGCCCTTTTTTGGTTGCTGCAGTTTTTACAACCGTTCGGATTGATTTCGCGATACGGCCCTTTTTGCCGATGACTTTTCCCATGTCTTCTTTCGCAACGTGGAGTTCCGAAACAATCGTTCCGTCTTCTTCTTCATTCTGAACAACAAGAACTTCATCCGGTGAATCTACAAGAGCCTTAGCGATCGTCTCAACTAATACTTTCATTCTTCACCTCTTTCTATTTTGCAATTCCCTCGCCTTTAAAAAGTTTTGCAACGATATCGGTCGGCTGTGCACCATTCTGAAGCCATTTCTCAGCTGCTTCCTTATCGATCACAACTGCGCTCGGCTCCTGATTCGGATCATAGGTTCCGATCTCTTCGATAAATCTTCCATCACGCGGAGAACGGCTGTCAGCGACTACGATTCTGTAAAAAGGTGCTTTTTTCTTTCCCATTCTTCTTAATCTGATTTTTACTGCCATGTTATTTTCCTCTTTTCTTAAAATAATTATTAATGTTTTGATTGATCTATTTCTCCGGCAACAGCCGTTTAGAAACTACGTTTAGAAAAGGCCTTTCATTCCTTTCATGCCTTTCAGACCGCCGAGCATTCCGCCAAGTCCTTTCCCGCGTTTTCCGCCCATAAGTCCGTTGATCCCGCCCATCTGTTTGATCGCCTTCTTTGCCTGCTCAAACTGTTTTACAAGGCGGTTGACCTCTGCGATATCAACGCCGGCACCTTTTGCGATTCTTTGTTTCCGGGAAGGATTTAAAAGCTTCGGGCTTCTTCGCTCTGCTTTTGTCATCGAGTTAATGATTGCCTCGACCCGCATCAGTTTACTGTCATCAAGAACCATTCCGTTCATATTGACTCCGGGCATCATCTTCAGGATCTCCGCAAGACCGCCCATTTTCCGCATCTGCTGCATCGACATAAGATAATCATCAAAGTTCAGCTCGTTCTTTTTCATCCGGGCTGCCATATCAAGGGCCTGCTCTTCATCAAGAGCGTTCTCTGCTTTCTCGATCAGGGAAAGGACATCGCCCATTCCTAAGATCCGGCCTGCCATCCGGTCAGGATAGAACTGCTCAAGATCTGAAAGTTTTTCGCCCATGCCGGCGTAGAAGATCGGAACACCGGTTACAGCTCTGACGGATAACGCGGCACCACCACGGGAATCACCGTCTAATTTTGTCAGGATAACACCGTCAACACCGATCCGCTCATTAAATCCCTTTGCGATATTGACCGCGTCCTGACCGGTCATCGCATCAACAACCAGGATCGTTTGCGTCACGTCAACATTAGCTTTGATTGCCTCAAGCTCGGCCATCATGTCTTCATCGATCTGGAGACGTCCGGCGGTATCGATAATGATTACGTTATTATTGTTCGCCTGTGCATGCTCCATCGCAGCTTTTGCGATTTCCGGTGCTTTCTTATCCGTTCCCTGTTCAAAGACCGGAACACCGACCTTTTCCGCATTGATTTTTAACTGATCGATCGCCGCAGGACGGTAGATGTCGCAGGCAACTAAGAGCGGGCGTTTTCCTTTTTCTTTTAACTTCCCTGCAAGCTTTGCAGCTGTTGTTGTTTTACCGGAACCCTGGAGACCTGCCATCATGATCACGGTCTTTGCCATTCCAGGAAGAAGCGTAAGTTCTACAGCTTCCCCGCCCATCAGGTTCGTAAGCTCTTCGTTAACGATCTTTACGACCATCTGGCCCGGCGTCAGGCTCTTCATAACATCTTCGCCGACAGCTCTCTCCTTTACGGAAGCAACGAACTGTTTTACGACTTTAAAGTTAACGTCCGCCTCAAGCAGCGCCATCTTGACTTCCTTCAGCGCAAGATCAACATCCGCTTCCGTAAGACGGCCTTTGCCTCTCAGCTTTTTAAAAACATTCTGTAATTTATCCGATAAACTCTCAAATGCCATATATACCCTCTTTATTCAAACTCCCGGGGCTGCCGGTGCTCTCTTTATAAGATTTCCAGGATCTCCTCAGCGATCTCTTTTGTCTGATCCAGACTCTGACTGGACCGGATCTTCTGAACTTCCTGACGGATATGGAGAAACTTTTCAACAAGATGGAGCTTGTTTTCATATCCGGAAAGCGTACTCTCAACACGGCGGATCAGATCATGCACGCCCTGCCGGCTGATCCCTGAGCTTTCAGCCAGTTCAGCCAGAGAAAGGTTTTCCAGGATATAACCCTCATAAATATCTTTTTGATGATCGGTCAGAAGGTCTCCGTAAAAATCATATAAAAGCGATTGCTCCACAATTTTTTCCATAGCTTTGCCATCTTACTATAGGAGCCTATCAATGTCAAGTAAAAATACTTGACATATCAGGCAGCGCAAGAAAAAAGATTGTGAAAATCCGGCATTTATAATAGAATGAATCCAACTATAAGCAAAACCGTGTCCGGGGAATTGATCCACGGACGCAATGATCAATAAAAGAATCTTGCTGTAAACAAACGTTAAAAAGACAGGAGAATTATTATGAAACGTACGATCGCACTACTTCTTTCTCTCGTGCTTCTTTGCAGCCTTCTCTCCCTGACCGCATGCGGAGGCAGCGAGCCAAAGGAAGCGTCAGTTCCGAAATATGTAGCGTCTAATACCTTTAACGTTCCGGTCTATGAGATCGTGGAAAATGAAGAAAAAGAACAAACTGCCGTGGAGTCCTCGAGCCTTGTCCGCGGGACTCAGGTCAATATTTTCCCGACCCCGGTCGTTGTTAATGAGGTCAGCTATGTGGAATTAGAGGAAGCCCCTCCTGCCGACAGCGAAGAAGAACCTGTTGTTCATTATCTGCGTGCGGACCAGCTTGTCGAATCCGCGGAAAATGTAGTCCGTGAAAAAGGCTGCTATGTTCGGACTTCCGCAACTGTATATGAAAACCCGGATACTCCGGATATCGCATCGTTCTTTAAAAAGGGGACCGCGCTTGAGATCACGGGCTATGACACGTTAAAAGAAGACGGCTCTGTCGAAATGTACAAAGTAAAATCCGGCGAGACCGAAGGGTATGTTTTCAGCAAGTACCTTGTCTTTACTCCGGAAGAAGCAGAGGCGGTCAATACCGAGTACTATGAACTGAACAAAGATAAGGTCTACGATTCCGAGCTTTATGCCGGCCTTCCGACCGATCTGGATTATTTCCCTTATGACAAATCATTCAATACAGATAAAGTGATTCCTGCGGAAGCAAGAACCTTCTATCTTAATGTCGGATGTATTGATTATATTGATGAATATATTGAATGCGCTAAGTCCTGCGGATGTAATGCTTTTGTTATCGATATTAAAGACGGCGGGCTCGGCTACCATGCAGAGGTTGCGAAGGACTACTCCCCGACCGCTTATGAGCGTTCTTATCACGACAATGCTGATTACAAGGCAGCGGTTGATAAAGTCCGCGCAGCCGGGATCTGGGCAATCGGAAGAATCGTCGTTTTTAACGATGAACACTTTGCAATGGATAATCCGAATGAATGTATTTATAACAACGGCGTCAATCAGGAATGGCCAACCGCTTACTCCCGTCTTGCATGGGAATACAACGTAAAACTTGCGGTTTCCGCTGTTGAGGAAATGGGATTTGACGAGATCCAGTTCGACTATGTCCGTTTCCCGGAAGATACCTTCTTTATGTCACAGGACGGAGGAGCTGATTTTAAGAACACCTATGGTGAAGAAAAATCGCAGGCGATCCAAAACTTCTGTTTCTATGCGGCAGATCAGATTCATAAAGCCGGCGCATATTTCTCTGTTGACGTATTCGGTGAATGTTCTAACGGATATGTAACCGCTTACGGACAATACTGGCCGGCAATCTCCATGATCGTCGACGCGATCAGCTCGATGCCTTATGTTGATCACTTCGGTCGGGATGTTGACACATGGTCAGATTCTTATACGACCGTTTACAACTGGGCTGTTCAGGCAGCTGATGCCCAGACCGTAACACCTAACCCGGCGATCGCACGGACCTGGCTTACCTGCTACGACGTTCCTTATTGGGATCCGGTCATCACCGCAGACTCTGCGTTCCTTGGTTCCCAGGTCAAGGCACTCTGGGATGCCGGGATCGGACAGGGCGGCTTCATTACCTGGAACGCCGGCTCCAGCTCGCCGCCCCGGATGGCCGAGGCGATGTTGGCCTCGAACGGTGCGAAGCGCGCCACGTCGGCCTGGGTGAAGTACTGCTTGCCACCGTCAAGCGTTTCGAGATAGCGCTTGAACACGTCCTTGGAGG
>JAFWFQ010000075.1 GCA_017515535.1 Parasporobacterium sp. | reverse complement strand
GTCATCAAAAATAATATCGGAATATGCCATATCATTAATAATGAAAAAGCCATATTTCTTCGCGTACCCGATCATCTCCCGGTACATTTCCTTCGGGGCGGCTGCCCCGACCGGATTGGACGGATAAGATAAAACAATATATTTCGTCCGTTTTAAAACATCTTCCGGGATTTCCGAGATCTTCGGAAGGAATTGGTTTTCCCGAACCAGCGGATAATAATAGATTTCCGCTTCTCCGAGAAGGGACCCGGCTTCGTAGATCGGATAGCCTGGGTCCGGAAGAAGAACAACATCCTCCTGATCACACATGGCAAGTCCGAGATGTCCCATACCCTCCTGGGTCCCATGCACAGAAACGATATCTTCTGCATTCAGCTCTACGCCGAACCGGCTCTTGTAATAGCTGATCACCGCGTCTAACATCTCAGGAATATCTACCAGAGAATAGCGATAATTAAACGGATCTTTGACCGCTTCTTCCACGGCCTGCATGATATGGGCCGGCGGCTTGAAATCCGGGGTCCCGATCGACAGATTATAGACCGTTTTTCCGCTTCTGATCAGGGCCTCTTTTTTTTCATCCATAGCGGCAAAAATACCGGTCTGGAACTTATCTAATCTTGCTGCTCGTTTAAAATCCAATGTCTCATCTCCGATTCACAATTCTTCTATAGCATTTATCATATTATTATAATATGCCGCATCCCTTAAAATCAAGGAAGAATAGCCCTTGCTGTATACGGTTTACAGGAGTAGAATCATCGTACTTATGAAGCTGAATGACTCCCAGAAAGCAGCGGTTTTCCATAAAGACGGCCCGGCGCTGATCATTGCCGGTCCGGGATCCGGAAAAACAGCTGTTATTATCCGAAGAATTCAATATCTGATTCGCGACTGTCAGGTTCCTCCCGGGCAGATCCTTGCTGTCACGTTTTCCCGAAAAGCAGCTGAAGAGATGCAGGAACGTTTTCTTTCCATGCAGGCAGATAAGACTGTACCCTTCTTTGGGACCTGTCACAGCATCTTTTTTATGATCCTCAGAAAAGCCTACGGACTCACTTCGGAAAATATTCTCACGGAAGATGACGGCCTTCCGGATCTTCCGGGGGACTCTTTCTCCGGTGAAAAAGATGGTGCGGATCTGATTTCTGATTTATCTGAAGGCAGCGATCCGGTTCGGATCAGCTTTGATGAGATCCTCTCTCTTTGCCTTGAACTGCTGAAAAAACGGGAAGATATTCGGTCTTTCTGGCAGCGTCAGTTCCGTTATATTCTGGTTGATGAATTTCAGGACCTGAACCCAGTCCAGTATGAGATCCTGAAGATCCTTTCCGCTCCGGAGAACAATCTTTTTGTTGTCGGAGATGATGACCAGAGTATCTATTCTTTCCGAGGTGCGACCCCGCAGATCATGAAGCGTTTCCTGAAAAACTATCCGGATTCCAAACGCTTTCTTTTAAACCAAAGTTTCCGCTGTCCGCCGGTCATCCTGGCTGCCTCTCAGAAAGTGATTCAAAAGAACCGGCTACGTCTTCCGAAGCAGTTGGAAAGCGCGCGCAGGGATAAAAAAGGATTGTTCCAGATCCGGAAATGCCGGACACAGAAAGATGAATATCTCTCCATCGCCAAGGAGATCCGAAGGCTCTTAGCTTCCGGTGAAGACGCGGAAACGGTTGCGATCCTGATCCGCAGGAGACAGGAATCGCCACTGATTCAAACAGTTCTGAACCGGTATCAGATCTTCCCGAATACCTCCTTCCCTTCGGTCCGTCTGTTAACGATGCATGCCGCAAAAGGGCTCGAATTCAAGCATGTCTTCCTGCCGGATCTCAATGAAAAGATCCTTCCGTCCGGCAAAGCCGCAACACGCGCCGCGCTTGAAGAAGAACGACGGATCTTCTATGTTGCAATGACCAGAGCAAGCGAATCTTTAAGAGTCTATTTTTCCGAATCGATTCGAAGGAGAAAAGCTGTCCCGTCACGGTTTCTGGATTGTTTTCTTTCCGGCCATCTATGACAGGATCGCTGCCATAAAGGCAATAAAAAATAGCGGATATGAAAAATATCCGCTATTACAAGAAAGCTATCAATATAGGCAAAATGAGAAAGTTGCAAGAAATTATCAGATCAGTTTCGCAATAATCCCCGCATGATATTTGCCGTTAGTCTGAATCTGTTCTTTTGGGCACCGTTCCGCTGGTCAGAACTCGATTCCCTTCCGGGCCATGATTCCCTGATCGAACGGATGCTTGACCTTCTGGATCTCTGAAACATAATCGGCAAGCTCGATCAGCTCCGGGATCGGATCCCGTCCGGTCATGATGACTTCCAGTTTTTCCGGTTTATTCTTAAGAAACGTAAGAAGTTCTTCCGTATCAACAACCCCAAGCCGTACCGAGGCAAGGACCTCATCAAGGAGCAAAACATCATAGTCGCCTGAGACAGCAGTCTCGATCGCGGTATGAAGCATCCGGCTATAATATGCGACTGCTTTCGGTTTTACCTCAGGATCATCTTTCCAGATCTTCGAAAATCCAAATGCAATTTCATTCGGAACAAGGTCCACATTCGAAAAGCTTTCGAGTGATTTCAATTCCGCGGAAGTATTTGTTTTTAAAAACCGGGCAATCAGGATCTTCATCCCGGTTCCGGCAGCACGAAGGCAAAGACCGAGACCGGCCGTCGTTTTCCCTTTTCCTTCCCCGGTATAAATATGAATTAACCCTTTTCCGGCTGCCTTATTTGTCATTTTAAACTCCCCTTAGAATTCCTTTAATCCCAACATCTGTCATTTTCGAACTTGATTGATTCCGGTTAATTAACGGCTTCTTTCTCTAACTTCTCGATTCCGATCCGGATCCGTTTCAATGTTTCTTCTTTTCCGATGATCTCCATGATCTCAAACGCGCCGCCCGGAGTCGACTGTTTCCCGGAGACCGCAGTACGAAGCGGCCAGAGAACAACTCCGTTCTTCACGCCTTTCTTTCCGATATAATCCATGATCAGCGCCTGAAGTGCTTCAATCGAATAATCCTCCTGCGCCTCAAGAAGCGGTAGTGTTTCTTTTAAGACTTCGAGAGAATTTTCCGAATTCGTCTTCATTTTTTTATGGGTATACATTGACGCATCGTATTCCGGAAGCTCCTCAAAGAAGTCGATCTTTTCCGGAATATCCGGGAATACTTCGATCCGGGTCTTCATCAGCTCAAGGATCTTATAGGTATTCAGATCCTTCTTGATCACTTGCTCGACATACGGAAGCGCATATTTGCTATATGCGTCAAAATCCAAATTTTTGATATATTCGCCGTTCATCCAGCGGAGTTTCACCATATCAAAGACCGCCGGCGATTTATTGACCCGCTTGTAATCAAACGCATGGATCAGTTCCTCAAGGGAGAAGATCTCCTCGTTTCCTTCCGGGCTCCAGCCGAGAAGCGCTACATAGTTGATGATCGCTTCCGGAAGAAATCCAAGCTCTAAAAGGTCTTCAAACGAAGAATGACCGGAACGTTTGCTGAGCTTATGATGCTCTTCGTCCGTGATCAGCGGAAGATGGACAAAAACCGGGGGCTCCCATCCAAAAGCAGCATACAGACGAATATATTTCGGTGTGGAAGAAAGATATTCATTTCCTCTGACAACATGAGTGATCCCCATAAGATGATCATCTACAACATTTGCGAAGTTGTAGGTCGGATATCCATCGGATTTGATCAGGATCATATCATCTAATTCCGCATTCTCAACCGTGATCGCGCCATAGATATCATCTACAAAGGTCGTTGTTCCCTCGCGCGGAATATTCTGGCGGATAACAAACGGCTCTCCGGCATCCAGTTTTGCCTTAACTTCCTCTTTAGAAAGTGAAAGACAGTGTTTGTCATAAAGCATGATCTCTTTCCCCGCGATCGTCTGCTTTAAAGACTCGAGCCGCTCTTTGGTACAGAAGCAGTAATAAGCTTCTCCTTTTTCCACAAGCTGTTTCGCATAATCCATATAGATCCCGGTTTCAACGCGCTCTGACTGGACATACGGTCCGCAGTCACCCGGCTTATCCGGTCCCTCGTCATAGTCCAGGCCGGCTTCTTCCAGGGTATTATAGATGATCTCAAGCGCGCCTTCGAAAAAGCGTTCCTGATCAGTATCCTCGATCCTGAGGATAAACTCTCCGCCTTCATGGCGGGCGATCAAATATTCATACAATGCAGTCCGTAAGTTTCCAACATGCATCCGGCCTGTCGGGCTCGGTGCATATCTTGTTCTGATCTTCATGTCGTCGCTTCCTTTGTCTTATCGTTTTATTTTGCTGTAATAAATTCTTTTGCTGTCAGGAGTTCTGCTAAAAGGATCGCTCCGCCTGCTGCGCCGCGGACTGTGTTATGAGAAAGCCCGACAAACTTGTAATCAAACAGTGTATCTTCGCGAAGACGTCCCAGGCTGACACCCATTCCGTTTTCATAATCTCTGTCCAGTTTCGGCTGCGGACGGGTATCATCTTCAAAATACTGGATAAACTGCTTCGGAGCAGAAGGAAGATTCAGTTCCTGCGGCTCGCCCTTGAAAGCATTCCATCTTGCAAGGATCTCTTCCTTCGTCGGTTTCTTTTCAAAATTAACAAAGACAGCTGCAGTATGACCGTCCTGAACTGCGACACGCAGACACTGTGCCGTGATCAGCGGAGCCTTTGCAGGAACGATCTCACCTTTTTCCGGATCCACGGTTCCCCATACACGAAGCGGTTCCAGTTCGCTCTTCTCTTCCTCCCCGCCAATATACGGAATTACATTTTCCACCATTTCCGGCCAGTCTGCAAATGTCTTTCCTGCGCCGGAGATCGCCTGATATGTACATACTGCGACTTCCTTCGGGCCGAATTCCTTTAAGGCTTCCAGGGCAGGTGTATAACTCTGGATCGAGCAGTTCGGTTTTACCGCAACAAAACCACGCTCGGTTCCAAGACGTTTTTTCTGGTACTGAATAACATCGAGATGCTGCGGGTTGATTTCCGGAATGACCATCGGAACATCCGGAGTCCACCGGTGTGCGGAGTTATTTGATACGACCGGAGTCTCTGTTTTTGCATAAGCATCTTCGAATGCACGGATCTCCTCTTTTGTCATATCGACCGCGCTGAAGCAGAAATCTACTTCTTTTACATTTTCTTCAATATCGTTGATATTCTTAACGACAAGGTTTTTCAGTCTTTCCGGCATCGGAGCAGCCATCTTCCATCTTTTTCCGACAGCTTCCTCATATGTCTTGCCCGCACTTCTCTCCGAAGCAGCAAGCATTACTACTTCAAACCACGGATGGCCTTCCAAAAGCGTAACAAAACGCTGTCCGACCATACCTGTTGCACCTAAGACTCCAACTCTTAACTTCTTGTCCATACTCATTCCTCTTTTCTGAAACATACTTTATTACGATAATAGACTAAATCATAATCCGAAACCGTACGATTTTCAATACTAAAATTACAATCGCAGTTTTGTTCCTTTTGTATCCCGTTTCGCCAGTTTCAGTTTCATTAGTTCAACGTCTTTATTATGGAACTTGATCGCGGTCTTATCACCGAAACCGACGATATAGACCTTATCGATCTCATCATCTTTTCCGAGTTTGATTCCCCGAACACCGATCGCCCCTTTCTTCTTCTCCGGGACTTCATTCAGTTTAAATCTCAGGAAGACGCCTTCTTTTGTCTGAAGGACGACCATCTTGCTTGTTACGAACTTCTCTTTCGCCTCCGGTTTCTCTTTTTCAGCGGCCTCTTCTTCCTCATCAAAGCCGACAATACTGCTGGTTCCGTCATTGATATCAATGAACTCAAACGTCAGCTGGTCATCTTCCGGATCAATGTATTCGCTGATTCCATCATCAAAACCGCCGGTGATCGCAACCGGAGCCTCTTCCGTTTCATCTGCTCCGTCATAGACTTTCTGTCTTGTCGCGTCAAAGAGTTCGATACTAACGACTTCGTCCCCTTCGGCAAGCTTTGTTGCCGCGGCCGTCTGACGGGTAATATCAAATTCCGTTGCATCGACAAATTTCATCATGCCCTTCTTTGTCGTAAAGAGCATCATATACATCTTAAGCTGGGCAAGCGGACAGATCTGGATAATATCCTCGTTTGCGCTCGAATAGTTGCTTAAGTTATCGATCGGAACGCCCTTATCCTTCGGTTTCTTCATCGGAACTTTCAGGACCTTGACCTGATGGACCATTCCGTTCTGGGTAAAGATACAGATCTTGTCCGTATTCATGCAGCGGAGGATATATTTATTCTCACTGTCGATCGTTTCAACATTCCGCTCATAAGCAGCCGGCTCGATCAGTTTTGTATATCCGAAGCGGTCCATAAGGAATACGACTTCCTGTTCTTTGACCTTCTCTTCTTCATAGACTGCAGCCTCTGCATCCACGATCTCGGTTTTTCTCTCAAAGCCATACTCTTTCTTGATCGCCTCAAGGTCTTTAATAATGACCTTTTTCATTGCGTTTTTATCAGAAAGGATCTTTTCAAACTCCGCGATCTCCTTGATCAGTTTCTGGTACTCTTCTTTTAACTGTTCAATTTCAAGGCCGATCAATTTCGCAAGACGGAGGTCTAAGATCGCCTGTGCCTGACGCTCCGTAAAGCAGAGCTTTTTCGCCTCTTTCTCAGACTCTTTGCTCTTAAACTTAATATCCTTGGTCTCGCCATGGGTCAGGCAGGCTCTTGCCTGTCCGATATTTCTAGATCCGCGGATCACTTCGACGATCAGGTCGATAATATCACAGGCTTCGATCAGACCTTCTTTTATTTCTTTCTGCTCTTTGTCCTTCGCAAGCAGCGTATTGTATTTGCGGGTATTGATCTCATACTGGAAGTCGATACAGTGGCCGAGGATTCCTTTTAAGCCGAGGACTTCCGGCCTTCCGTCCACGATTGCCAGCATATTAACGCCAAACGTATCCTCCAGCTTGGTCTTCTTGTAAAGAAGGTTTTCGATCTTAACAGGGTCCGCTCCCTTCTTCAGCTCCAGAACGATCCTCGTTCCTTCCTTCGAAGACTCATTGGAAATATCTACGATCTCCGTTGTCTTCTTTGATTCCACAAGATCACAAACATCAAGAATAAACTTTCCAATATTCGCGCCAATCATTGTATACGGGATCTCGGTAATAACAAGTTTATCCCTGTCGGATTTGCGCCGTCCCTGCTCAAGGACGACCTTTCCGCGAAGCTTGATCTTTCCTGTTCCGGTCTCATAGATTTCCTTCAGATCTGATTTGTTCGTTACGATCCCGCCGGTCGGAAAATCCGGTCCCGGCATATATTCCATCAGTTCTTCCGTCGTGATCGAATTCTTCTTCATATAAGCGATCATCGCATCAATGACTTCGTCCAGATTATGGGTCGGGATACTCGTCGTCATTCCGACCGCAATTCCTTCCGCACCATTGATCAGGATATTCGGAACGCGGACAGGAAGGACCGCCGGCTCCCGCTCGGTCTCATCAAAGTTCGGCACAAAATCGACAACGTCTTTATCCAGATCCGCAAGATAAACATCCTGGGTGAATTTCTGGAGACGAGCCTCGGTATAACGCATTGCCGCCGCACTGTCGCCTTCAATCGAACCGAAGTTTCCGTGTCCGTCTACCAGAGGCATTCCTTTTTTAAAGTCCTGCTCCATAACGACCAGGGTCTCATAAATCGAAGAGTCACCATGCGGATGGTATTTACCCATCGCGTCACCGACGATACGGGCCGATTTTCTATGGGGTCTGTCACTGCGGAGCCCAAGCTGGCTCATCGCATAAAGGACACGGCGCTGTACCGGTTTTAATCCGTCCCGGACATCCGGGACAGCTCTTGCGCAGATAACGCTCATCGCGTAATCGATATACGATTTCTGCATTACATCTGAGTATTCACTGTTGATTATTCTTTCAGGCATATTTGTTTCTCATACTTTCTATATCAATGTATAGTTTTCTTTAGACATCCAGTTCCGCCATAACGGCATTGTCATGAATGAATTTCTTTCGGGGAGCAACATCTGAGCCCATCAGCATCTCCGTAACTTCAGAAGCCATCCGGGCATCGTCGATCTCAACTTTTTTCAGCACGCGGCTCTCCGGGTCCAAAGTAGTCTCCCAGAGCTGTTCCGCATCCATCTCGCCAAGACCTTTATACCGCTGAAGCGTAAAATCCCCTTTATGGGTAGCACGGTATTTTTCCAGTGCCGCATCATCATAAAGATACTCTTCCTCTCCCTTCTTCGGAATCGCCTTATAGAGCGGCGGGGTCGCGAGGTAAACATGTCCGGCCTGGATCAGTTCCGGCATAAACCGGTAGAAAAACGTAAGAAGAAGCGTTGCGATATGGGCACCGTCAACATCGGCATCTGTCATAATAATGATCTTGTTGTACCGAAGCTTGGAGATATCGAAATCATTTCCGTAGCCCTCCGAGAAACCACATCCAAAGGCCTGGATCATGGTCTTGATCTCCGCATTCGCAAGGACTTTATCGATTGACGCTTTCTCCACGTTCAGGATCTTTCCGCGGATCGGAAGGATCGCCTGGGTTCTCCGGTTCCGGGCGGTTTTCGCGCTTCCACCGGCGGAATCGCCCTCAACGATAAAGACTTCACATTCTTCCGGTTTCCGGCTTTCGCAATTTGCCAGCTTTCCGTTCCCTTCCATTACAAACTTCTTCGGGGAAAGCATGTTCGTCCGGGTCTTCTCTTCCGCTTTCCGGATCTTTGCGCTCTTTTCCGCACAGGCGATCGTCGCCTTCAGGTTCTCAATGTTTTTATCGTAGTAACGTTCTAACTGTTCTCCGACAATGTCGCTGGTTACTTTCTGGGCATCCGGATTATCCAGCTTTGTTTTGGTCTGGCCTTCAAATCTCGGATCCGGATGTTTGATCGCAATGATCGCTGTCATTCCGTTTCTCGCATCCGCACCGGTAAAGTTTTCATCTTTATCTTTTAAGATCCCGAGCTCTCTCGCATAGGAATTGATCAGCTGGGTGAATTTCGCCTTAAAGCCGGTAATATGGGTTCCGCCTTCCTGGGTATAGATATTGTTACAGAATCCAAGGATATTCTCCTGAAAATCATTCGTAAACTGGAATGCGGCTTCAAGCTCGATGCCCTCTTCTTTACCGTTAAAATAAACGATCGGGGCAGCCGGTTCTTTTCCGTTATTCAGATCCTTAATATAAGCAACGATCCCGTCCGGCTCATGGAAGATCACTTCCTCTGCCTCATTAAACCGTTTGTTCCGGAAGATCAGCGTCAGATTCGGATTCAGGTAGGCAGTTTCATGGAGACGGCTTTTGATCGCTTCCGCCTTAAAATAAGTCTTTTCAAAGATCTCACTGTCCGGAAGGAAGGAGACGCTGGTTCCCGAATCGCTTTTTCTGCAGGTTCCGGTTTCTGTCAGTTCACAAGTCTTAATTCCCCGTTCAAACTTCTGGGTATAGATCTTTCCGTCCCTGCGGATATTGACTTCCAGCCAGGTACTTAACGCATTTACGACCGAAGCACCGACACCATGGAGACCGCCCGAGATCTTGTAGTTTCCGTCACCGAACTTACCGCCGGCATGGAGCATCGTAAAGACGACTTCAACCGCAGGAAGTCCTGTCTTCTTATTGATCCCGACCGGAATACCACGGCCGTTATCCACGACCGTTACGGAACCGTCTTCATTTAGTGTAATTGAAATCTCGCTGCAGAATCCCGCAAGATGTTCATCGACTGCATTGTCTACGATCTCGTAGATCAGATGATTCAGACCTTTTGTAGAAACACTTCCTATATACATTCCGGGCCTGCGGCGGACAGCCTCAAGCCCTTCCAGTATCGTGATCGCATCTGCGTTATAAGAGTTCGCGTTGTTTTTTGCCATGTAAGCTCCTTATCTGATCAACTCCGGAAAACCGACTTTTTTCTGAACTTTCCGAAGTGTTTTATTTGCAAAGTAATTTGCTTTTTCTGCATTGTTCTTAATAATACTATCAATATAGTCCTTGTTTTTGGACAGGTCCGCGTACCGTTCCTGAATCGGCGTAAGGACGTCAGCGACCGCTTCTCCGACCGCAAGTTTAAACTGGCCGTATCCCTGTCCTTCAAATTCCTTCTCGATCTCTTCCGTGGATTTTCCGGTACAGGAAGCATAGATATCGATCAGGTTCGAAACACCCGGTTTTTCCTCGGAATAACGGATCTGCGTATCGGAATCCGTAACAGCTCTCTTGAACTTCCGGATAATCGTATCTTTATCATCCATCATAAGAATATAGCCGTTCGGATTTTCATCTGATTTACTCATCTTCTTTGAGGGATCCTGTAAAGACATGATCTTGCGCCCGGTCTTTCCAAGATATACTTCAGGGATCGTAAAGACATCCCCGTAAAGACCGTTAAACCGGATCGCGATATCTCTTGTCAATTCGAGATGCTGTTTCTGGTCAACTCCGACCGGAACATAATCCGCCTGGAAAAGAAGGATATCTGCTGCCATAAGGACCGGATAGGTAAACAGCCCGGCATTGACATTGTCTTCATGTTTCGCGGACTTGTCTTTGAACTGGGTCATACGGCTGAGCTCTCCCATATAGGTATAACAGTTCAGGATCCACGCAAGCTCTGCATGCGCCGGAACATGACTCTGGTAATACAGGCAGTTTTTCTCGGGATCAAGACCTGCCGCAATATAAAGGGTCAGAAGTTCTCTGGCATGTTTTCTGAGTTGGGCCGGTTCCTGACGGACCGTGATCGAGTGTTCATTCGCGACTGCAAAAAAGCATTCATACTCATCACATAAATTCACCCAGTTTCTTAAAGCTCCCAGATAGTTTCCGATCGTAAGGTTACCGGTTGCCTGAACCGCACTGTACAGAACTTTTTTATCTCCAATCATGTCTTATCTTTCCTTCCTGTCCATTTATTGGTCAATATAATCTTTTCTCCGGATATACTGCCGGAAGTAGTAAACGATATCAAAATGTGTCTGCTCCTCAGACTCCGCTGCCAGGACCCATTCGGGACGCTTATCCAGATTCGGGATAAAGGAGTCTGCCTGATAGGAGTAGTCGATATAAGTTACAAGAGCCTCATCGCAAAGGTCCAGCATCTGTGTATAGATCTCCCCGCCGCCTGCAACATAGATCTCCGTCTTATACTTCTCTGCTTCTTTCAGAGCCTCTTCGATACTATGGACGATCGTAACACCATCCATCTTAAAATCCGGATCACGGGTAATCAGGATCGTGACCCGGTTTGGAAGCGGCCGGCCGCCCGGAAGACTCTCAACGGTCTTCCTACCCATGATCACGACTTTATCCCTTGTCGTCTGGCGGAAAAAGCGAAGATCATCCGGGATGCTGGTCAAAAGTTTCCCTGAATTTCCAATCGCCCAGTTCCTGTCAGCAGCTACAATTAAACTGATCATAAAGTTCTCCTCTAACCGTACCAAAACAAAAGCAAACACTTGCCCATAGTCTATAAAATAATAACAGAACTCCTGTTCGAAATCAATGGGTAAACCACAATATGTGGTGGAATTCCGACGATGTTCCCACTAAATTTTGTATGACAAAAGCCGCCCCCGAAAGGGCGGCTTTAATATTCTCTTTTCTATTGCTTTCTTAAATACTTTCTTCATAATCGCCTGCGGATAACAGGTCATCCTCTTCCTGCGGGTTTAGGATCCGCAGTTCTAAGATCCAGGCATCGTATGGGCCCTCATTGATCAATTCCGGGGAATCTTCCAATTCCTCATTCACGGCGATGACTTCTCCGCTCAGCGGACACGAAAATGCTGTCGTTGTCTCCGAGAACTCGATTTCAGTAAAGATCTCACCTGCCTCAAATTCCGTTCCGACTTCTGCCAGTCCGACATAAAGAACATCCCCCAACTGGTCCTGGACATATTCCGTAAGTCCGATCTTCGCTGTATCCCCATCTGTTTCCACCCAGACATGTTCTGTGGTATATTGCAGTTCATCCGGAAAATTCATAGTGTCTCTCCTCTTTGCAAACGTTGTTTCCGTACTACAAGGTCAATGTATATCATGCCTTGCCGGAATGCAACTGCTTTTCAGAAAAACGGGGATCATTTTCATAAAAAATATAATATTTTACATTGTAATGGACTTTCTTATATGGTATCTTTGAATCACAAACGAACACAGAGTAGAAATACAAGCGTTAAGTGCCGCCGGGACGGGGAGCTGTCCGGGGGACGAAAAATAAGTAAGACATCCTGCTATTGCTTCTATTTGCGTTTTGTATTTCGCATCCCGCTGTCCATAGACTGGATAACGAATCCTTATATTGCGGCGGGCAATATAAGGTTTTTTATTCTTTATAGGGGCAGAACATTAAAAAGGAGTATAAAAAATGAAAAAGAAAATGACTGTCCTCGATATTTGTATCTGTGCAGCAATGATCGCGCTGCATATCGTGCTTGATCTGTTCCTGACGATCCGAATCGGAGAATTGTATAAGATCACGCTGAACACGTTGCCGTTTATCGTTGTCGGAATGATGTGCGGACCGGCGGAAGGTGCGCTCTCCGGTCTTGTCGGATGCTTCTTAAGCCAGATGTTAGGACCTTATGGATTAATGGTCACAACACCGATCTGGGTCATCCCCGGCGCGCTCTCCGGTTTAGCTTCCGGCCTTATCTATAAAGCATTTAAGCGCAAAACGACGCTTCCGGCGATTGCAATTACGGTCTTTCTTGCTGAACTGATCACAACGATCTATAACTGGTTCGGAAGTTATCTGGGCGATGTCGTGATCCTGAAAGACATGAAACTTGAGGTTTTGCTGGGTGCTATTCCGATCCGTCTTGTGAACTGGGCACTCCGGTGCGTCGTCTATACGATCGTACTGATTCCGCTTTGCAAGACCCTCTTAAAATCCTGCCCGGCCGGAATCCGGCAGGCAAAGAAAAACAGTTCCTCCGCCGCTTAACTGTTTTCCTTGATCTAATATTTAAGGCTCTTTGTCAAGTGCGGGGACCACATAAGAAAAAAGGATGTGTCGGCGCGAAAGCGCCGACACTTTTCATTGAAAAGATAAGCTCATTCTTTATCGGGAGCCCGGGATTCCACTTGGGGAGAGGCTCCGCTTTGCGGGTGGGCGTACTTAACAGGCCGGGC
>JAFWFQ010000074.1 GCA_017515535.1 Parasporobacterium sp. | reverse complement strand
TCGGTTGCCTCTTCTTCCATGACGTCCATAGCGTCGTCGATGGTTACGATTCCGACAAGGCGTTCCTCATCGTCAACGACCGGCATGGCAAGAAGGTTATACTTGCTGAATCTTTGTGCAACCTCTTCCTTATCGGTATGGGTATGAACAAAGATCATATTTGTTTCCATGATATCACTGATCAGAGCATCTTCTTCGGAAAGAAGGAGATCCTTTGCCGTAACCAGGCCAAGCAGTTTTCTGTTGTATTCCGTAACATAACAGGTATAGATCGTTTCCTTATCGACGCCTGTCCGGCGGATCCTTGTTAAAGCTTCCGCAACGGTCATGTTTTTCCGGAGGCTTACATACTCGACGGTCATGATGCTTCCGGCTGAATCATCCGGATACTGGAGGATCTTGTTGATCACGGCACGGGTATCAGCATCTGTGTTCGAGAGGATCCTTTTTACGACGTTCGCCGGCATCTCTTCAACGATATCAACGGCATCATCGACGAACATCTCGTCGAGGACGTCACGGAGCTCGGTATCGGAAAAGCCTTTGATCAGATGGGTCTGGATATCCGTATCCATCTCAACAAAGGTTTCTGCAGCAAGTTCTTTTGGGAGAAGCCGGAACAGGATCGGAGTCCGCTCCTTTGGAAGATCATTCAGGATCGCCGCGATATCCGCAGGATTCATTTCTACAAAAAGGTCCCGGATCGCGGCATATTTTTTCTCTTCTAAAAGGGAAAGGATTTCTTCTTCAGCAGGTAATGTCATAATTTCCATACTTTCCTCCTTTCCTTGAAAAAAAACATTAAAAACAAAACGTGAAACAAGATTGTATCACAAAGTAATAATAGCCCAAGGAGGTTGAAAATACAAGACGAAAATGGTATCATAATCACGCACTAATTCGTTAAAGCGTGAATGAAATGTGTATACAGAAATTGAAAGGAGAAACGTAATTATGGGACTTTTAAGAGCAGCTTTAGGCGCAGTAGGCGGAGCACTTGCGGATACATGGAAGGAATTCTTTTATTGTGAAGCGCTCGACAAAGAGACATTAATGGTAAAGGGGCAAAAACAGATCGGAAACCGCTCCTCCAATACAAGAGGTAATGACAATATTATCAGCAGCGGTTCGGGAATTGTTGTTGCAGACGGACAGTGCATGATCATCGTAGATCAGGGTAAAGTCGTAGAAGTCTGTGCAGAGCCGGGCGAGTTTACATATGATGCATCAACTGAGCCGAGCCTTTTCTCCGGAAACCTCGGAGAATCAATTCTTGAGACGTTCAAGATCATGGGAAAACGTATCGGCTACGGCGGCGATACCGGTCATGATCAGAGAGTTTACTACTTTAACACGAAGGAACTGTTAGACAACAAATTCGGAACCCCGACCCCGATCCCGTTCCGTGTTGTTGACAGAAATATCGGACTGGACATCGATGTTTCGATCCGTTGCTCCGGTGTTTATTCCTACAAGATCGCAGACCCGATCAAATTCTATACCAATGTCTGCGGTAATGTAACAGACGAATATAAACGCAGTGAGATCGAAGACCAGCTGAAAACAGAATTTGTTGCAGCTCTTCAGCCGGCATTCGGACAGCTTTCTGCTTTGGGATTAAGACCGAATGAAATCGTTACCCATAATGTAGAGTTAGAGCAGGCTATGAACCAGCAGCTCTCCGCAAAATGGAGCGAGCTCAGAGGTCTGGTCGTTGTTAATGTTGCCTTAGGCAGTGTTACACTTCCGGAAGAAGATCAGGAACTCATCAAACAGACCCAGCGTGGTGCAACTCTTTCCAATCCGGCTCTTGCAGCTGGTGTTATGGCGGGCGCAGCAGCAAACGCTATGGAAGATGCAGCAAAGAACGAAGGCGGCGCAATGAACGGCTTTGTTGGTATGGGAATGGCGATGAATACCGGCGGAAGCGCAATCAACGGTCTCTTCCAGCAGGCAGCTGCACAGCAGGCGGCAGCACCTCAGGCAGCAGCTCCTCAGGCAGCAGCTCCTCAGGCAGCACCGGAAGCACCGGCAGCTCCGGCAGATGGGGCAGCAGCTCCGGTATCCGGACCGAAATTCTGCTCACAGTGTGGAAAACCGGTAACTCCTGGCGCGAAATTCTGCGCAGAGTGCGGAGCTCCTCTTCAGTAATTTCTGGAAAAGCAAAATGGATTCTCTATGTACGTTCGGTAGACTCCGGGCGTACATAGAGACGATAAAAAGGAGACTTTACGATCATGGCGGATATACAAGAGTATAAATGCCCCAATTGCGGCGGCACGTTAACTTTTGACAGTACGACCCAGAAGATGACTTGTCCATACTGTGATTCGGAAATCGACGTGGAGGCACTGCGGGATTACGATAACGGTCTGGAGCATTTTACCCAGCAGGATCAGATGAACTGGGAAAATCCCGGACAGGTATGGCAGGAAGGGGAAACAGAAGGCATGCGTGTCTATGTTTGCAAGTCCTGCGGCGGCCAGATCATCGGTGACGCAAACTTAGGCGCGACAAAATGTCCGTATTGCGGAAATCCGGTTGTCCTTATGGGTCAGTTCTCCGGTGACATGAAACCGGATTATATTATTCCGTTTAAACTGAATAAAGAAGCAGCAAAGGCGGCTTACCTTGAACATCTGAAAGGGAAAAAACTCCTTCCGAAATTGTTTAAGGATCAGAACCATATCGATGAGATCAAGGGCGTTTATGTTCCGTTCTGGCTTTTTAACGGAACAGCACGAGGCGCGGCTCAGTTCGAAGGAACCCGGATCCGGACCTGGATGGATAATCGGAACAGCTATACAGAAACCAGCTACTACGATATCCGTCGTGCCGGAAATGTGGACTTTGAGAATATCCCGGCAGACGGATCATCCAGCATGCCGGATGATTTAATGGAGTCGATCGAACCGTTTGATTTTTCTCAGGCTGTTGATTTCCAGACAGCGTACCTTTCCGGCTATCTTGCGGATAAATACGATATTCTTTCAGAAGAGCAGTCAGAAAGGATCAACGAACGTGTGAAGCGGACGATCATGGATGCACTTGCTTCCACAACGTCCGGATACAGCACGATCGCATTGAAAAACGGTTCCGTTGATCTGAAAGCGAAAGTAAAATATGCGCTGCTTCCGGTATGGCTTTTAAGCACAACGTATCAGGGCAAGAACCATCTGTTCTGCATGAATGGTCAGACGGGTAAGATGGTTGGAGACCTTCCGATCGATAACGGGAAACTCTGGAAATACAGACTGATGTGGACAGGAATTATCGCGGTTATTATCTTTGTGATACTGTTCCTGGTCTTCCACCTGATATAGAAAGGGGGCTGACGGATATGGCAAAAACATTGAAAAAAATTGCAGTATTTCTTGCGGCTTTCGTCCTTTGTCTGGCATTCCCGCTTGCGATCCTTGCAGATACTTCTGCGGCCAAGCTGATCGATGACGCGAACCTTTTCTCCTCTTCGGAATATGAAGAGGCGACTGCGATCCTCGAAGAAGTCAGCAACAAGTATGGTGTTGATATCGCGATCCTGACAGTGAATGGTCTTCAGGGAAAGACGATCCGTGATTTTTCCGATGACTTTTATAATGAACATGGTTACGGGACCGGGGAAGATAAATCCGGTGTTTTATGGGTCATCGATATGGACAGCAGGGAATCCTATATATCAACCTCCGGTGAAGGAATCAGTGCGGTTACGGATTACGGAAAAGATTTGATGGCCGGGCGTCTGAACCCATATCTGAGTTCCGGTGACTACCTTGGAGCGGTCCGGGAATATTCCCAGGTCATGGATGAGTATTTCCAAGCGGAACGTTCAGGACAACCAATCGATAACTATGGACCGGAGCCGGGGGAGAGAGAACCTGTCGGAGCCGGAACATATGCTGCGGGCGGTGTTGCTTCCGTTGCGGGAGGCTTTGGTCTTTCCTTTGCTGCAACCGGCGCGATGAAACGGAAAATGAAAAGCGTAAGAAGACAATCCTCCGCAAATGCTTATGCATCGAACGCGGGGATCCAGCTTACCGAGAATACGGACAGATACCTTTACCATCGGATCGTTGCGGTTCCGATTCCGCGAAATGACGGCCCGAGAGGCGGAGGTTCCAGTGTTCATATGTCAAGCGGCGGCCATATGCATGGCGGCGGCAGTCTTGGAAATTTTTAAAGAAGGAAACGGGTGACAGTCCTATGGGTAAAAAAATCAGAACACCTGAAGTGAAAGAATTATTCGAAGCGATCCTTTCATTGGAAAATGAAGAAGAGTGCTTTCTGTTTTTTGAAGATGTATGTACAACAAATGAGATCCTTTCCTTTGCTCAGCGTTTTCAAGTCGCAAAGTTCCTCGGTGAAAACCGTACTTATCAGGAAATTGCAGAGAAAAGCGGAGCCTCTACGGCTACGATCAGCAGGGTAAAGCGGTCGATCGATGATGGAAGCGGCGGATATGAATTGGTCTTCAAGAGGTTAGGTAAAAAGTAGTCTATGGACAAAACAATTGAGTTACTAAATGATAAACAAAGAGAAGCGGTTCTTTATACAGAAGGACCGCTTCTTATACTCGCCGGCGCAGGATCCGGGAAAACGCGTGTTATCACAAACCGGATCGCTTATCTGATCAAGGAAAAAGGGGTCAGTCCGAAATCGATCCTTGCGATCACTTTTACGAACAAAGCGGCGGCGGAGATGCGCGAGAGGGTGGAAGGTCTTGTCGGAATGGATGCCGGAGGGGCCTGGATCAGTACGTTCCATTCAGCATGTGTCCGGATCCTTCGGATGTACAGCCACCTGATCGGGTATGATAATAATTTTACAATTTATGATTCGGATGACCAGAAAACGGTCATCAAAAACATCTGCAAAAAGTTTGAGATCGATACCAAGCGGTTTAAAGAAAAATGGTTTATGGGACAGATCTCTTCTGCAAAAGATGAGTTGATCAGCGTCAGCCAGTTTGAGCTGGATGCTTCCGGAGACTTTTATCTGGAAAAAGTGGCGAAGGTCTATGCGGAATATCAGAGAGAATTAAAACAGAATAATGCGTTTGATTTTGATGATCTGATCGTAAAAACGGTAGAGCTTTTCAAAGCTCATCCGGATATTCTGGAGCGCTTCCAGGAACGGTTTCGTTATATTTCAGTCGATGAGTATCAGGACACGAATACGGCACAGTTTGTATTTGTAAGCCTTCTGGCAAAGAAATACAGGAATATCTGTGTTGTCGGAGACGATGATCAGTCGATCTATAAGTTCCGCGGAGCAAATATCGGAAATATCCTGAATTTTGAAAAGGTCTTCCCGAATGCAAAGGTGATCCGGCTGGAGCAGAATTATCGCTCAACACAGAATATTCTGGAAGCGGCAAACAACGTGATAAAGAATAATCGCGAGAGAAAAGAAAAACAGCTCTGGACGGAAAATGAAGCAGGAGCGATGATCAAGCTTTTCCATGTCGATAATCCATATATGGAAGCAGACCGCGTGATCAGCCAGATCCGTGAATTTTTAGATGAAGGTTATAAACTTTCCGATTGCGCCTGCCTTTATCGGACAAACGCGCAGTCCCGTGCATTAGAAGAAGCATTTATCCGTGCGAATATCGCCTACAAGATCGTCGGCGGTGTAAACTTCTATCAACGCAAGGAGATCAAAGATGTCCTTGCGTATTTGAAGACGATCGACAATGCAAGGGATGATGTTGCGGTCCGCAGAATTATCAATGTCCCTAAGAGGGGAATCGGTGCCGCTGCAGTCAATGCAGTTCAGAGGATCGCGGATGACCGCGGGATCAACTTCTTCGCTGCACTTGATGACGGAGTCAATGAGGGTCTCTTTGGAAAACCCGGAGAAAAACTCCGTACATTCCGGAATCTGATCGAAGATCTGAAGGAAAATGCGTCGCAGATCACGCTCCATGAATTAATGGACGAGGTCCTTGAAAGAAGCGGATACCTGAAAGATCTGGAACTGGAAAATACACCGGAATCCCAGGCACGAATTGAGAATATCGATGAATTGATCAACAAAGCGGTCTCCTATGAAGAAAGTGCGGAAGATCCGACGCTCAGCGGTTTCCTGGAAGAAGTATCTTTGATCGCGGATATAGATTCCTGGTCTGCGGATTCAGATTATGTTTCACTGATCACGGTTCATTCCGCGAAAGGACTGGAGTTTACAAATGTTTTCCTGTGCGGGATGGAAGACGGTCTATTCCCGATGAATGCCGCGATCTGTTCAGACGATGAGTCAGATCTGGAAGAAGAGAGAAGACTGGCATATGTTGCGATTACAAGGGCGAAGAAAAACCTGATCATTACAGCATCCAGAATGCGAATGGTCCGCGGTGAAACAATGGTTTCCATTATTTCCAGATTTGTCCGCGAGATCCCGGTTGATCTGATCGAGCCGGATAAAGAGAATATCTACATCGCCCCGAGAAAATCGGAGTACACCGGAAGCGCTGGCGCCTCGAAACAGGGTAAGGAGAGTTTTCTTCATAAACCATACAGTGCAGGTTCTTCCGCGAAAACGTTTTCAAAAGGAGAGAAGGCTGCTTTGGATTACGGGGTCGGGGATACAGTAAGCCATGCCAAGTTCGGGGAAGGAATCGTGACAAAAATCAATGACGGCGGCCGGGATTATGAGGTCACGGTTGATTTTAAGGATTACGGAACGAAGAAGATGTTTGCTTCTTTCGCAAAACTGAAAAAAGTATAAATAAATAGCCTCAAAGGTTGCAAAAATAGCGTAATTATTTTATTATTTACTTAACGAGGCTGAGAAAATTATGAAGAAAAAAATTATTAAATTAGCAGCGAAAACTATATTTCGAAGAAAGGTGAATAAGATGGAAAAAACACTGGGTGATGTTATTCAGCTTACAAAACTGAACGAATTAATGAAAAAAGGTGAAAGGAACGAGAAAGTCGGGAAGATTATCAAAATCACCCTTATCTGTGTAGGGGCATTTGCACTTCTTGCCGGAATTGGATTCCTGGTATATAAATTACTCGGAAGACGTGACGACGATTATGATCTTTATGATGATCTTGATAACTACTACGACGAAGCAGATCACTATGATCTTGATTTAGATGCACAGGAAGCGGATTTTGCTGAGTAATGAGTAAAAAGAACAAACAAAAATTAGATCTTACACCGTATGATGGCAGGGCTCCGCTCTGTCCTCACTTTTCAATGGCTGTGGCGGCTGCACATACCAGAAGATCTCTTATAAAAAACAGCTTGCGATCAAGAGCGAAGAAGTAACCGGCCTTATTTCCAGGGTTTATCCGGATTTTGAGTTTGAAGGAATCATCCCAAGTCCTTCGGAAACCGGTTACCGGAATAAAATGGAATTTACGTTCGGGGATTCCTGTAAGGACGGCCCCTTTTCCTTAGGACTCCATCAGAAAAAGAGCTTTATGAATATTGTTGATATCCGGGACTGCATCCTTGTTCATCCGGATATGAACATAATTCGAAACGCGGTCCGGGATCATTTTGCTCCCTTCTATGAGAACGGGGAAATCGATTTCCGCAATAACAGGACCCGCAGGGGTTATTTAAGGCATCTTCTTCTCCGCAGAGCTGAGAAGACCGGTGAGATCCTGGCAGCGCTGGTTACGGCATCACCTGAGATGAGCAATGTAGGAGGCTTTGATTCAGAGAAGGAAGAACTTCTCCTTACGAGGTTTTCCGGGATGCTGGAGAATCTGGAAAGAGAGGGGAATCTGGAAGGAAAGATCAAAGGGATACTGCATATTACCAATGATGCGGCATCCGATGTCGTTAGGAGCGATGTTACACGGATCCTTTACGGGACAGAGATTATTTCGGAAGAAGTTCTGGGACTGCATTTTCAGATCTCGCCCTTTTCCTTCTTTCAGACGAATACTTCCGGAGCAGAACTATTGTATGAGAAGGCAAGGGAATATGCGGCACAGGCCGGAATCTCAAGCAGCGCGTCTGAAAAAACGGGTGTGCTGTTTGATCTTTACAGCGGAACCGGAACGATTGCCCAGCTGATGGCTCCGTCAGCAGAGCAGGTGATCGGGGTTGAAATCGTTGAAGAGGCGGTTGAAGCCGCCAAAAAAAGTGCAAAGCAAAACAGAGTAGAGAATGTTTCTTTTGCAGCCGGAGATGTTCTGAAAGTCTTAGATGAACTTCCGAAACCGGATGCGATCATCCTGGATCCTCCGAGGGAAGGAATCAATCCCAAGGCTCTGGGAAAAATTCTGGGTTATGGAGTAGACTCTGTCGTTTATGTCAGCTGCAAGCCTGCTTCGCTGGCACGTGATCTTGAGTCTTTTAAAATTGCCGGCTATCAGCTTAGAAAAGCAGCTTGTGTTGACATGTTCCCGCAGACTCCGCATGTCGAGACGGTTGTCTTGCTTTCCAAGGGAAACATATCGAGTGAGAAAATCCGTGTTGAGTTCGATTTGGAAGACATGGATATGTCTGATTTCAAGGACCGAGCCACTTATGACGAAATCAGAAAATGGGTGCAGGAAAAATATGGCTTCCATGTAACTAATCTTAATATCGCCCAGTTAAAGAAGAAGCATGGAATCATAGAACGGGAGAACTATAATAAGCCAAAAACTCCAGATTCCCATCAGCCAGGTTGTCCGCCGGAGAAACAAAAAGCTATCGAAGATGCCCTTGCCCATTTTCAGATGATTTGAAGATTCCCATTATGTCATGACTGAAAAAAATATATTTTCGGGTATGACACGAGACGTATCGCAGAAGTGACGATACGTTTCTTTCCTTCTTCATGGGTCTTTGATACTTTCAAATTGCCGACAGGCAATATCGTATGAAAGGACAAAGAGAACATGAAGGAAAAAAGAAATCTGCTGGCAGGGGTGGGATTGCTCGGTGCATTTGCC
>JAFWFQ010000073.1 GCA_017515535.1 Parasporobacterium sp. | reverse complement strand
CGGAAGAGGCTGCCAGAGAAGCCTTGGCCGAAGCCGAACGAAAAGAAAAGGAAAAAAGAGAGAAAAAGAACAGTTCTTCCGCGCTGGCGGCCGGCGGGGCGTCTCTTGTCGGAGCCCTGATCGATGTTGCGGCAGATGGAATCAAAGAGTCCGGAAAATCCGGCAAGAAATCTTCCAAATCGTCCGGAAAAGGAAAATTCTGGCTTGGCGGACTGATTGGCCTCCTTGTCGGAGCGGCGATCATGTTCTTGATCGGAGTTCTTTCCAAGGGCATGATCTTCGGGACAAATAATGTAACGCTTACAACAGCCGATGAGATCCTTGAGCATGGCGTTGTCTCTTTTACTGCGGTGGATTTCCAGAATGCGGTCCTTGGAGAGGCGTCAAGGCATCAGGAACTAATCGTTATGGAACAGCCTCTTGAGATTACATCAACAATAACAAAGGCTGGGCTTGGAAATCTCCAGATCTTCTCGAAAGCAAAGACGATCACTTATTTCGGAACCGGTGTTTATACCGTTGATATGGGAGGGCTTGATTCCGATCATGTTCTTGTTGATCCGGAGAAAAAACTGGTTACGATAAAGATCCCCCATTCAAATCTTCAATATATCAATCCGGATCTGGATAAAACGGAATTTGAAGATACGGAAAAAGGATTGCTTGCATTTGGCGACCTGAAGCTGAAAACCGAAGATCAGAACCGGCTTCTTCAGGCGGTCTATAAATCTATGGAAGAACGTTTGAAGGAAGAGGATCTGTTCCAGATGGCAGACGAGTTTGCCCAGATGAGCTCCTGGCAGATGTTCCAGCCGATCGTGACGGCAATCTCTCCGGAGTATACCGTGGAAATCGTCTTTGATGAGGAAACAGCAAATCAGGTCACTGCGGTTCCGAATTAAAGGGTTTTTATACTGATCAGGTAAATAACAGGAATCAGGATCCCGGCTGCAAGAAGAGCACAGATCTCCCAGAAAACGATCCCGATAACACAGGAGAGAATAATCTCGACGACAGATAATAACATGGCGGCAACACACAGCCTTTTAAAAGAGGCGATTTTTGAACTGACCGCCCGATAACGATACCCTCTGTTCAGATTTGTAACTAGGGCAAAGCTTTTGACACCGGCAACGATCTGGAATATCCCGCAGGCGAGCAGGACCACTGCAGCCACAAACGCGAGAACCCGGGATACCTTCGGATCCTGATAGCGGGACAGGGTTAATAACACGTCGAGTACGATGTTAACGATTCCGGCGAAGATCATGACCGGACTCCAAATCTTTAAGAATCTGCCGAACATTTTTTTCATAGCAGATATTATAAGGTGTTTGACATCAGAATTTCAATCATTTAAAATTTTATTTTACGATATTTTGAAAGGAACGAGAAATAATGAAGAAAGATGCTGTAATTGACTCCCATTCCGAGAATACTCCCGAAATTGAGAAATTTGCGGATCTCTGCCAACAGCATAACAAAATAGATGAGCTTCTTTATTACAGATATAATGTAAAAAGAGGTCTTCGTGATATGAACGGAAAAGGTGTTCTGACAGGCCTTACGGAAATCGCAGAAGTTAAGTCTTATACGATCGATGACGATGAGATGGTTCCGTGTCCGGGAAAGCTTTATTATCGCGGTTATAATATCGAAGACCTTGTTAAGGGCTTTTCTAAAGAGCGCCGGTTTGGATTTGAAGAAACCGCATACCTTCTTATCTTTGGTGTCCTTCCGACGTCAAAAGAACTGAAAGAGTTTTCCGAGATTCTTTCTTCTTACCGGACGCTGCCGACAAATTTTGTCCGCGATGTCGTTATGAAGGCTCCTTCAAAAGAAATGATGAATACGCTCCAGAGAAGCGTTCTTACATTATATCCTTATGATTCCCAGGCGGATAATGTATCGATCGACAATGTTCTCCGCCAGTGTCTCCAGCTGACCTCTATTATGCCGCTGCTCAGTGTTTACGGGTATCAGGCATTTAAACATTATAAAGAGGGCGGAAGCCTTGTGATCCACCAGCCGAAGCCGCATATGGGAACCGCGGAGACGATTCTCCATCTTCTCCGGGATGACAGTAAATATACGAAATTTGAAGCACGGGTATTAGACCTCTGCCTTGTTCTTCATGCTGACCACGGCGGTGGAAATAACTCGACCTTTACAAACCGGGTCGTTACATCGACGCTGACCGATACCTATTCCGCAATCGCGGCTTCCCTTGCGTCCTTAAAGGGACCGCGCCATGGAGGAGCGAATATCAAAGTCGTAGGCATGATGGATGATATCCAGAAACATGTGAAAGATCTTAAGGACGAGGATGCGATCCGGAAGTATCTTGAGAAGATCCTCCGCGGAAAAGCATACGACCGTCAGGGACTGATCTACGGTGTCGGACATGCGGTTTATACGATCTCTGATCCGAGAGCGGTCCTGTTGAAAAAATTTGTTGAAACCCTTGCAGAGCAGAAAGATGAGAAAGAAACCTTTGATTTCTACCAGCGTGTGGAACGGATCGCGCCGGAAGTGATCATGGGGAACCGGAAGATGTACCGGTCGGATATCTCGATCAATGTCGACTTCTATTCAGGACTGGTCTACCGGCTTTTAAATCTTCCAGAAGAGCTTTTCACCCCGCTCTTTGCAATCGCGAGAATGGCCGGGTGGACTGCCCACCGTCTGGAAGAATTGAATTCCGGCGGAAAGATCATCCGTCCTGCTTATAAAAATGTTGCAAGACATACAAAATATGTCCCGATCAATAAACGATAGATGGACCTTTTTGAATATGCACACCAGAATAAGATCAAAGAGGAGGCGCCGCTTGCTTCCAGGTTAAGACCCAGGACTCTTGAAGAGTTCAAGGGTCAAAAGCATATTCTTTCAAAGGGCAGCCATTTATACCGGTCGATCCAGGCAGACAAGCTTTCGTCGGTTATTTTTTACGGACCGAGCGGAACCGGAAAAACGACGCTTGCCCGGGTGATCGCAAATACAACAGCGGCTGATTTTCAGCAGATCAATGCAACGGTCGCCGGGAAAAAAGATATGGTTGCGATCGTAGAAGCGGCGAAGGTCAAAAGAGGAGCCTATAACCGGAAGACGATCCTGTTTGTTGACGAGATCCACCGCTTCAATAAAGCACAGCAGGATTATCTCCTGCCGTTTGTTGAGGACGGTACGATCATCCTGATCGGAGCTACGACCGAGAATCCATATTTCGAGGTCAACAGCGCGCTGATCAGCCGGTCAACGGTCTTTGAACTGAAACCGCTTGACCAGGAAGATATTAAAGAAATCATCATGACAGCGCTTACAGATTCCGAGCGGGGCATGGGAATGTACCATGCCGAGATCGATCCGGATGCGCTTGAATTCTTAAGTGATTTCGCGGGCGGTGACGCAAGAGTCGCACTGAACGCGATCGAACTGGCCGTGCTTACGACGGAACCGGAAGATGGGGTGATCCGTCTTACTACTTCTGTGATCGAGCAGTGTGTACAGAAGAAAAACGTACGATATGATAAAAACGGGGATAACCATTACGATGTGATCTCTGCCTTTATAAAAAGCATGCGGGGAAGCGACCCGGATGCCGCGATCTATTATCTGGCGAGAATGCTTTACGCCGGAGAAGATGTAAACTTTATTGCAAGAAGGATCATGATCTGCGCTGCGGAGGATGTCGGATGTGCTGATCCGAGAGCGCTCCAGCTTGCAGTCGCAGCCCAGCAGGCGGTCCATGTTGTCGGAATGCCGGAAGCAAGGATCATCTTAGCTGAGGCGGTCCTTTATGTTTGCGGCGCGCCAAAAAGCAACTCCGCGATCATGGCGATCGACAAAGCTTTAGAAGCTGTTAGATCAACGGATATCAAATCTGTCCCTCCTTATCTTCAGGATGCCCATTACCCGGGCGCCTCGGAGCTCGGACGGGGGACGGGTTATCAGTATGCACATGATTTTCCGGAGCATTATGTAAGACAGCAGTATCTTCCGGACGAACTGAAAGACGAGACGTTTTATGAACCGGGAGATCTCGGATATGAGAAAATGATGAAGGAGCGGCTCAGCCGCCTGAAGAACAGAGATGTCTGATTTGCTGCAAAGCGCCCTGAAACTGGGACGGAACAAAGATATCGCGAAAGAAGAATTCTCCGTGGCTATGGGAAAGAAAGAGCCGGCGGTGTTTTCTGTGATGCCTTCTTCCATAGATCTTTCGGACCTTTCTGAAGAGACTGAGATCCTGCTCCAGCTTACAATTGAAAAGAACGGCTATATGGAGATCGAGGCCTATAGCCCGGCGGAGTATCTTGTTTTGTCCCGCCGCATGATCACAACCGATGTCTTTTCAGGAGGGAATTTTGAATTTTCCGCAGTGATCCAACCGGAAAAACTTCACGGAGGGATCAATGCGACCTATATTTCGTTCGGAACTGCTTCTCAGGAGATCCGGGTCCCGATCCTGATTGACCAGCCGGTCCGGATCATGATCGGAAACTATAATCCGCGTCAGCAGTTCCTTGATCTTTCTAAAATCTATTTTGACTTCCGCAAAGGACTTATGGATTCCTCTGAATGGGCAAGGCGTTCTTTAGAGGCAATCGGTGCCGTCAACGGGACCGATCAGTTTTCCATGTTCCTGATGCTATATAAGGCACAGCTTCATATTGAACTGGAAGAGTATGTCGACGCGGCAAATCTTCTGGAATATATGGCAGAGCTGATCCAGCGGCTCCCTCAGCAGGAACGCTCCATGAACGCTTATTTTTCCTATGTCCGCGCACTCTATGAGATGGACCGGAAAATAACGGATGATATCCGGAGCCGGATCAGGTCGGCGTATGAAAGCAAGCCCAGCTGGCAGATGCTCTGGATCCTCTTCCAGATGGATGAGCGTTATGACGAGGGCCCAGGTCTTAAGCTGGATGATATTTCCGCTGAATTTGAAAACGGATGTATTAGTCCGATCATGTACTTTGAAGCGCTGGAGGTCTTTCGTCAGTATCCGGGTTTCCTTTCGGATGCCAGCGATTTTGAACTTCAGATCATGAATTTTGCGGTAAAACAGGATTATTATACCTCTGCCCTGAGTGCAAGGCTTACGGAAGTATTCCTTCTTATGACGGAATCGGAGCTTACTGAGAAAAACCTGAACCTGGCGGAGAAGGTCCTGAAAGCATTCTATGAAAAATATCCGACCAAGGATCTTCTGCGGGTGATCTGCAAGGTCCTGATCGCAAAGGATGACCGGAGTAAGGAAGCAGGGGGCTTCTATGACAGAGCCGTCCGGGACTACCTGGATGATATTCCGGATATTTTCTACTATTATCTCTACACAAAAGACAGGGAGAATTATGACCTGATCCCGAATCGGGTCCTTGATTTCTTCTCTAAAGGGACATCCGCACTCGCGGAAAGCCGGCGTTATCTCTTTGCAAGCATTGTCGCGAATAAAGAAAAACGGCCGGAGTATTATGATGCTTATGCGGATCTGATCCTCGCATATTCGGAACAGCAGATGGCCAAGGGCGTTGTGGATAAAGATCTTGCCGTGATCTATGAGAATGTGATCCGGGAAGGAAAGCTGACCCACAGTATGCGCCTGCGTCTGTTCGAGATCCTTGCAACAAAAGAAATCGTATGCCATAACGATCGGATGCGGAATGTTATGGTATTTCATGATGAACTGAGCGTTTATCAGGATGTTCCGCTGAATCAGGGACGGGCGAAAGTCAAAGTTTATTCCGCGAATGCGGTGATCCTGTTTAAGGATATTACCGGTAATATCTATGCGAATATCGATTATGAAAAGGTCGATTTTATGAATACCGGCGAGTATATCGATCTTTGCGTAAAAGGAGTTCCGATCAGCGATTATATGCTGATGAGCGATACGATGCCGCTTCTTCGCGGCTATAAGGATCCCGTTGAGATTCTGAACTATATGACCCACCGGATGAATACAGATTCCTTCCGGAAAGGGTATGTCCGGAAGCTGATCAATGACACCGTGTTATATTTCTCAAGGAATCTCCGTGAACGGGATGTATATGATGAACTTCTTGCATTCTTCAAATACGATCTTGCTCCGGAGACTCGCGGAAAGCTGATCGAAGTCATGATAAGCCGGACACTCTTCCGGGATGCATATGAAAAGATCCAGGAAGAGGGATTTGAACATGTCTCGCCGGAAAGTGTCGCAAGGCTTTGCTCCGCACTGGTCGAACTGGTCAGTTACCGGCCGGATCCTCTGCTCCTTGATATGTGTGAACAGAGCTTCATGAAGACGACCTTTAACCCGCGGATCTATAAATATCTTGTCAAGAATTACAATGACAAACCGGAGGTGCTCCAGGCAATGTACCGGGCGGGACGTGCGTACAATGAAGATTACGGAAATCTTCCGGAGAGGATCCTTCGCAGGGTGATCGAAAGCAACGAGGATTCCGACCTGATCCCGCTGATCTTTGCCAAGTACTATACGGAAGGATCAGATGATGAACTGAAAAAGAATTATATGACGTACAAGGCCGGGAAGTATCTCTATGAGAACGATACCCGGGATACGGATTTCTTTAAGTATATCGAAAACGATCTGATGCAGAGAGAACCGTTTTCAACGCCGACGATCGTTGCGTACTTAAAATATATGTCCGACAAGGATATTTCCGGAAAGCGGAGACTCCGGATGATCGAAGTCCATTTAAAAGCGCTTGTCGGCCGAAGCATTATGCTGGAAGAATTTAAAGGATTCGGAAGATACTTTAAGCTTCCGGGAACGCTTTCAAACTCGGTCATTATTACCCGTTTCGGAAGCAATGCAAAAGTGACATACGATATTTTTGAAAAAGACAAAACGGTACATAAAGAAGAACAGATGGCGGAGATCTTTGAAGGGTGCTTCGCGAAATACATTACCCTGTTCTTCGGGGAAAGTGCGGAATACCAGGTCAACGGTTCAAGACCGGTACAGGTCAGTTATGATGATCTTACGATCATTGATGACGAGTCCCGCTATTCGGAACTGAATAATATTATCCGGATGAAAGAAACCGGGAACATGGTTGCACTCAATCTTGCCGCGAAAGAGTATTTTGTAAAAGATAAACTGATGGAAAGACTGTTCTGACGGAATGGAAAAAAAGGGACTGATCATAGGGATCGATTACACAGGAAAATATTGTCAGGCAAGTTATTACTCCAGACGTCACGGAAGGCCGGAGTCAATTTCCTATGGCGGAGAAACGTTCCGGTATCTGATCCCGACGGCTCTTTGTTATGACCATGAGATCAAGGACTGGCTGATCGGTCAGCCGGCGTTGGATTACGCAGAGCAGACCGGAGAAATCGTCTATCGGAATTTCCTGGAAAATGTGTTCCTCGGAAATATCTGTGCGATCAACGGCCAGCAGTATACGTATACCCAGCTCCTTGCTGTCTTTATCGGAAAAATCATAGAGCTGACCCAGATCGCGACTTCGATCATGGGAATCGAGAATATTACGATCAACCTCCGCCGGATCACGCTCGAGATCAAGGATACGATCAATGATGTTTTCCGTCTCTTACGGATCCCGCTTGATAAGATCAAGCTCCAGTCTTGTGCGGAAAGTTTTGCATATTATGTTCTGAACGAAGAGCAGCCTGTCTGGGAAAAGGGAGCGATCCTGTTTGACTTTACGCCGGACGGCTTTTACGAAAAAGTCCTGACGGTTACAAAGGGACCGAGCGATCATCTGGTCTATATCAGCGAACGGACCCACTCCGCGGATTACTCCATGAGGGATATGGGCAATGAAGTCCTGATGGAACAGATGGACGAACGTTTGAAGGATCTTTATGAAGAGATCCTTTCCGAGAGCCGGATCTCGAGTGTCTTTTTTACAGGGGAAGGCTTCCAGCCGCTTTGGTTTTCCAAGACGCTGCGAAGGGTCTCGGAGAATAACCGGGCGTTTAAGGGGAATAACCTTTTTGCGAAGGGCGCCTGCCTTGCGGGGCTTCTGCGTTCGGAAGAAAACATGGATTATAATATCGTCTGCGCCGGGAGAACAAAATGTACGATCTCGGTCGAGGCAAAACATAAAGGAGAACCGCTGCTTCTGAATTTAAGCAGGGCTCCGAAGGATTGGTATGATGCCGGAATGAAGATGGACTTTATCCTTGACCGGCCGGATCCGTTAAGGTTTTATCTTACATCGATCCTGACAAATCAGAGGCAGAGCTTTGATATGGATATTTCCGGGATCCCGCAGCGTCCGAATAAGGCGACAAGGGTCGAGATCGAACTCCGTTTCTTCGGCGAGTCGTCCTGCGAGCTTACGATCCGGGACAAGGGATTCGGAGAACTTTTCCCGCCCAGCGGTTTTGTCCTGACCAAGCAGATGGATCTTGAAGATGGTTTTTAAAGGAATAACAGATGGCGATTCAGGTTTGCGGAAAGCAGTCGAAAACTCCATATTATATTGAGGCGATCAAGACGAATGTTTATTCTCTTGAAGAGATCAATTATTTTGTCTTCAACCATATCAATCTCGTTTACCGGGATTTCTTCTGTGAGGAATTGTTTGACTATATCGAGAAGGAACTGGGAAGAGAGGATATGGCACAAGACCTTCGTGAGCTTGCACAGGAAGATGCGGACCTGAAAGATTTTATCCGTTATCTGCTTAGCGAAAGCTATTACTATTCAGGCGGGGAATTAAGCGTTGTTTCTGCTTATGTCATGAATATTGACTCTATGTCAGAATCGGAACGTCTTAAGATCGAAGCGGACGGATACTTCAAGATTGGAAAACTGGAATCCGCGCTCCGGGTCTACTTTGATATTTTAGGCCGCATGGAAACAGAAGATCTCAGCGAGGCGTTTTACGCAAGAGTCGCCTATTCGATCGGCGTGATCTACGCCCGGCTTTTCATGGTCCGGAACGCCAACAGCTTTTTCGGATATGCTTATGAATTATATCCGGAACCGGTCTACGCAAGAGCCTGCGTTTATATGGCCCTGATCAATCATGATGAGGAAGAGCTGCTGAATACGATTATTAAATATAATATTTCGGACGATACGTTAGAGACCGTCCGCGCCCGTGTCGGCGCACTGCGCCGGGAGATCGAAACAAGCGAAGATACGGTCAACTTTATTTATGATTTTGAAAATGGCATCAATAGCCAGACTATAATAGATAACTGGAAAGAAGAGTATTATGAAAGAACTAGCTAAAACTTACGACCCGAAAGCAATCGAACAGCCAATCTATGATAACTGGATCAGCAAGAAGTATTTTCATGCGGAACCGGATGAGAGCAAAAAACCGTTTACGATCATTATGCCTCCTCCGAATATCACCGGCCAGCTCCATATGGGACATGCCCTGAACAATACGCTGCAGGATATTGTGATCCGCCAGAAGAGGATGCAGGGGTATAACGCGCTCTGGCAGCCGGGCTGTGATCATGCTTCGATCGCGACGGAAGTCAAGATCATCGAACAGCTGAAAAAAGAAGGACTCCATAAAGAAGATCTCGGGCGGAAAGGCTTTTTAAAGCGTGCCTGGGAATGGAAAGATGAGTATGGCGGCAGGATCGTAAACCAGCTGAAAAAGCTTGGAAGCAGTGCGGACTGGGACAGAGAACGGTTTACGATGGATGAAGGCGTCTCGGATGCGGTCCTTGAAGTCTTTATCAAGATGTATGAAAAAGGCTGGATCTATAAAGGAACCAAGATCATTAACTGGTGTCCGAAATGTATGACAAGCGTCAGCGACGCGGAAGTCGAGCACAAAGATACGGCCGGAAAGTTCTGGCATATCAATTATCCGGTCAAGGACAGTGACGATATGATCGAGATCGCGACGACCCGTCCGGAAACCATGCTGGGCGATACAGCGGTCGTTGTCCATCCGGATGATCCGCGTTACCAGAAATATATCGGCAAGACCTGTATCCTTCCGCTTATGGACCGGGAGATCCCGATCATTGCAGATGAATATATTGATCTTGAAGTCGGAACCGGTGCGATGAAGGTTACGCCGGCACATGACCCGAACGACTTTGAGCTTGGAAAGAAACATGGCCTGGAAGAGATCTGTGTCTTTAATGATGACGGATCGATCAATGAATTCGGCGGAAAATACTGCGGAATGGGAACCTATGAGGCAAGGGATGCCGTCGTTAAGGATCTCGAGGAACTGGGACTTTTAGTCAAGGTCAAAGACCATGAACATGCCGTTGGCTATCATGACCGCTGCTCAACGATCATCGAGCCGATGATCAAAGAACAATGGTTTGTCAAGATGGATGAACTGATCAAACCGGCGATCAAAGCTGTTGATGAAGGAGAGGTAAAACTGATCCCTCCGAGAATGAGCAAGCTTTACCATAACTGGACAGATAATATCCGTGACTGGTGTATTTCCCGTCAGCTCTGGTGGGGACACCGGATCCCTGCTTACTATTGCAGCGAGTGTGGAAAGATGGTCGTTGCGAAGGAAATGCCGAAGACCTGTCCGGACTGTGGCGGAACCGTATTTACGCAGGATGAAGACTGTCTGGATACCTGGTTTTCTTCCGCCCTCTGGCCGTTTTCAACCCTCGGCTGGCCGGAGAAGACGAAGGATCTTGAATACTTCTATCCGACGAATCTTCTGATCACAGGATATGACATCATCTTTTTCTGGGTCATCCGTATGATCTTTTCCGGATATGAACAGATGGGAGAGAGACCGTTTGATTCTGTTCTGTTTACCGGACTGGTCCGTGATGACAAGGGAAGAAAGATGAGCAAGTCCCTCGGAAACGGAATCGATCCGCTTGAAGTGATCGATCAGTACGGCGCGGATGCGCTTCGGTTTACGCTTGCGACCGGAAACTCTCCGGGCAACGATATGAGGTTCTATTATGAGCGCGTTGCAGCGAGCAGGAACTTTGCGAACAAGATCTGGAATGCGTCCCGGTTTATCATGATGAATATGCCGGAGGAAGGACTTGCAGGTCCGTGTCCGGTCGAAAAACTCCAGGATGAGGATAAATGGATCCTTTCCAAGGCAAACCGCCTTGCAAAGGAAGTTACCGACAATCTCGATAAATATGAGATCGGAATCGCGGCGGATAAGTTATATGAGTTTATCTGGGAAGAATTCTGCGACTGGTATATCGAGATGGTAAAACCGAGACTATATGCCGCGGATGAGTCTAAGGAAGCAGCTCTCTATACACTCCAGAAGGTCCTTATGATCTCATTGAAGCTTCTCCATCCGTATATGCCGTTTGTAACAGAAGAGATTTATACGACCCTTCGTCCGTTTGTGGAGTTTGAGGCACCGGAAGAGTCTGTTATGATTGCCGCTTGGCCGGAATACTCGGAGGAAATGAGCTTTGCTGACTGTGAAGAATCCATCGAGTTGATGAAAGAAGCGGTTCGCGGGATCCGTACCGTCCGTTCGGATATGAATGTTCCGCCGAGCAGGAAGGTACCGGTCTATGTTGTGAGCGATAAGGATGAGATCCGGGAGATCTTTGAAAAGGGAGAGCTTTTCTTTGCTTCCCTCGGTAAGGCTTCTGAAGTCCATGTCCAGAAAGACCATGCTGGGATCGGCGAGGATGCAGTCAGTGTCCATCTTGCGGAAGCGGCTGTTTATATCCCGCTCGAAGAGCTTGTGGATAAAGAGAAGGAACTTGCCCGTCTTGAGAATGAGAAAAAGCGTCTCGAAGGCGAGCTGAAACGTTCCGCCGGAATGCTGAACAATCCGAACTTCGTCAATAAAGCTCCGGAGGCAAAAATTGCTGCGGAACGTGAAAAACAGGCGAAATATCAGGCACAGATGGAAAAAGTTCTTGCCCAGATCGAAAAGATGGCTGATTAACTAAAAAGAGTATAGCCGGGCGGAGGAACCGTCCCGGAGAAACGAAACCGAATCTAATATTTCAACAGAAGCTGCCCCGTTGGTGGCTTCTGTTATTTTTTTGATATATTGCGGGACCAGTTCAGTCTCTGCGGCAATGATCATGGTGACGTTTTCGGTATATTCGCTCTCTAAAAGCGGGATCTCAAGACTTCCGATCAGATACTGGATCTTCCCGAGGTCGGAATAGCTGCATCCGATCCGGATCGTATTTCCGGAAGCGACCGGATAATGCTCTGATTCAGTAAGACCTGCGGAGGCTGCCTGACTATAGGCACGGACGAGGCCGCCGGTCCCCAAAAGGACGCCGCCGAAATAACGGGTCACGACGACTGCGGTATTTCGGAATCCGCCGCCTGTGATTGCTTCAAGGATCGGCTTTCCGGCTGTGCCCTGGGGCTCCTTATCGTCGGAAAAGCGTCGGATCTCGTCGTTTTCCCCGAGCACATAGGCATAGCAGTTATGTTTTGCGTCCCAATACTGCTTGCGCATCTCCTCAAGAAAAGCAAGAGCTTCCGCCTCTGTATGGACTTCTCTGACCGTGGCGATAAAGACAGATTTT
>JAFWFQ010000072.1 GCA_017515535.1 Parasporobacterium sp. | reverse complement strand
CGAAGTTTGTTGACGATTAATGTGGTAAGAGCTTCGCCTTCGATATCTTCTGCAATAATAAGCAGTTTCGCGCCGGTCTTAACGATCTCTTCCAGAAGCGGAAGGATCTCCTGAATAACAGAGATCTTCTTGTCTGTGATCAGGATATATGCATCATCCAGATTTGCTTCCATCTTCTCAAGGTCTGTGCACATATAAGCGGAGATATATCCGCGGTCAAACTGCATACCTTCGACAAGATCAAGCTCTGTCTGCATGGTCTTGGACTCTTCAATTGTAATGACACCGTCGTTGGTTACTTTTTCCATTGCGTCTGCAACCATTTCGCCAACACTGTCATCGCCTGCGGAGATTGCAGCAACACGAGCGATCTGCTCTTTTCCTTTTACTTTGCTGCTCATCTTTACAAGAGCTGCAACTGCTGCGTCGCAGGCTGCGCTCATACCCTTACGAAGGATGATCGGGTTTGCGCCTGCTGCAAGGTTCTTCTCGCCTTCATCGATCATTGCCTGTGCAAGAACGGTAGCTGTCGTCGTTCCGTCACCGGCAACATCATTTGTCTTAGTAGCAACTTCGCGAACGAGCTGTGCGCCCATGTTCTCGAACTGATCTTCGAATTCGATCTCTTTTGCGATCGTAACACCATCGTTTGTGATCAACGGACCGCCATACGGTTTAGAAAGAACAACGTTTCTTCCTTTCGGTCCTAAAGTAACTTTTACTGTGTTTGCTAACTGATCAACGCCTCTTCCGAGAGCCTCTCTCGCTTCAGCGCCGTTTTTGATTTCTTTTGCCATTTTTATTGCCTCCTGAATTATTTAACAATCGCAAGGATATCTTCATGACGAACAATAACAAACTCATCGTCATCCAGCTTTACGTCTGTTCCTGCGTATTTTGAATAGATAACTACGTCATCAACTTTTACGGTCATTTTTACGTCTTCGGTTCCAGGTCCTACTGCGACAACAACTGCCTGCTGCGGTTTTTCCTGTGCCTGTCCCGGCAGAACGATACCGGAAGCGGTTGTTTCTTCAGCCTGTAACTGTTTAAGAACGACTCTGTCTCCTAACGGAACTAACTTCATTTTTTATGTCCTCCTTTGATTTTGTTAGCACTCGTTTTATTTGAGTGCTAAATCTTGTTATCATAATACCCCACTCCCCTGCAATTTGCAAGAATAAAATTGAACTTTTTTGTGAACATCTAATGAAAAACCGGCGCGGCAGGCAGGGACTTTAGAAGGCTTTGGGCGAACCTTTCCCGCCCTGGATCCATCCTCTAAAAAAAACGGACCGGCCTCAAGCCGGTCCGCAAAAGTACAATTCAGTTCTTTTTATTTTTTCTTCAGGAAATCCGGGATTCTGATGTCCTGCTCCGGAACGGTCTGCTTTGGCTGTCTCGGAACATTAAAGGTAAGACCCGGTTTTGCTGCCTGACGAGGCTGTGCGGTTCCTGCCGGCTGCTGCGGCTGAGCCGGAGCCTGAGCTGCCGGAGCCTGAGCCGGAGCCTGAGCTTCTGCTGCCGGAGCCTGTGCCGGAGCCTGAGCTGCCGGTTTTGCTGCCTGCTGCTGCGGCTGACGTGCATTCTTGCTCGGCGGGACCATGCGGATCGTGCTGTCATTGATTCCCGTAGCAATAACGGTGATCGTGCAGGTATCTGCCGGCTCTTCTTCGTAGCGCGCACCAAAGATGATGTTCGCGCCATCGCCTGCAAGATCCTGAACATAGGAAGCAGCATCGTTTGCTTCAATAAGAGAGATATCACCGGAGATATTAACGATAACATGGGATGCACCACGGATCGTTGTCTCAAGCAGCGGTGAGGAAACTGCGTACTTGACTGCATCTTCTGCCTTGTCATCACCGGTTCCGGTACCGATACCGATATGAGCAACGCCTTTATCCTGCATAACTGTGCGGACATCCGCGAAGTCTAAGTTGATCAGTGCCGGGATATTGATCAGATCGGTAATACCGCTGACTGCCTGCTGGAGAACACCATCTGCAGTCTTGAACGCGTCGGTAATCGACGTTCTTCTGTCAACGATCTCAAGAAGTTTATCATTCGGAATAACGATCAGGGTATCTACCACTTCTTTTAACCGCTCGATACCGAGGATCGCATTATTCATACGAGCCTTGTTCTCAAACTTGAACGGCTTTGTAACGATACCGACCGTAAGGATATCCATATCCTTTGCGACCTTTGCGATAACAGGAGTCGCACCAGTTCCGGTTCCGCCGCCCATACCACAGGTCAGGAAAACCATGTCCGCGCCTGCAAGGGCTTTCTGGATCATTTCGATACTTTCTTCTGCTGCCTTCTGGCCAACTTCAGGCTGAGCACCGGCGCCAAGACCTTTCGTGATCTTCTCACCGATCTGGATCGTTACCGGAGCCTTACATAACGTCAGGGCCTGTTTATCTGTATTCACGCCAATAAACTCGACCAGCTGAACACCGCCATCAAGCATTCTGTTAACAGCATTATTACCAGCGCCACCAACACCAACTACAACGATGCGGGCGCCCCTTACGGTTTCACCATAATCAAATTCTGCCATAAGAATATTCCTCTCAATCTAATTAACTCAGTATATAATATCCTTATTCTTAAGAAATTTCAACTTTAACTTTAAAAGAACAGAGATTTTTTCAAAGAAAATCAATTCGGTTTTAATGAATATCCCGAATTATTGTGGCTGAGCTCCTGCATATCGAGTGTTCCGCTAAGATCCTTGACGTCCTCATAAAAATCCCTGAGGTCATGGATCTTATCCTCTGTTTTATTATCGCTTCCAAGAAGGATACGGACGCTGTTGATATACATGGTCGCTTCAAGATCTGAAGAAACATAGACTTCGTTCATAAAGAGTGCATTTTTATTCAGGGAATCCACGATTTTTTTCGCATAAGCATAAGCATCCTCGTTTGATGCGACTAGGGGTTCCCCGATAATGATCGTAGAAAAAGAGATCCCGTTGATCTTCGGGATATCTGTCGGAGGCTCCTGCGTACTTCCGATAACGTTTCCGGCTTTATCGATCAGCATGCAGGTATCCATATACTCCACATACATATATGGTGTCTCCTTCGCTGCCTCCTTTTTCTGAAACGGCAATTTCAAAACTCCGGTCAGAAACAGGACGCAGGCGGCAATAACAAGGACTGCCGCAGCGGAGATCGCGATAATAACTCCTTTTTTCATTGAAAGTAAATTACGCCTCTTTCTTTATCTCTCTGGTAGTAATCACTGCGCTTCTTCTCCGGGTCTTCCGGCTTTGTCCTTCCGACCGCAAGAACCATTCCGATCTCGACCAGAAGGAATACGACCGCTGTTCCTCCGTAACTCATAAACGGAAGCGGGACTCCGGTATTCGGAAGGAGGTTGGTCACGACCGCAATATTGACAAACGTCTGGATCGCAATATGGGAAGCGACGCCGACAATGATCAGACGTCCGAAAAGATCCGTCGTCCGGTCGTAGATCTTTTTCATCCTCCAGATCAGGAAGACGATCAGGACGATCAGGATAATACCACCGATGATTCCAAGCTCTTCGCAGATAATGGAAAAGATCATATCGTTTTCCGACTCCGGAACAAATCCCATTTTCTGGGTACTCTTCCCGAGACCTTTTCCGAAAACACCGCCGGACCCGATTGCGTAAAGCGCCTGCGTGATCTGGTATCCGATATCATCCGAGTACTGTTCCAGATGGAGCCAGGACTGGACACGGACCATTTTGTTCGGCTTTAATAAAATGACGCCTACGACCGCCACGAGGGCCGCCACCGCTGTAATCAATAGATATCGGATCTTTGTGCTCGAAACAAGAAGCATGATAAAGCCCATGGCAAAGATAATGATCGTTGTTCCGAGGTCATCCGTAATAAACAAGGTCAGGATACAGCCGATCATGCAGATTCCGAATCCAATCGTATAGATCCTCCAGTCGCCCAGGAATTTAATGAACCGCGTAATAAAATAAGCCATCGCGCAGACCATGGCGATCTTTAGAATCTCCGACGGCTGGACTGAGATGATCTTCAGATTCAGCCATCTTCTCGCGCCAAGGTATTCCTCGCCGATCGGTGTAAGGACCAGGAGCATCGCGATCACAGCAACGATATAGATCGGAATCGCTGCTTTTTGCCAGAAGCGGACGGGGACAAAGGAGACCCCGATCATGACACCGATCCCGATAATGGTAGCGATCAGCTGACGTCTTACATACCAGGAGGAGGTTCCGAATTTTATCTGGGAGTTATAGGAACTTGCGCTGTAGAGCATGATCAAGCCGAAAACAAGGAGTACAACAACACACAGGACCAACATCCAGTCGATCCCGCTGTTCATATGCTTCCGGATTGATTTTATAGATAGTTTCTTCTTGCCGCTCAATCTTCCAGTTCCCTGACATATTCCTTAAACAGGGTGCCTCTTTGTTCGTAATTTTTAAACTGTCCCCAGCTTGCGCAGGCCGGAGATAAAAGAACCGCGTCGCCTTCGTTTGCAAGCTCTGCCGAAAGCGCGACCGCCTCTTTCAGGTCCTCACACATATGGAGATTCGTAAATCCGACCTTGAGAGCCGTTTCCTTGATCTTCTCCGCCGTCTGTCCGATCAGGACCATGTCCTTGATGATTCCGTTAAAACCTTTGATCCAATCGGTAAAGTCAGCCCCTTTGTCGTATCCTCCGGCGATCAGGACTGTCGGCGATACCATTGCGGAAACCGCTTTCTCTGCTGCATCGGTGTTCGTTCCCTTAGAGTCATTGTAATAGGAAACGCCTTTCTTTTTACATACAAATTCGATCCGGTGCTCGACTGCCTGGAAATTCCGGACAGTTTCTGCTATGACCGGGATCGAAACGCCCATCGCGATCGAAACCGCGCAGGCTGCCATTACGTTTTCGATATTATGACCGCCGAGAAGATTCATATCATCTTTCCGGATGATCGGATGGAGTCCTTCGGAATCCTTGTAAGTGATCATATCCCCGTCTAAGAAGATCCCCTCTTCAAGCGTCTCTTTTCTGGAAAAATACAGGACCTTCGGAACAAGCGCCTTGGAAAGTTCTCTCAAATATTTATCATCATAATTGATCACGCAGATCTCATCCGGGGTCTGGTTTTTCGCGATCTGCATCTTGACAGCCGCATAGTTTTCGAATGTTCCGTGGCGGTCAAGATGGTCCGGAGTCAGGTTTAATACCGCGGTAACCTCCGGATGGAATTCCAGGATCGACTCAAGCTGGAAACTTGAGATCTCTGCAACGATCACGCTGTTATCGGTTGTCTCATCCGCGACCGAAGCGAAGCTTTTTCCGATATTGCCGACAACAAAGACTTCCGGATACGCGGCTTTCATGATCTCGCCGGTCAGCGCCGTTGTTGTTGTTTTTCCGTTTGTTCCGGTAATCGCGGCCATGCGGCCTTTTGCAATCTCAAAAGCAATTTCGACCTCACCGAGGACTATGACGCCCTCCTCTCTTGCAAGAACGATATCCGGCGCATTGATCGAAACGCCAGGGCTCAGGGCAAGAATATCAACGCCTTTCAGCATCTCTTTCGTCATTTTCCCGGTTTCGACCTTTGCCTTTCCCGAAAGATCAAGCTCTTTCAGAAGTGCTTCTTTATCGATTTCTTCATTCGAATCAAATAAGACCAGCGAGGCATCGTGGTTTTTCAATAAGGCCGCGACCCCTTTCCCGCTGATTCCCATTCCATAGATCAAGATTGTTTTTCCGTTAAGATTCATCTTTTTTCTCTTTTCTTTTCGATTTGTTACGGATGGATCAGAAGTCCGGCAATACCGACAAGACATCCGGCAACGGTTACGATCGTAAACGCGATCACGACTCGTACCTCACTCATTCCGCCAAGCTCAAAATGGTGATGGATCGGTGCCATCCGGAATATCCGTTTTCCGTGGGTCAATTTAAAATATCCGACCTGGAGAATTACGGAGATGATCTCCAGAAGATAGATAAACGCAATAAAGATCAGGAAGATCGGGATCTTAAAGACCATTGCCTCGCAGGCGACAAAGGCGCCGAGCGCAAGTGATCCGGTATCTCCCATAAAGATCTTTGCAGGATAATGATTAAAGATAAGAAAGGCAGCAAGCGCGCCGATCATTGCAAGGCTTGCCGGATCCGGAGCTTTTCTGCCGAAGAAAAGAACGGAAGTTACGGTAAAAAACAGCGCGATCACGATCGTGACAGAACTTGCGAGTCCGTCGAGTCCGTCTGTAAAATTCGCACCGTTGACACAGCCCATGATCGCGAAAAACATGATCACGTACCAGAAACCGTTCAGGTTCCGCTCTCCGAGGAACGGGACGATCGTGGCCATTCCGTGTCCAAGCATAAGCGAACAGTAAAGGATCAGAGCAACCGTAAAAATGATCTGGAGAAGGAATTTCTGCCACGCCTTAAGTCCTTCGCTCTGTTTTTTCTTAATCTTAAGATAATCGTCAAGAAATCCGATCAGGCTGAACAGGAATGTAAAGATCATGACCGGGAGCGCTTCCTTAGAAGCCGGAATAAAAACTGCCGTCCCGATCAGCATCGCGATCAGGATACAGATTCCGCCCATCGTCGGGATCCCGCTCTTTTTCAAATGGGCCTCCGGTCCTTCTTCCCGGACCTGCTGGCCGAATTTCAATTTTTTCAGTACAGGAATAAAAACAGGGATCAAAATCACCCCGACAACAAATCCGATTCCAAGCGCAATTAAAGTAAGCCAGTTCATCACATTCCCCGTTCTATTATCATCAGACAATCTTTTACTGGAGATTGTCCGGTGTTATATTCATGTAGGATAAAACTTCTGTCATGATCATGCTGAAACATTTTGCCGCATAACCACTCTGGTCACCGATCACCGGTTCATCCATTGTAACATAACATACGACTTGTGGGTTATCAAATGGTGCAAAACCGATAAAAGAGATCAGATAAACATCTTCTGTTTTATCGCCCTTCTGCGCCGTACCTGTCTTTCCGGCAATCTTATATCCCGGTACATCCGCAAGGACACCGGAACCTTCGGTTACAACGAGACGCATACAGTCTTTCAGATAATCACAAGTCTGCGGTGAAACCGTCTGGGCAACCAACACCCTGTCAAAGGATTTCAGAAGCTCCCCGTCCGAATTATAGATTCCTTTTACCGTATATGGACGGTAAAGATATCCGCCGTTGACCAGGGAACAGAAGGCCGTGCTCATTTGGATCATTGTCAGGTTAAAGTTCTGACCGAATCCGTTACATGCAAGGTCAAGATCTGTCATATTGCTTTCATTGTACAAAAGACCTTCGCAGCTCATTTCGTTCGGAAGATCAATATCCGTATATTGGCCAAAGCCGAATTTCCTCTGGTATTTGCAGAACAGATCAACTCCGACTCTTCCCGCGATCGCCGCAAGAGAAACGTTGCAGGAGTTTGAGATCGTTCCCATCAGGTCCATGTCGCCATGACCGCTTCTTTCATAGCACCAGATCGTCCGCTCCCAGGGGCTCCCCTCGAAGAAGACCTGGTGGCCGTCGCAGTGGAAGGTATCGCTCTTGGAGACCCGGTTCTCTTCCAGGGCTGTTGCAAGGGTAAACGGTTTAAATGTCGATCCCGGCTCATAACTCTGGGTAACGCAGAAATTCTTCCAGATCTCACTCAGTGCATTTGTTGTATCCTGATCCGACATCGCCGCGATCTGCTCCGGAGAGTAACTGAAGCTGAGATCCCTCGGATTGTTCGGGTCAAAGTTCTTGCTGTCTGCCATTGCAAGGATCTCGCCGGTATTCGGGTCCTGAATGATACAGGAGACCGTCAGCGGAGAAATCCCTTCCTGAAAAGCCGCAATATGTTTCTCGACGATAGCCTGGATATTATAGTCCAGGGTCGTCTTGATCGTATTTCCGTCTTCCGCGTCTTTCCGGACGGTTTCAAGAACGTTGTTGCTGTTTACATAGGAATACTCCATTCCGTCGTCCCCGGTAAGCTCATCATTGTACATGTACTCGAGTCCGTAGGCACCGTTCCCGCCCTCTGTAAATCCGATGACTGACGAAGCCAAAGTTCCATAAGTATAATTCCTTTTGTAACTTTCTTCCAGCCATACACCGTTAATTTTTGTATCTTTTTCTTTCATGCCAAGAAAGCCTTCAACCTCAGCATAGGTCAGGCCTTTGGTAAGAGTGATGTAACTGCTGTTTGGATTTTCCGCGATCTTTGCCCGGAGTTCATCCGCCGCGATCCCGAAGCACTGCTCGACTGCAGTAACGGTCGGCTCAAGATAACGCTCTTCGTTTGTCAGGATGACACGCGGATCGAGGATCAGGTTATAGACCTTTGTGCTTGTTGCAAGCTGAACATTGTTCCGGTCAATAATATCCCCGCGTTTGGAAGTTAAAGAATTGCTGGATGTTTCCGACTGGGCCAGTACTGCTTTCGAGTATTTTGACCCGTCAAAAGCGATGATCCAGATAAGACGGACGCCGATTAAAGCGAGTAAAACAAAAAAAACGATCGTAACGATCCCAAACCGGCTGCTCATTATCTTTCGTTCTGAAACGTGCTTTCTGTTCCGCTTTCTCATCTATATTCATCCGATATCTTTTTTCGTATGACGAAGAAACACCAACGTTACTCCGTTGGTATTTCCGCCAATTGTTTAATATATTCAGAGTCTGAAGAATCGTAGGTGTATATCTGCCCCGCACTGCTGCGGACCATTCCCAGCTCCGAAGTCGCGACCTGGACGATGTAGTTCAGGTCCACGCTGGAGTTCATGTCGTACTCTTTGGAGTCGTTTTGGGATCTCAGCTCTTCCCATTCGGTCTCGAGGGTTGAGATCTCTGTGTTCAGATCACTGTTCTTAACGATCATGGTGAGCATCACAACGCACAAAGCGACCAAAACAGCTACAGAAAATCCGATGCAAGATAGTCTGATTGCTCTCTTCTGCCTGTCGACTTTCCTGATAACCTGTTTTTGTCTCTCCGTTTTTTGCAGTGGCCGTCTTGGCCGTGTCATCCGGACTGTCTCGTAAACTTTTACCTTACGGACAGTATTCCCTTCGGCAAAAATCCTTTCCACACTATTCAGTTGATCAGTCTGTTTCGTATTTCTCATCCTTCTGCCTTTTCAAACACTCTCAGCTTTGCACTCGTTGCTCTTTTATTACTTGAACATTCCTTCTCGGAAGGAATGACGGGCCTCTTCGTTAGCACGTGGCCCTTCGAAATTTTCCCACAAACGCATATCGGAAAATCCCGAGGGCACGTGCATGGTTCTTGATTTCGACGGAACGCGTTTTTTACGATCCGGTCTTCGAGGGAATGGAACGTTATAATGCATAACCTTCCTCCCGGATTCAGAAGATCGATCATCGTGTCAATGGAATCGGTCAGTACATCCAATTCTGAATTGACCTCGATCCGGATCGCCTGGAACGTCTTTTTGGCAAATCCTTTCTTGCCTTTCCTGACCTTCGCCGGAATCGCCGCCTCGACGATATCTAAAAGCTCGCCGGTCGTTTCGATCTCCTTCTTCTCTCTTTCGTTTACAATGTGCTTTGCAATATTTGCTGCGAAGTTCTCTTCGCCGTATTCCCGGAGGATCCTGGTAAGATCTTCCTTGCTGTAAGTATTGACTACTTCTTTTGCTGACACTAACCGATCCCTGTCCATCCTCATGTCCAGGGGGGCATCCTCTTTGTATGAAAAACCTCTGTCGGGATTGTCTATTTGATATGACGACACGCCAATGTCAAGAAGTATGCCGTCTACTTTTTCGATGTTCAGTTGTTTCAGTATCCCGCTGATATTTACGAAATTATCTTTTACGAAGATAACTTTTTCGCCGAAGGGACTCAGTCTCCTTTTTGCTTCGGCGATCGCGTCAGCGTCCTGGTCGATCCCGATCAGTTTCCCGGTCGAAAGCTTTTCCAGTATCCGAAAGGAATGACCTGCTCCGCCAAGTGTTCCGTCAACGTAAATACCATCGGGTTTAATGTTCAGGTATTCGATCGTCTCTTCCGGAAGGACGGATTCATGTTTAAATATCAAATCCCCATTCTCCCATTCGCTCTGCGATCTCATCTGCATTGTCTTCGTTAAAACCATCGTCCCAGGCTTTCTTGTCCCAGATCTCGATTCTCGGTCCGGTTCCGATCAGAACGACGTCTTTCTCGAGGTTTGCACAGTCTCTCAGATTCTGCGGAAGAAGGATTCTTCCCTGTTTGTCAATTTCGGCATCCGATGCGTATGCCATAAAGTGTCTTACAAATTCACGGGCTTCTTTTCTGGCAACAGGCAGGCTGCGGAGTTTTTCGTAGAACAAGTCCCACTCATCAGAAGGAAAAACCCACAAGCAGCCATCTAACCCCTTCGTAACAACGAAGTGCTCACCAAGCAGAGTCCTGAATTTAGCAGGAACAATGATTCTGCCTTTGGCGTCTATGGTGTGGTTGTATTCACCCATAAACATTCTGCTCACCTGTTACCTCCCAGCGACACTTTGTCTTTTCTATACTAAAGCGCACTATTGCGCATAGTACCTAACTTAAGGAGCTCCGTGCCCTTTACTCTTGAGCAAATCACATAAAATCAAGTTGGTTGATGGCTCTGAGCATTTACCACTTCGCTCCCTTAAGCACCACTTTGTACCACTTTGACTGTGATTTTACTCCTTTATATAGCAAAAAGCAACTGTTTTTGCAAGTTTTTTGAAAAAAATCTGTATATCGCCGGCGGCGGATTCCCGCCCTTTTCTTTGCTGCCAGCAGATCATTTCGGCGGCAGATCCCTGCCCCTTTTCTTTGTCACAAGCCGGGAGGGATTTTTGTCTTAGACGGCAGGAAATGCCGGAAAAACATCCCTGTATGGCGACACCTCAAAAACAGGGATATTTAAACCTCCCTGTACGGAAGGGGTCGCGATATAGGGATGGTAAACAGCCAAAAAATCCGAAAAAACATCCCTGTATGGCGATACCTCAAAAACAGGGATATTTAAACCTCCCTGTACAGCAGGGGTCGCGATATAGGGATGGTAAACAGCCAAAAAATCCGGAAAAACATCCCTGTATGGCGACACCTCGTATATAGGGATATTGAAACCTCCCTGTACAGCAGGGGTCGCGATATAGGGATGGTAAACAGCCAAAAAACCCGGAAAAACCTCCCTGTACAGCGATACCCCGTATATAGGGATATTGAAACATCCCTGTACAGCAGGGGTCGCGATATAGGGATGGTAAACAGCCAAAAACCCGGAAAAACATCCCTGTACGGCGACACCTCGTATATAGGGATATTGAAACCTCCCTGTACAGCAGGGGTCGCGATATAGGG
>JAFWFQ010000071.1 GCA_017515535.1 Parasporobacterium sp. | reverse complement strand
GACGGAGATGTTAAGGACTATCTGGAAGTGGAAGTGAAAGATGCGGATCTTTGTCCAAGGTATACAGCCATGGTCGTTAAGAATATTCGTCTTGCACCGTCTCCGAGATGGCTGCAGCAGCGCCTTGCCAGCAACGGGATCCGTCCGATCAATAATGTTGTTGATATCACAAACTATGTTATGGAAGAATACGGACAGCCAATGCATGCCTTCGATTATGACACGATTGCCGGTCATAAGATCGTCGTAAAACGGGCGAATGACGGAGAAAAGTTTGTCACACTCGATGGACAGGAAAGGACCCTGGACAGTGAGATCTTATTGATCTGCGATGCGGAAAAGCCGATCGGTCTTGCCGGAATCATGGGCGGAGAAGATTCTAAGATCACAGATGACGTTAAGACTCTGGTTTTTGAAAGTGCCTGCTTTGATGGAACGAACAACCGTCTTGCGGCAAAGCGCCTTGGGCTTCGGACAGATGCTTCCGGTAAATTCGAAAAGGGACTCGACCCGAACAATACCGTTCCGGCTATTTTAAGAGCCTGCCAGCTGATTGAAGAACTAGACGCCGGTGATGTTGTAGGAGGTATGATCGACATCTATCCTGAACCGGTTGAACCGAAGAAGATCCCCTTCGATGCGGATGCAATTAATGCGTTCCTGGGGACTGATATTGATAAAGAAACCCAGCTCTCTTATTTCCCACCGCTGGAAATTGAATATGATGAAAAAACGGGAATGCTGACAGTTCCGACCTTCCGGCAGGATCTTTTGAGAGAAGCTGATATTGCGGAAGAGGTTGCCAGGTTCTTTGGCTATGCAAACATCCCTTCAACGCTTCCGACTTCAGTCGAGACCCAGGGAGGTCTTACTTATAGTTTCATTATAGCAAACAGGACACGCGAGACGCTGAAAGCTTATGGATATTCTGAGTCCATGACATATTCCTTTGAAAGTCCGAAAGTCTTTGACAAGCTGAGGTTTCCGGAAGACGACGTTCTTCGTCAGGCTATTAAGATTTCGAATCCATTAGGTGAAGACTACAGCATTATGCGCACTTCGCTTTTCAACGGGCTCCTTTCAAGTCTTTCAACAAACTATAACCGCAGAAATAAAACGGCGTCCCTTTTTGAACTTGGGAATGTTTATATTCCAAAAACGCTTCCTTTGACAGAACTTCCGGAAGAACGTATGACTCTTTGCTTCGGGTTCTATGGTGACGGAGATTTCTTCGATCTGAAGGGAGCTTTAGAACAGGTTCTGAAAGACCTTGGAGTTAAGGTCCCGCGCAAATATGAACCGGATCACGGGATTCCGTTTCTTCATCCCGGACGTCAGGCGCTCGTAACCATAAAAGGCGGAAGAGAGAAGATTGCCTGTCTCGGACAGCTCCATCCGCTGGTTGCGAAAACATATGGAATCGGTACCGATACATTTGTCGCGCAGCTGAATTTGGAAGCCATTCTGGACATGACTGGTTTCGAAAAGAAATTCAAACCAATTCCAAAGTATCCGGCAGTAACACGCGATCTTTCCATGATCATGAAAAAGAGTGTTCACGCAGACGAAATCGAAGAGGTTATTTCTAAATGCGGCGGCAGATTAATTGAAAGTTATCAGCTTTTCGATATTTACGAAGGCGACAGGATCGGCAGTGGACTGAAATCTTTAGCGTACAGCCTGACTTTCCGTTCTGCAGACAGGACTTTGGAAGATAAGGATGTTAATCCGATCAT
>JAFWFQ010000070.1 GCA_017515535.1 Parasporobacterium sp. | reverse complement strand
TGGAATCGGAGAAAGAAGAAGGAAAGTGCGATGGCAGAGAACAAAATCAAACGGATCGGAATCCTGACAAGCGGTGGAGATGCGCCGGGAATGAATGCGGCTGTGCGAAGCCTTGTCCGTTCCGGAATCCATGCAGGCTTTGAAATGTACGGCATCTATCGCGGGTATAAAGGCCTTCTTGACGGCGAGATCTCTCCGCTTGGGACACGCGATGTTGCGGAGATCCTCCATATAGGCGGAACGCTTCTTATGACTGCGCGCTCGAAAGAGTTTATGGAAAAGGCCGGCCAGAAAAAGGCAAAGGAAATGATGAATGCCTACGGGCTTGACGCACTTGTCGTGGTTGGCGGAGACGGGTCCTTCCGCGGTGCCTTAGCGCTTTCTGAACTCGGAGTCCCTGTGATCGGGATTCCTGCAACGATCGATAATGATGTCGCAAGCAGTGAATACAGTATCGGATTCGATACGGCAATGAATACGGCGCTGGAGGCAATCGACAAGATCCGCGACACCTCCTCTTCCCATGAGCGCTGCAGCGTTATTGAAGTTATGGGACGGAACGCCGGCCATATCGCGTTTGGCGTCGGCGTATCCTGCGGCGCGGAAGTCATCCTGATTCCGGAAGTAAAATATGATCTGGATAAAGATGTTTACAAAGTGATCCTGGAGGGACGGAATATCGGAAAGCGCCACTATATCGTTGTTGTAGCGGAAGGCGCAGGAAGTGCGATCGACCTTTCGAAAAAAATCGAAGACTTTACCGGGATCGAAACAAGACCGACCGTTTTGGGTTATCTCCAGAGGGGCGGAAGTCCGACGGTCAGAGACCGGATCATGGCATCCTTGATGGGAATGAAGGCAATTGAATGCCTGAGCAAAGGGAAGAGCGGAAGACTGATCGTTGTCAAGAACGGAATACTCAAAGATATCGATATCGCAAAAGGAATTGCCGAAAAGAAAACAATCGATGCGAAAGAGCTCGAGAAGACAAAGGCGCTGTTCTGATCTTAATCATCATAAATCATTCTTAAGCATTCATACTCTAACAACCGGCGGACCCCGATCCTGGACCGTGGTTCGGAATCTACAGATCGGTCAGGAACATTGCGTCTCCGAATGAGAAGAAGCGGTAGCGTTCCCTGATCGCTTCCTGATAAGCGTTCAGAATGATCTCTCTGGATGAGAAGGCACTGACAAGCATGACCAGCGTTGATTCCGGAAGATGGAAGTTGGTGATCAGGCAGTCCGTGATCTTAAACCTGTATCCGGGATAAATAAAGATATCCGTCCATCCGGAAGATGCGGAAAGGGTTCCGTCTTCGGAGGAGGCGGACTCGAGAGTCCTTGTCGAAGTTGTGCCGACACAGATGATACGTCCGCCGGACGCCTTTGTCCGGTTGATCAGATCAGCAGCTTCTCTGGTAACGGTATAATACTCGGAATGCATTTTGTGGTCTAAGATATTTTCTTCCTTGACCGGGCGGAAGGTTCCAAGCCCGACATGCAGCGTGACCCGTGCGATTGCGATTCCGGAATCTTCAATCACTTTCAGAAGTTCTTTTGTAAAGTGGAGCCCTGCAGTCGGAGCGGCCGCGCTCCCGTCATGTTCCGCGTAAACCGTCTGGTAGCGGTTCTTATCTTTTAACTGGTGCGTAATATAAGGCGGAAGGGGCATCTGACCCAGCGCATCCAGGATCTCTTCAAAAATTCCGTCATAGGTAAAACGGATGATCCGGTTTCCGTCTTCTAAGACGTCAATGATCTCTCCTTCCAGTAGAGCAGAGGAGGTCTCATTTCCGAACCGGAATTTATGACCTGTCCGGCATTTCTTTCCGGGTTTTACGATACATTCCCAGTCTGTGTCTGTTTTCCGGGTAAGAAGAAGGATTTCAACAAGCGCGCCGGTATCGATCCTTGTTCCGAAGAGTCTTGCAGGAATAACTTTTGTATCATTCAGGACAAGACAATCGCCGGGACGCAAATAGTCTTTGATGTTCCGGAAGATATCATGTTTTAAGTTTCCTGTCTTTTTATCCACAACAAGAAGTCTGGAAGACGAGCGGTCTTCCAGCGGATCCTGTGCAATCAATTCTTTCGGGAGGTCATAATAGAAGTCGTGTAAATTCATGCAAAGTCCTTCCTGCTATTCCGTCTCTTCTTGAGACTCATGATCCTTAAGGATCTGGGGATTGACAAACTCCACATTAAGATGGTTATAAGCGAACGGAATCCCGGCAGCAATCAACTGTTCCTGTACGATCCGATGGACAGAGCGGCTGACCTCATAACGGGTCGCCTTCGGGCTTGTCCAGTAGCGGAGCTTATAGGCAACTGCAGATTCCTTAAACGCGCAGGTCCCTTTATAGACCGCATCCGTAACAAGATCGACCTTTTTGATCTGCTTTGTGATGATTCGCATTGTATCGTTAACCTTCTTCGGATCAATATTATAAGGAATACTGATATCAAGATCGACCACATCGGAAAGCACAGTGATCTGATCCAGGTTCCGGTTACTGATCGTCATAATATCAAAAGTAGAAACAAGCTGGATCTTTGTTGTCCGGATATTAAAGGAAATGACTTCGCCCTCGACATCCCCGTAGCGGATAACATCACCGACCTTAAAGAATTTGTCCGAGAGGATATGAGCCCCCATGATAATATCTTTCAGGAAATCCTGAAGAGCAAGACCGACGATAATAGAGAAGATTCCGAGCCCGGTCACAAGGGCGGTTACGTTGATCCCGTTCAGCTGCATCAGGACGATCAAGACGACAAAAATAAAGATATAACGTGCAATATCAAATGCAACGTGAGAAGCGGTCGACGCTTCTTTCCCATTCTTTTTAAAATAGTTTTTGCGGACTCTTCGAAGGACCTGCCAGAGGATGACCGCAACGATCAGGATCCCGAGGCTGATCCAGAATTTGGGCGTTTTCAGATAGTCTAATATTTTATCTAACAGCTCTTCAATATTTGCATTGGCTGTCGTTGTTAATGATTCCATAAAGACCCTTTCCGCTTTCAGAATATAACTCGATAGACATCATACCATTTCTCGGTTTTCTTTTCTACCCGAAAAAGGAAATCAATCCGCCGGAACACTTTTGATTGACATCTGGGGCAGATGGATTGATAATAAACGCTGATAAACATTACTCTGAGGAGGATTCATTTATGAGATTTCCAAATGCATATGCAGGTGTGAAAAAAATCTTTTCATCTACTATTTTGAGTATTATTTCCGGAGTCTGCTCAATTGGCATGGCGATTGTAGGAATCATCGCTTTCGCAGCAGCAATCGCATCAATAGGCGGAGGAAACGCAGAGGGGGCGATGGTTGGATCCGGAATTGCAGTTATCGTTTTTATGTTTGCATCCGGTGTTTTAAGCATTCTTGCTACGATCTTTCTTTTGATCGGACTGAAAAGAGCCGGGAAAGATGATGAGAATTTCAATTCCGGTTTTATTACAGCAATTTTCGTGCTCATTTTCACAGTCGTTTCTACGGCGCTCGGCGCAATTAACGGCGGAAATAACTTCTACGATGATATTGCGATCTTGATCGCAAATATCCTCAGAATCACTACAACGCTGTTTGTTACAAGAGGAATTACCTCACTGGCAGAGCAGATTGGTGATCAGAAGATGGTTAATATCGGAATGAGATTGTATCTTGCGTTTTCTGTTGTTCTTATCGTCTCCACGATCCTTCAGATCATCGGATCGATCATCCAGTACAACAACGTTGTTGCATCGATCGCTGGCGCGTTGTTGATCGCGAGTGCAATTACGAATATCGTTGCCTTCATTGTCTATGTCATCTATCTCGGAAAAGCCAAGAAGATGCTGAAAGAGGCATAAAAACAAGAAAACCGAATCTATTGATTTGTGTTTTAAAAGGGCGCCGGAAACGGCGTCCTTTTGATTGACAGAAGACGGGAGACTTACTAAGATTACTTTATGAAAAAACAGAATGAGACGGAGGACAGAATAATTAATGCTTGAATATGAGACCCGACGAAGAAAGCCTACGATATGGAACCTTTTAGTTTTTTTAGTTATACTCGCGGGTTTTCTGCTAGTGTACAGAAATATCAAGAATGACCTGGTGGATGAATGGGTCTGCGTAATCCTTGCGTTGTTCTTTCATGCTGTTCTGGCGGAATTACTCGTCACGTTTTTCCACCAGCTGAGGTACAACCCGTATTCCTACAATACCATCTATTATATGGGATTCGCTTTGTTTGTTTCGTGGATATGCATTACTTTTATCATGCTGTCCATTCATCTTTTTCAATCGCCGGGAAGCTATCCCGGCTGGCAGATTCTCCTTCCTTTGGAGGATTCGGCAAAGCAGTTTATGTTGATTTCATCTCCGTTTGTTCTTGCTTTTTCCGTTGCGCTTTGTAACTCCAATGTTTCGCTGATCATTCATGAAGGATTTCGATTTGTCAATATCCTCGGGATCCTGCTTGCAGTTCTTATGCTCGGAGGAGAAGCCGTCATCTTTTTTGCGGACCGGTTCATCCTGGTATCCGGTTCCGCCGGACAGATCTTGTTCCATGAGATCTGGACCAATCTCTTCGCGGCGGTATATTTGTACTTTGAATGTATGATCATCGGAACGATCATTGCGGATGTTATCGCGGCTCTTTATGATCCGAGAAAAAATAAAGATTTTCTGATCCTCCTGGGATGCTCGATCAGAAAGGACGGAACCCCGACACCGCTTCTGAAAGGAAGATGTGACCGGGCTGTCCGATTCTACCGGAAACAGAAGAAAGAGACCGGAAAGGAACTGTTCTTTATAACATCCGGAGGGCAGGGACCGGACGAAGTTATTTCCGAAAGCGCCTGCATGAAGCAGTATCTGATCTCACAGGGGATCCCTGAGGAGCAGATCCTGGAAGAAGACCAGTCAACCAATACGGAAGAAAACATGAAGTATTCCCGGCAATTGATCATGACAAAAAATCCGGAAGGGAAGATCGCTTATTCTACAACGAATTATCATGTATTTCGGAGCGGGATCACCGCGAGAAGAGCAGGGATGCGTGCATTCGGCATGGGCGCCCGGACAAAATGGTATTTCTGGCCGAATGCAGCCGTCCGTGAGTTTATCAGTCTCCTGACGGGGCACCTCGGAAAACAGATCATAATACTAGTAAGCCTTGTTGTTGTCTATGTCGGACTTGCACTCCTCAATTATCTGTAAGATGAAAGAACTGTTTTCGACAATTCCATATTTGAGAGGTGAACGGATCATCTTAAAAAAGATCGGCCCGGAAGACAGGGACGCTCTTTTTGAACTTGCAAACGATCCCGCGGTCGCAAAATATCTTCCGACATTTCTTTTTGAAAACCAGTATCAGGATATCGATGAGATGATCGAAAAGCTTTACAGTGAATGCCTGGAGGAATCGCTGTTCCTGGGGATCTATCTGGAAGGGGATTTTTGCGGGATCATAGAGCTTTACGGATATAAGCCGGAGATCCACAAGATCAGCATCGGCTGCCGGATGCTTGAAAAGGCTTGGGGAAAAGGAATCGCGGTCGAAGCAACAAAACTGATCGTGGACTATCTCTATTCCGAAAAACCGATCGAGATCATTACCGCGAGTGCGATGGTGGATAACAAAGGGTCAAACCGTGCTTTGGAAAAGGCCGGTTTTACGATGGTCGCGGCCGATGTTGAGGAAGACTGGGGCTATCCGGAGCCGACCCATGCAAATAAGTGGATCTGTTAGGCGGGATTCTTGCGGGTCCTAAAGAATCATGATAAGATAAATCGACAATATTTTTGAGGAAATACAGTCAGTTTCAGGAGGTATCGGGATGTATTTTGAAGATAAGATCTGGATGGCGAAAAATGAAGAAAAACGGTTTTTGCTTCCGCCGATGGCAAACCGCCACGGACTTGTGACCGGAGCAACGGGAACCGGAAAAACGATTACGATCAAAGTTATGGCGGAGTCGTTTTCCGATGCGGGCGTCCCGGTATTTCTTTCGGATATCAAGGGCGATCTTACCGGCATGAGTGTTCCCGGACTGAATACGGAGGATATGCAGAAGCGGATCGAGAAGTTTGGTCTCGCGGAAGCAGGCTGGGACTATCAGCCGTATCCGACGACTTACTGGGATGTTTTCGGAAAAAAAGGAACGCCGGTCCGCGCGACGGTTTCGGAAATGGGACCAATGCTTCTTTCCCGTCTTATGGGTCTATCCGATGTTCAGGAAGGAATCCTGACGATCATCTTCAAAATCGCGGATGATCAAAATCTTCTGATCCTGGATCTGAAAGATCTCCGCGCTGTCGTTCAGGCGGTCGGAGACAATGCGTCAGATTATAAGACCACCTATGGAAATATTACAACGGCAAGTATCGGAGCGATCCAGCGAGGCCTCTTAAAACTGGAAGAGCAGGGTGCAAACCAGTTCTTTGGTGAGCCGGCGCTTGATATCAGGGACTGGATGCGGGTTGACGAAAACGGACGCGGAATGATCAACGTCCTGAACTGTGAGCAGCTGTTCCAGCAGCCGGATCTTTACTCGGCTTTCCTTCTTTGGATGCTTTCGGAACTTTACGAGACGCTTCCGGAAGTCGGGGATCTTGAAAAACCGAAGATCGTCTTCTTCTTTGATGAAGCACATATTCTTTTTGATCTGGATTCAAAGGAACTTTTAAGTAAAGTTGAACAGGTCGTCCGGCTGATCCGTTCCAAGGGTGTTGGAGTTTACTTTATCAGCCAGAGCCCGACCGATATTCCGAACAGCGTGTTAGGACAGCTCGGAAACAAGATCCAGCACGCCTTAAGAGCTTATACCCCGGCCGACCAGAAAGCGGTACGCGCTGCAGCCCAGAGCTTTGTTACGAATCCGGAGTTTAAGACGGAAGAAGCGATCACCCAGTTAGGGACCGGCGAAGCGCTGATCTCCTTCCTGGATGAAAAGGGCGCGCCGACAATGGTTCAGCGGGCGAAGATCCTTCCGCCGCAAAGTCTTATGGGCGCTTGTGAGGAAGCGATACTAAGCCATGCCGTCGCAACCAGTGACATGGGTGTCAAATATAATGTTGCATATGACAGGGAGTCCGCATATGAACTTCTGACCGGAAAGACGGCGGCGGGTGTTCTTGTTCCGCAGGAAGAGTCAGACGCTCCGCAGCAGGCCGCTTATGATCCGCAGCAACAGGCATACCAGCAGCAGGCACAGGCTGTTGCCCAGGTTCAGGCAATGAACGTGGCCCAGACAGCCCAGCCGCAGCCGGCACCGGCAGAAGGACTTTGGGACTGTGGATGCGGACAAAAAGATAATCCGGGCAATTTCTGCATGCAGTGCGGAAAACCGAGAATGCATGGCTATGCACCGGGAACCGCTCCGGTAGATGCAAGTACCGCAGAGCCTCAGGCTCCGCAATATACAACACCGCAGTATACAACACCACAGTATACGGCGCCGCAATATACAGCGCCGCAGGCACCGGCATCCCAGCCGGAGCAAAGCGTATCTTCCGGACCTTCTCTGGTTCAGGCACAGGCAGCCCAGAGAGAAGCAGCCGCTCAGGCAGCCGCAGCTCAGGATCCGCAGGCACAGGCAGTTTCTGATGAACCGAATCTTGTTCAGGCAGCAAAAGAAGAAGCAGCAGGGACAACAACACTGACCGAGAAAGAACTCGAACAGCTGAAAAAAGATGCGGTCAAAGAAGCAAAAGAACAGCTGAAGCAGGAAAAAGAAGCTGAGAAAGCGGCGAAGGAAGCGGCTAAGAAGAAAGAAAAACAAAAACAGAAGCTCCAGAAGGCGGCAACGGATGTCCTTACGAGCGCCGGAAAAACGGCGGCCAATAAACTGGTTCGCGGCATTTTAGGAAACCTTCTGAAGTAAACCGGATAATTCATATCATGTTCGATTTTAAAACCAGCTGTTTTCGTTTGGAAATAGCTGGTTTTCATTGAATCTCACGAATTGTTGTGATAAAATATTTCGCAGTGTTTTTAGGACAAAGGAAGGAAGCAGATGCGGAAAAACCTGATTCCGACAGAGAAGAATAAACCAAGAACCTGAATGGTAAGAAAGGTGAATACAAATGAAGGTTACCTATAATCACAAAGAGATCGAAAAGAAGTGGCATGATATCTGGGAAGAGAAACCGGTCAATGTTGATGACGGGAAGAAAGAGAAGTATTACTGTCTCGACATGTTCCCGTATCCGTCCGGTTCCGGACTCCATGTCGGCCACTGGAGAGGCTATGTTATCAGCGACGTCTGGAGCAGATATAAGCTGATGCAGGGATACTATCTGATCCATCCGATGGGCTGGGATGCGTTCGGCCTTCCGGCAGAAAACTATGCGATCAAGATGGGAATCCATCCTTCGGTCTCAACTGCGGAAAATATCGCGAACATCAAACGCCAGATCAACCAGATCGCGGCGATCTATGATTGGGACAGAGAAGTCAATACGACGGATCCGGACTTTTATAAGTGGACCCAGTGGATCTTTGTTCAGATGTTTAAGAACGGGCTTGCCTATGAGAAGGAGATGCCGATCAACTGGTGTCCTTCCTGTAAGACAGGTCTTGCGAACGAAGAAGTTGTTGACGGAAAATGCGAACGCTGCGGTGCAGAGGTTACGAAAAAGAACCTGAAGCAGTGGATGCTTAAGATCACGGCTTATGCGGATCGTCTGTTAGAGGACCTTAAGACTTTGGACTGGCCGGAGAAGGTCGTTAAGATGCAGACAGAATGGATCGGAAAATCCTTTGGCGCGGAGATCGAATTTGCAGTCGATGGTTCGGATCAGAAGATCACCGTTTATACAACCAGACCGGATACCCTTTACGGCGCGACCTTTATGGTCCTTGCTCCGGAATATGAGGGAGCAGTAGAGCTTGCGACTCCGGAACATAAACAGGAAGTCGAGGATTATATTTATAAAACTTCCATGAAGTCTTCGGTCGACCGTCTCCAGGATAAGGAAAAGACCGGCGTCTTTACCGGAAGTTATGCGGTCAATCCGCTGAACAATGAATTGGTCCCGATCTGGCTTGCAGACTATGTTCTTGCAGATTACGGAACCGGCGCGATCATGTGCGTTCCGGCTCATGACGACAGAGACTTTGAATTTGCGAAGAAATTTGATCTTCCGATCATCCAGGTCATCAGCCCGGACGGAAAAGAGCAGGATCCCCTGACCGAAGCTTATACGCTTCCGGGAATCGTGATCAATTCCGGAGATTGGAACGGAAGAAAATCAGATGAATTGAAAAAGACGGCTCCGGAAGAGATCGAACAGAAAGGTCTCGGAAAGAAGCAGGTCAATTATAAACTCCGTGACTGGGTCTTCAGCCGCCAGCGTTACTGGGGCGAGCCGATCCCGATCGTTCACTGCCCGGACTGCGGATGCGTCCCGGTACCGGAAGAAGAGCTTCCGCTGACTCTTCCGGATGTTGAAAAATATGAACCGACGGGAACCGGAGAGTCTCCGCTTGCGGCAATCAGCGAGTGGGTCAATACGACCTGTCCGGCTTGCGGAAAAGCAGCAAAGAGAGAAACAAATACGATGCCGCAGTGGGCAGGATCTTCCTGGTATTTCCTGCGCTATGTGGATCCGCATAATAAAGAAAAACTGGTAGACCGAGACAAGGCGGACAAATACCTTCCGGTCGATATGTATATCGGCGGAGTAGAGCACGCAGTCCTTCATCTTCTGTACTCCCGGTTCTATACAAAGTTCCTGAATGATATCGGAGTCCTTGATTTTAACGAGCCGTTCCACAAGCTTTTCAACCAGGGCATGATCACAGGAAAGAACGGGATCAAGATGAGCAAGTCAAAGGGGAACGTTGTTTCTCCGGATGACCTGGTAAGGGACTACGGCTGTGATTCCCTCCGGATGTATGAACTCTTTGTCGGTCCTCCGGAACTTGACAGTGAATGGGATGAAAGAGGTATTGACGGCGTTTATCGTTTCTTAAGCCGCTTCTATACGTTAGCGGAAAACAGTCTGGAAGCAAAGGTTGCACCGACCGATGAACTGATCAAAGTCCGGAACAAGCTGATCCGCGATATTACAAAGAGACTGGAGAACTTCAGCCTCAATACCGTTATCAGCGGTTTCATGGAGTATAACAACAAGCTCCAGGATATTGCGAAGAAGACCGGCGGAATCGACCGCGAAACGATCGAAGCGTATATCCAGCTCCTTGCACCGTTTGCACCGCATGTCGCGGAAGAACTCTGGTCTGACTCTGGCCATGAAGAGAGTGTCTTTAATACCGGCAAAGGCTGGCCGGCTTACGATGAAGAGCTTTGCAAAGATGATGAGATCGAAATCGGTGTACAGGTCAACGGCAAGGTTCGCGGAACTGTGAAGCTTCCGGTCGGAATTGAAAAAGAAGAGGCGCTTGCGATGGCAAAAGAGGCTCTCGGAGATAAGGTTTCCGGAACGATCGTAAAAGAGATCTACGTTCCCGGAAAGATTATTAATATCGTCGTGAAATAATAGGGCGAATTGCTTTTTATGCTATATATTCAAATTGCAGTTATCGTTATATTACTGATTCTTTCAGCGTTTTTCTCATCTTCCGAGACGGCGCTGACAACGATTTCTCCCCACCGGCTGAAAACGCTGGTAGATGAGAACGTGAAACATGCGGTCACGCTGGAAAAGGTTCTGAGTAAAAAGGAAAAAATGCTCAGCGTGATCCTGATCTGTAATAATATTGTAAACCTGACGGCATCGTCCCTTACGACGGTCGTATTTCAGAAAATTCTCGGATCAAAGCTGATCGGGCTCGGAACAGGAATCCTTACATTACTGGTCCTGATCTTTGGTGAAATCGCTCCGAAAACGATGGCTTCTTATCGCGCGGAACGGATGGGTCTTGAAGTCAGTCCGGTGATATACGCGCTGATGATCCTTTTTACTCCGATTGCAGCGGCAATCAATTTTCTTGCGGGCGGAGTCATCCGCCTCTTTGGCGTCCGGCGTTCTGATAAGCCGGAGTCCTATACAGAAAATGAGATCCGCTCGATCGTTGAAGTCAGCCATGAAGAGGGCGTGACGACAAGCGAGGAAAAGGAGATCATCAACAACGTCTTCGATTTTTCAGATACAACGGTCCGCGAAGTCATGGTCCCAAGGATCAACGTTACGGCAATCAGTGTGGATTCCACGTATCAGGAGATCATGAATGCCTTCAAAGAAGATTATTTCACGAGGCTTCCGGTCTATGACGAAGAAGGGGAACATTTTATCGGAATCGTAAATGTCAAGGATCTTGTCTTTTATGATCCGGAAAAGATCGACTCTTTCCAGGTCAGAGATGTTATGCGTGAGGTCAGCTATACCTACGAGGGAAAACATTTGTCCGAGCTTCTTATGGAAATGAAAGCAGAGCGGACAAGCCTGATGGTCGTTCTCGATGAGTACGGCTCGATTGCGGGAATCGTGACCATGGAAGATCTCCTTGAGGAGATCGTCGGAGATATCCGGGATGAGTATGATGAAAACGAAGAGGATGAGATCGTAAAAGTTTCGGACAATGAATATCTGATCCAGGGACATGTCAGCCTGGAAGATATCAATGACGTGCTTGGGACTTCGCTTTCGTCCGAGGATTACGATTCGATCGGCGGTCTTTTGATCGAGATTTTAGGACGGCTTCCGGAAGAAGGCGACGAAGCGGAAAATGAGGTCGTCTCATTGAAAGCGGAAAAAGTGGATCAGAACCGGATCGAACTTGTCCGGCTTAAACTTCTTGCCGAAAAGACGGAGAGCTAAGGAAGCGAATAGACAAGGCCGGGAAAGGTACTGCCGAAATCCATTTTCTGAAATATCGGAAAGCGAAAAAACAAAAAAGGAACCGGATGCAATTCCGGGTAGATCATAAATGGAAAAAGAACTGGAACAAAAACTGAAGATTGGTCTGACTTCCGAAGAGGTCGCGGAAAGAAAAGCGGCCGGACAGGTCAACGGAGATCTAAACGTCAAGACCAAGTCCTATAAACAAATTATTTTCGGGAACCTGTTTACGCTGTTCAATCTCGTAAACGTGATCCTTGTGATCTGTGTTATTTTAGTCGGCTCATGGAAGAACGGCTTGTTTTTCCTTGTTGTAATCTGGAATTTCCTTTTAAGCTGTGCCCAGGAAATCCGGGCGAAGAAGACGATCGACCGGCTCTCGATTCTTTCTGCTCCGAAAGCACATGCGTTAAGAGACGGAAAACTGGAAGAGATACAAGTCTCGGAGATCGTTCTCGGAGAGATCACCCAGCTGAAGAGCGGAAATCAGATCTGCGCAGATGCTGTGGTTTTGGAAGGCGAATGCCAGGTCAATGAGAGTCTGATCACGGGAGAGAGTACACCGATCCTGAAAAAGACCGGAGATCATCTTCTTTCCGGAAGTTTTCTGATTTCGGGAAGCGTTATGGCGGAAGTCGAACATGTCGGTGAAGAAAACTATGTCAATAAGATCACATTAGGGGCGAAGTATTATAAAAAGCCGACGTCGGTCATTATGAAGTCCGTTAAGATGATCGTCCGGATCGTTGCGATCGCGCTGATCCCGGTTGCCGGTCTTCTGATCTGGAAAAACTTCTTTGCGATCTCCCAGCCGTTCCCGGATGCGATGGTCAAAGTCGTTGCCGCGATTTCGGCGATGATCCCGGGAGGATTGATCCTTCTTGTCAGTATTGTTCTTGCGGTCAGTGTTATCCGGCTTTCTGTTCATCGGACGCTGGTTCAGGATCTTTATTGTGTTGAGAATCTGGCAAGGGTCGATGTCCTTTGTCTTGATAAAACTGGAACGATCACAGAAGGTGTTATGAACATGGAAAAGATCGTTCCGGTCGATCTTAAAATGGACACCACGGTTTCCGAAGAAAAACTGAAACGATTTGTCTCTCTTATGGAAGATGAGAATTCAACGATTGATGCGATCCGGAGATATTATGATGTTTCCTATCAGCCGGAAGAGGCCGGAACAAAGAAACTCCGGACCGTGCCGTTTTCATCCGAGGCGAAGTGGAGCCTGCTCTATGAAGAAGGCAAGGGCTGCACGATCATGGGCGCCCCGGAGTTCGTCTATTCGGAAGGGGCTGACAATTACCGGTTTATTCTTGATAATTATATGAAGCGGGCGAAACGTGTCCTCCTCCTTGCGGAAAGTGAGAAGATGCCGCGCAATGAAAACGGAGAAGAAGCAGAAGACGGAAAGTTCCTTCCTGAGGAGATTAAGCCGGTTGCGTTCCTGATCTTCGGAGACAAGGTCCGCTCTGACGCGAAACAGACGCTCGATTACTTTGATGACCAGCAGGTTACCCTGAAGGTCATCTCCGGTGACTCCCCGCAGACCGTTTCGATGGTCGCGGCAGAAGCCGGCATGAAAGACTACGATAAATGGATCGATGCCTCCAAGCTCCAAAGCTATGAGGAGATCGAGGCGGTCATTGATGATTATATGATCTTTGGCCGCGTTACCCCATACCAGAAGCTTGATATTATCAAAGCGCTGAAGGCTCACGGCCATACCGTTGCGATGACCGGAGACGGGGCGAATGATGTTCTTGCATTGAAAGAAGCGGATTGTTCGATTGCGATGCAGTCCGGCTCAGACGCTGCAAGGAACGTCGCGAACATGGTCCTTATGGACTCGAACTTTGCGTCGTTGCCGCTTGTTGTTGCGGAAGGACGGAAGTCGATCAACAACCTCCAGCGTAGCGCGGCGCTTTACCTGACGAAAACGACCTATGCCTTTATCCTCGCAATCGTTTTCCTTTTTGTCTCTTTCGCTTATCCGTTTGAGAATATCCAGGTCACGCTGATCGGGGCGACAACGATCGGAATCACGTCGTTCTTCCTCGCGCTCGAACCGAATAAGAACCGGATCCGCAAGCATTTCCTGAGGAATGTCTTTACGCCGGCCGTTCCGAGCGGTGTTATGACTGCCGCCGCGATCATTGCCGTTACCGTGATTGCAAGAAACATGGGGGCCGATACACTTCAGATCGGAACCGTTGCAACCTTTACCGCTCTTATATCCGGTTTTATCGTTGTCTTTAATATCAGCGGAAAGCTGAATCTCTGGAAGTTCGGACTTCTGGCCTTTGTTATCGCGATCGCCGCGGTCGCATGCATCTTCTTTGACAAGGTCTTCGATATCGTTCCGATCTCCGGCCCGATGGTCTGGGTCATCGTAATTACCGGTGCGATCTTCCTTGTCGTCCATACCGCAATCTTCCGGTTCCTGCTTCCATGGTGGGAGAAAAGGGAGGAGAGCAGAAGCTGACCCCAAAAGAACCAGGTGGAGAAAAAAAGGGGAAGTGGGGGACCCGCCCAAAAAGAACCCGGTGGAGAAAAAAGGGGAAGTGGAGGACCCGACCAAAAAGAACCGAATCTTTTAAGCGCCTTTTGGGGCGCTTTTTTTATTGTCTGATTTCCGCTGTGGATACCATATAAAGCGCCCCTATCCGGGTTTTTCGGCTGTTTACCATCCCTATATCGCGACCCCTGCTGTACAGGGAGGTTTCAATATCCCTATATACG
>JAFWFQ010000069.1 GCA_017515535.1 Parasporobacterium sp. | reverse complement strand
TGTCCTACTTGGGGGTAGCATATCAAAAACGGACAGCCTTTTATTTAAGTAAGCTTAAGGTTCTTGCGTTATAAATCAATATAGACGAAAACAGAAAGGAACCTTTTTATGAAGCAGATCATAATGATTATTCTTGCAGTTGTCATATTTACCGGCGTCATGCTCGCAGGGTGCGGAGCGAGATCGGAGGATCCGATAGAAACAGCCACGGAAGAATTGGAAGTGACATTTCTGGATGTCGGAAAGGGGGATTGTATCCTGATCCGGAAAGGAGAAGAAGTTACTCTGATCGATACCGGCTATGCGGATACCGTCCAGGATGTGATCAGCGAACTGAAGTCGCTTGGAATCGCAACCATTGATCATCTCATCATTACTCATTATGACAAGGACCATGTCGGCGGCGCAGCCGGGATCGTGCAAAACTTTATGATTGGTGAAATCTATCTTCCGGGATATGAAGGAAGCAGTGAGGAGTATTCTGAACTGATGGCGGCGATTGATGAGCTGGACCTCCCTGCAACGGCGGTAACTTCTGATTTATCTCTTGTGATGGAAGAAGCAGATATGACGATCTATGCAACCGACGTGGAGTATATCGCGGATACAGAAGAAGAGGAAGGAAATGACAATGATGTCTCTTTAGTCGTTTCCCTGATCTATCAGGATGATTCCTATTTATTTGCCGGAGATCTGGAAAAGGAAGGAATTGCTGCCTATCTGGAAAACCATGCGGAGTCTTATGATATTGTTAAGATGCCTCATCATGGACAAAAGGCAGGAAACTCAGAAGACTTTATTGCGGCGATTGATCCGCAGATCGCAGTCATTACAGATAGTGAAGATGATCCGGCAGAGGAAAAAGTCCTGGAACTTCTGGAAGAGGAGGGCGCGCAGATCTATATGACAAAAGATACGGGAACGATTATCATTACCGGAAACGGAACAGGCAGTTATGAAATCACGTATAGCTGACAAACAGAAAAAACGGAAGGTCAAGATCAGGAAATAACGTGAATTGAATGATCCGGAAGATAAGGCTCAAAGCCCGGGTCCGAAGTATGGGCAAAGGTGCCCCAGATCTTCCGCATGAAAACGCCGGTTGCTTCGGATCCTTCGTCAGCATCATTCATAATTCCAAAAAGAACAGGAATCTCACAGGCATGGAAACAACCCATGCCGTTTTCTTTGTGTGCCGGACGGATATGCTGATAAGAATAACACCAGGATCTTCCGGGATAGTGCTCCAGGATCTCTTTCATCGGAATATTATAAACATAGTCGGAGAGGCCGTCACTGATACGCTGCCGGTAAGAACCGGTTCCTTTTCTAGGTTTAATGTGCATCAGAAGGCTTGTGAACGGAAGTGCAATTGCCGGAATCGGATTCACAAAAAGATTACCCTCCTGTAGAACCGTACCCATCAGGATCGGCAAAGTTCGGGTGAGGACCGCTTTTGAAGGCGGTTCGGGCAATGTCTTTCCGTCGATCACCGGGGAGAACGCACAGCGGACATCGCCGCTTCTTCGCAATGCGGCAGAATAAGCCTTATTCTGTGCAGTCACGATTTCCGCAGAAAGATCAAGCAGGTGTTCCGGCTCTGATTCCGGAATGTTCAGCCGTTTCAGATAGCTTTTGGTATTTCTGCGGCTTTCTTCTTCCGTAAAGAAATGATCCACACAGGCGGACTGGATAATTCCTTTCTGAAAGAGGCCTTCTGCATCCGGCATGGACATGAGTGCCAAGATGCAGGCCGCTCCGGCGGATTGCCCGAAAAGCGTGATATTTTCCGGATCGCCGCCAAAGGCTGCAATGTTATTTCTGACAAATTTTAAGGCGAAGATCTGATCGTAAAGACCGCAGTTCGGATCAAACCTTTCGCTCAGAAAATGAAGATTTAAAAAGCCGTAAAGATTCAAACGGTAATTAAACGTAACAACGATCGTTCCAGTATCTTTGGCAAAGCGGGACATGTTGAAGATCAAATCGGCTGAGCCTGCACTTTTTGCTCCGCTTCCCCCGCGGTTATAGGAACCGCCGTAGATCCAGACCATTACGGGACGGCCTTTTTGAACTTCTTTCTTCCCGTTCTCCTCCGGAACAAAAATATTCAGATACAGACAGTCCTGGCTATTGTTTGGAACACTGAATCCGCCCTGGTCCTGGATCGGATTAGCACTTCCTGAGTCAGCATGGAAAACGCCGTCCCAGGGTTCCGGAGAGACCGGATGACGAAACGCAAGATCCCCAACCGGCGGTTTTGCAAAAGGAATGCCTTTATAAACGATACATCCATGTTCTGATACACCTTGTACTTCTCCGTATTCTGTTTTTATGATCGGCTCACTCATATTTGAATCTCCGGTTCGATTATTATTCTATTATTCTATTCATTACCCACCGGAATCTCAAGAAAACTTTCACAGAAAAGGTTTCGAAAAAACAGAATATGAGGTAAAATAGCAGAGCTATATTAGATGACTATAAGGGAAGATACTTGATATGATTTTTAACAATGTACTAGAAGCAGTAGGCAATACTCCGCTGATCCGGCTGAACCATCTGACAGGCCCCGAGGATGCGGAAGTTCTTGTGAAATATGAAGGGCTGAACGTCGGCGGTTCGATCAAGACCCGGACGGCACTTCAGATGATCAACGCCGCTGAAGAGAGCGGAGTGCTCAAACCGGATTCGATCATTGTTGAACCGACAAGCGGAAACCAGGGGATCGGACTCGCACTGGTCGGCGCAGTCAAAGGATACAAAGTCATTATTGTTATGCCGGATTCGGTCAGCGAAGAACGGCGACTTCTGATTAAACAGTATGGGGCTGAACTGCTCCTGATCCATGATGATGACAATATCGGAGAGTGCATTGAAAAATGTATTCAGAAAGTAGAGGAAATGAAGGAAAGCGATCCGCGTGTCTTCGTTCCAAACCAATTTGCAAATCCCCAGAATCTGGAAGCACATTTCAGAGGAACGGCAAAAGAAATCTTAGAGCAGGTAGACGGACCGGTCGACGGTTTCTGTTCCGGCTTCGGGACAGGCGGAACCTTGACTGCGATCGGACAGGTATTGAAAAAAGCAAATCCGAATATCCTGATCTGGGTTGCGGAGCCGGAACACGCTGCAATCTTAAAAGGCGGATCGATCGGATCCCATGTCCAGATGGGAATCGGCGACGGAGTGATCCCGCCGATCCTGGATCAGAATATTTATTCGGATATCGCAATCGTTACGGATGATGATGCGCTGATCACAACACGGAATCTGATCAAACGGGAAGGAATCCTCTGTGGTATCTCAAGCGGAACGAATGTCAGTGTCGCGCTGCGCATGGCTAAGATCCTCGGCAAGGGAAAACGCGTCGTAACGGTCCTTCCGGATACGGGCGAAAGATATTTCAGTACGGAATTATTCCCACATGATAACTGAACCAAAAGAAAAAGTAATCCTGATCGGTGTCTTTGAGACCGGAGACCGCTCTGCCGGCAGTATGGAAGATTTTATGCATTCCATGGATGAACTGGCAGAGCTTTCTTGCGCCTGTTTTATGGAACCGGTGACCCTTATGATGCAGCAGCTGGGGCATGTGAACAATGCGCTTTATGTCGGTCCCGGAAAGCTGGAAGAGATCAGGGAGCAGATTGAACTTTATGAAGCAGACCTTGTGATTTTTAATGATACGTTGTCCCCGTCTCAGCTGAGGAACCTGCAGGACGGGCTGGGAATCGCGGTCATGGACCGGACATCCCTGATCCTTGAAATCTTTCAGACAAGAGCAAGGACGAGAGAAGCAAAACTGCAGGTAGAACTTGCAAGACTGAAATATTTAAAGCCGAGACTTGTCGGAATGAGGAAGGCTCTGACGAGACAGGGCGGAACATCCGGTTCCATGAGCAGCCGTGGTGCCGGAGAGAAAAAGTTAGAGCTCGACCGGAGACGAATCGATGACCGGATCGCGGAACTGACAAGAGAGCTGAAAGATGTGGAAAAAGAACGGATGACCCAGCGGAAAGCGAGGCAGAAATCAAGGCTTCCTCTTGCGGCACTGGTTGGTTATACGAATGCCGGAAAGTCTACGATCCTGAACGCATTAGTCGACCGGTATCAGGGGCAGGATGAAAAAAGAGTCTTTGAAGCAGATATGTTATTTGCGACGCTTGATACAACCGTCCGGAAAATTGAAACCGGCGGAAACCGTGATTTTCTACTTTCCGATACGGTCGGTTTTATCCGGAAACTTCCGACCGGATTGGTAGAAGCGTTTAAGTCAACGCTGGAAGAGGTCAGAGAAGCGGATCTTCTGGTTCATGTTGTGGATTATTCCGATCCCCATTACCGGGAGCATATGCGGACAACGATCGAGACGATCGCGGACCTGGACGCAGGTCATATCCCGATGCTGATGGTGTACAATAAAGCGGACCTTTGCGGCAGTAACGATATGGATCCTGAATGGGATGATCCGGACGGGAGCAATCCGGAGACGATAACTGCAGAGTATCCGAAGAAACTGGCCCAATCACAAAACGGGTCCGGAAATATCTGCGGAAGCCTTGCGATCTCCGCAAAAGAAGAACGGTCGATTGACCTTTTGGTCGAGTGTATTCTGGAACAGGTCTACGGGGATTACCTTACAGCAGACTTTCTGATCCCTTATGATAAGGGAAATCTCACGGCGTATTTAATGGAGCACGCGAAGATCCTGGAACAGGAGTATCTTCCGGAAGGGACGCGTCTGAAAGCGAGCTGCCACCGCGCTGACATAGGGCGCCTGTCTGAATATATTCTGTAAAAAAAAAGACGGGGGCTTTCTTTTTCCAATCTGTCGGCCTTATAAGTCCAGATCAAAAGTGCGATTGCCGGGATGACAGCAGCCAGTACCAGAATGTAGTTGTAAACCATAAGCGGAACAGCAAAAAAGTAAAACATGGGAAATCTCCAGTCTGTTTTTGATGGGATTATTGTAGTATCCCGCAGAAGGGAATTCAAGAAAGGTTTTTGATCTCTGTATTTGTTTTATGTATTACAGCCGTTTCGATGATTGATTTCAAATCCTCAACAAGTTATACTTTATTTGGATAGTGAGGTGGTATTATGTTCTGTCGAAAATGTGGTTTTAAGATTGATAATGAATCGAAATTCTGTCCAAAATGCGGCGAACGCATTGATCCCTCCATGGCAGAGTCTTTAAGAGAAGGGGAGACCTCATCCCGGCCTGTCGAATTAAAAGAATCCCCCAAAGCAAAAAAGACAAATAGTGTTTTTAAGAAGAAAAAATTCTGGATTGCTGCGATTGCGATAGCGGCAGTCATTATCGCTGCCGTTGTTGTTATTATTGTTTTAACTGCATCGTCGGTTGACAGAAAATTGGTGGGTTTATGGTATTCAAATGATGATGAAACGAGAAATACTTCATTTTTAAGAATTGAAAGAAGCGGAAAATGCAGCGGAACCCATTCAAATTGGTTTGGACCTACAGTGGCCTTTAAGGGAGAGTGCAAAACCAAAAATAATATTCTGACAATTGAAATAAAAGAAGTCGCATCAACTTATGCATATGAGGAAGATGTGTTTCCGAACGATAAAACGATTGGATATCTTATTGTTGCATATCAGTATAACGATCCTGTTTTGTCTTTTTCAGAATTACAAAACACTGGCAAAGGGTACTTTGCGCATGAAGTATTATGTGCAAATTATAAGTATGAGGATACAGTTTTCATAAAAATAAAAGAAGATAAAGATACTCCTAGATTATATAAAGAAATAATGGACTCGTGGTTTACTGATTCTTTACCGGATGAAAGCGAAACAGAACATTATACAGTTCCTCCGGAGATCACATCTGAACCGGCGGCAGCGCCCGAACCGGAAACAACTACCAAAGCGCAGGACTCTGCGGCAAAAGAGATCATGTTTTCAACCGTTAATGAATTGATGCTCCGGACCGGACCGGGAGTGGAATATCCGGCAATCGCGGAATTGTCAGAAGGTGATTTGATCGAAGTAATCGAAAGAAGAGACGGTTGGGTTCATGGTACTTATAACGGAAAAGAAGGATGGGCGTCCGAACAATACCTCACTGAATTTGGACCGGATGGAGTGATGTCTGACGGCAGAGGAGCAGAAGAAGATAACTATATTGATATCATCAAAAACTTCGATGTGTTCCCGGGCTATATCGCTTCCGGACTGGGCTGTGATCCGCATTATCTGGCGGAAGATGATAATTATGTCTACTATCAGGTATTTTTTGGAGAAACCTCTTATAATATGGTCAAAGTTTCAAAGAAGTCTCCGCATATCCCGGAATATTGGACGGATGACGACTGGAACTATGTATCAACTCTAATGAATTAATGGCAATTGGCAAATTTGTATGATAGTAGTGATCGAAGAGAAAGGAATATTCAAAGCTCTTTAGGGCGCAGCAAAACATAATAGGTTCATACAAGGCCTGTCAGAAGGGACGATTTTTAGGTCTCTGCTGACAGGCTTTTTTTCGTTTATCCGAACAGCCTTGTTCTTATGGTTTACAAGCAGAGAAAAGCGAACGAATATTCGACAAACATATGTTTGCTTTTTCGCGTTCTGCAGAGTATAATAATAGCACTATGAAAGTGAAACGATTTGTGAGTGATCTGGACAGGATCATGTCTTTAATCTATGACGATGTACCGCTTCCTCCCCGGGAAGAAAAACCCCGGGAATATCCGGTATGGGAAGAAAGAGCCCGGGAAGCAGTATTAAAAGAGCCGCCGGTTATGGAAGCGTTGAAACAGCTTCCTCCGGGTCGTAAAACCGGTGCCCCGAAGAAGCCTGCGAAACCGGAGATCCGGATTGATTTCAATGCTCTGGACGGGATCCGTGCAGATTCAGAATATACTATGGAACGTCTGATGACGGAGGAGGAACAGGAAATCGAACCGGTTATCCCGGAGATTGTCTTTAAAGAGACAGAAACGGCTTCGGAAAATGAGGCGGACCGGTTTGGTCTGGATCCGTTGGAGCTCCGGGTCCTATCCATTCTTCTTGAGGAAAGGGATCTCTCCGGGGTTGATCTGAAAGGGAGACTCCTTTCCGTAATTATAGACGGGATCAACGAAAAACTCTTTGATGAAGTAGGTGACCTTATTATTGATAACGAGACTTCCCCGATATTGATCGAGGATTATAAAGAAGAACTTCAGGGATTATTTATAAAAGAAATAAGATAAAAAGAACGGAGCAGGATATGGCAATACCGAAACGAATTGCGCAGACTTTAATCAATTCTTTAAAAGGCGGAGTTGTTCCGCGGGTCGGGCTTCCCTATGTAACCGTCGGCAGAAAGGACGAGATCGATGCGCTTTTGCGGGATGTGGAAATGATCGAGGAGGGTGGAGCAACCTTCCGGTTTCTGATGGGGAAATACGGGAGCGGAAAAAGTTTTCTTCTCCAGACGATCCGAAACTATGTGATGGCAAATAATTTTGTCGTCGTCGACGCGGATCTCTCTCCGGAGCGAAGGCTTCAGGGAACAAGAGGCCAGGGGCTGGCTACTTACCGGGAACTGATCCGGAATATGTCTACAAAAACAAAGCCGGAAGGAGGAGCGCTTTCTTTAATTCTGGACCGGTGGATCAGCAATATCCAGCAGAAAACGATTGAGGAGACAGGTCTTTCCGCAGATGATCCGGAGCTTCTTCCGGCGGCGGAAAAGAAGATCAACGAAGTAATCTTCTCCTTGAACGAGCTGGTTCACGGATTTGATTTTGCGAAACTTTTGTCTATGTATTACCGCTCTTACAGGGAAGGGGATGAAGAGAAAAAAGCAAAGGTCCTGAAATGGTTCCGGGGAGAGTATGGGACAAAGACAGAAGCGAAGGAAGAACTTGGAGTCGGGATCATTATTACCGATGACGACTGGTATGAGTATCTTAAGATCTTCGCCTTTTTCTTAAGACAGGCAGGTTATTCCGGTCTGCTGATCCTGATCGATGAACTGGTCAATATCTATAAGATCCCGAACTCGATCACGCGTCAGTATAATTACGAAAAGATTTTGACCATGTATAACGATGCGCTCCAGGGGAAAGCTTCCTATCTGGGTGTGATCATGTGCGGGACTCCGCAGAGCATGGAGGATCCGAGGCGGGGTGTTTACAGTTACGAAGCTCTAAGGTCGAGACTTGCCCAAGGCCATTTTTCCGGGGAACATAAAGACCTTCTTGCACCGGTGATCCGTCTCGTACCGCTGACGAATGAGGAGATGCTTGTTTTAACAGAAAAGCTGACGGATATCCACAGCCGTCTCTATGATTATGAACCGACAATAACAGAAAAAGACCGGGTTGATTTTATCCGGATCGAATTCGGCCGGATCGGTGCGGATACCCATATTACTCCGAGGGAAGTCACCAGGGATTTTATCGAGGTCTTGGATATTGTAATGCAGAATCCGGAAATCAAAGTAGCATCTCTTTTAGGTTCCGATTCGTTTTCTTTTGCGAAGGATGAAATCGGAGAGGAAGAGGTCAGCGAAGAATTCGCGGAATTTGAACTGTGATCTTCCGGTTTCCTTTGAACGAAAAAACGAAAGCAGCGAAAGAAGTCAGGACAAGGGCGGAGAAAGAGAGTAAAGATGGATATTTTCAGCAGATATGCCCCTTTTATACAGGATTTTATTTACCGGAACCACTGGGAAAACCTCAGGGCGATCCAGGTCGCAGCCGGGGATGTTATTTTTAATACAGACGAGAATCTTCTCCTTACCGCCTCGACGGCTTCCGGAAAAACCGAGGCGGCCTTTTTTCCGATCTTAACAGAGTTTTATGAAGATCCGCCGGCTTCGGTCGGTTGTATTTATATCGGACCGTTAAAAGCCCTGATCAATGACCAGTTCTTCCGGCTGACTGAACTTTGTGAGGAGGCAAAAATCCCTGTCTGGCATTGGCATGGAGACGTTTCCCAGACGCATAAAGATAAGCTGATCAAAAACCCTTCCGGGATCCTTCAGATAACTCCGGAATCTCTGGAAGCAATCCTTTTGCATAAACATTCCGCAGTTCCGGCACTGTTCTGCGATCTGCGCTATATCGTGATCGACGAGGTCCATTCTCTTCTGCGTGGAGACCGGGGCGGCCAGACGATCTGCCTGATCGAGCGGCTCTCAAGACTAGCGGGCGTAAACCCGAGGAGGATCGGCCTTTCCGCAACGATCGGGGAGCCGGAAAAGACAGGGGAATTCCTTTCATTAGGGACGGGAAGAAGAACGATCGTTCCGAAGATCGATGTGAAAGGAACAACCTGGAGGATCTCTCTGGAACATTTTTATATAAAAGACGAACAGGCAGGGGAAAACGGAGAACTAAAGGCCGTACAAAAGCCGGTCCTGATCTATCCGAATTCCGCAGAGCCTTTCCGGAAAAAGGAAGAGCCGGAGACTTTGAATAGAGAACCCGCTCTTCCGGAAGTAGTACAGGCGTCTCCGGAAGCTGAATTTGAAACGTCTGCCCCGGCGCCGGAAAACGCGGATCCGGGAATTGGGTATATTTTTGAACATACCCGCGGAAAGAAATGTCTGGTCTTCGTGAATTCCAGGGAAGAATGTGAGGCAGTCACGACCAGTCTGCGTCATTACTGCGAGCGGAATCATGAACCGGACCGTTTCCTGATTCATCATGGAAATCTTTCTGCTTCCTTCCGTGAGACGGCAGAAGCGATCATGAAAGACGATACGCAGGTCCAGACGACGGTAACTACAGCTACGTTGGAACTGGGAATTGATATCGGAAGACTTGAGCGGGCCTTTCAGATCGATGCCCCGTGGACCGTTTCCGCTTTTTTGCAGCGGCTCGGAAGGACCGGCCGGAGAGGACAGCCGCCGGAGATGTGGTTTGTCGTCCGGGAAGACGAGCCGGAAATGCGGGCGATGCTTCCATCTACAATTCCATGGAAATTGCTCCAAGCTGTTTCTGTGATCCAGCTGTATCTGGAAGAACGCTGGGTCGAGCCGCCAAGACTTGACCGTCTTCCGTTTAGTCTTCTGTACCATCAGACCATGAGTATCCTTGCATCCGGCGGAGAGATGTCGCCGGCTGCGCTTGCGTCCCGGGTCCTGACGCTCCATTATTTTCACCGGATCTCGCAGGACGATTTTAAAGAGCTGCTTTTATATCTGATCAAGATCGACCATATCGAGCAGACAGAACGTGGTGGTCTGATTGTTGGGCTTGCAGGAGAGCGGGTTGTAAATTCGTTTAAGTTTTATGGTGTGTTCCGGGAGGATGAGGAATTTACGGTTCGGAATGAGTCCCAGGAGATCGGGACGATCGTTCTTCCTCCTCCGCCGGGAGAGAAGATTGCGATCGCCGGATGTGTCTGGACGGTTCTGGATGTTGACCGGAAAAAACATCTTGTCTACTGTGAACCGGTCAAAGGAAATGTCCCGGCCTATTTCGGACTTTGTGCCGGGGATCTTCATACCCGGGTCCTTGAGCGGATGCGTGGCGTGCTCCGGGAAGAGAAGCTCTATCCGTATATGATGAATAATGCGTCGGCAAGGCTTAAGAAAGCCCGGAAGACGGCCAGAGCCGCCGGGACAGACAGAGATGTTCTGATCCATCTTGGAGGGGAAATGTGGTGCCTGTTTCCGTGGCTTGGAACGTATGCATTTCTCGCAATGGAGCGTTTTTTGAAGATCAAATGCGCTGCCCGGCTTGGTCTTCGAAATCTGGATCCTTCCCGGCCATTTTATATTCAGTTCAGCATGAAAGCGGATAGAGAAACTTTTTTCAAAGTGATCTTTGAGGAAATCGAAAAGCCGATCGACCCGCTCGAATTGGTTTACCAGAACGAGATACCGATTTTTGATAAATACGATGATTATATTCCGGAGAGCCTGATGAAAAAAGGTTTTGCCTATGGTGTCCTGGATCTGGATGGATTAAGGGAGCGGATCCGGGGTTGGAAAACCGGTGAAACGAATGATTTTATTCTTCCCAGAGAGAGATAATTGTTGCTATAATTGAACCATATTCAGAACGTTCCTCTTTTCAATGGTTCTGCGAAGAAAAGACCGTTTGCAAAAAGCGGAACGCGGAAGATCAAAGGAGATATGGTTATGGCAAATAAAGTTGGGAATTTAATTAAAAAGGCAAGAAAAGAAGCCGGCCTGACACAGGATCAGTTATCACGGAAAGTGAAGGGAGCAAGCGCTTCTGATATCGGAAAGGCAGAACGTGGCGAGATCCGGCTTACGAATGATCAGTTAAAACAAATTGCGAAGGCGACCGGTGTGACGCAGAAGTCGCTGCTCGACGCGGCAGCCTCAAGCTCATATAAAAACAGTACTTCTTCCGGAAGCTCTTCTTCTGCTTCTTCCTCATCGGGAACAACATCAAAAGGAAGCATGAAAGTTTCAACGACCGAGCGCAGACTTGTTGAATTATATCGGAAAGCAGATTCTGATACAAAAAAGAAAGTCATGGATATGTTAAAGAAAAGCGAGACGGTTGACGCGATCAGTGAAGGACTTGGAAGTCTGATCGAGAGCGCAATCGGCATGTTAACGAAATAAATTAAGAGGGGATAAATCGGATGGATCAAATCGAGCGGATCAAAAAGATGAGCAGTATGCTGAAATCTTCAAAGGCTGCCTGCGAAGAATTAGAAGAGGCAATGAACCGCCTTGCGGAAGCTCTTGAATCATATGAAAAAGAACTGGATAATATTGACGCTCTGTCGGCGTATTATGACAGTGAAGACTGGCTGAAAGATTTTGCTGATGATGAGGCAGGCCTGATTCCTCAGGACATTGACCGCGGAGCGCTTTCGGAGGATGGAATCTATAACCTTTTGAGTGATCAAAAAGGAGTCGAAGAGATCCTGCGCCAGATCAAGATTTATCTTCAGACGGTCTGAGAAAGGATTCTTTCATGCAGCTGAACGTACCTGAGATTCTTGCAAAACTCCAAAAAGAAGCGCTTCATGATATGAAGCTGAAAGAACGTTTTTTAAAAACGAGGAACGGAGAATTTCCTCTTCGCGATTTCTGTGCTCTTTGCAGAGAACTGGGATATGAAATCTATCCGATGGATGTCATCGCCGCCAGTGAAGAGACCTATGCGGCAATGAAACGATCTACAAACGGAGGTGGAGAGAACTCACCGAAACTGGTCGGGGAAGATGATCTCTATGAAGATTTTTTCTCCGGACTGTAATTGGTGATTATATTCATTATCTGAATAAAAGACAAAAAAACAGCAGCCGCATGGCTGCCGTTTCTTTATGTCATTTAAAAAATTTCGGAAGATATGACTCCTTCTTTTAGTCGATATCCAGGCTCAGAAGATCTTCGTAAGTCTGACGGCGGACAACTTCTCTTGCTTTTCCGTCTGTGATCATTACGATCGGCGGATTCGGAAGTTTGTTGTAGTGGGAAGCCATAGAGTAGTTGTAGGCTCCTGTCGTACAGACCGCAACAATATCTCCGCGCTCTGTATCCTTCGGGAGCGGAACATCCCTTTGGATAATATCACCGCTCTCGCAGCAGCGTCCGACGACGTTACAGTTCATATCATTTTTTTCATTCATCCTGTTTGCGGTATAGCAGGTGTATTTTGATCCGTAAAGAGCGTATCGGGGGTTATCTGTCATGCCGCCATCAACGGATACATAATTCTTATAAAACGGAATTCGTTTTACGGATCCTACGGTATAAAGTGTCATGCCGGCATCCGCGACGATGCTCCGGCCTGGTTCCATGATGATCGTCGGAACAGGGATTTTTTCTTTTTCACATGTTGTATGAATTGCTTCGGCAAGGTCTGCAATCTTCTCACTGACATTCAGATACGGGTCGGTATCCACATATCTTACACCAAAACCGCCGCCCATATTCAGCTGCTTGACCATGTATCCATATTCGCGGTAGATATGAGCGATATATCGGACCATAACAACAGCGGCACGTTCGAAAACATCTTCTGCAAAGACCTGGGAGCCAACGTGGCAATGGTATCCGACCAGATCAATATGCGGAAGCTTTAATGCTTCAGCGATGATCTCATCCGCCTGACCGGTCTCGATCGCGATACCGAATTTGGAATCGACCGTTCCTGTATTGACCTGAACATAGGTATGAGGATCAATACCCGGGGTGATACGGAGAAGGATCTTCTGGGTAATTCCGCGGCGTGCGGCTTCCTCTTCGATCGCATAAAGCTCTTCAAAATAATCGACAACAAAATAACCGATCCCAAGTTCCATCGCGAAGGAAATATCCTCGTCGGTTTTATTGTTGCTGTGGAAGTATGCCATACCGAGGTCATAGCCGGCTTTATAGGCGCAAAGGATCTCGCCGCTTGAGACAACGTCGATTCCCATGCCTTCTTCTTTCATGATCTTATAAATATATTTGAAGGAGTTTGCCTTGCTGGCATAAAGCGGGCGGGAGTCGCCGCCGAAATGTTCCTTGAACGCCTCCGTATAGACGCGGCAGTTATGGCGGATCCGGGCTTCGTCCATTATATAAGCAGGGGTCTTGAATTCCTTTGCGAGCTCTGTTGTATCGAGCCCGGCAAAGGTCAGGTGACCTTCTTCATTCACATTGATGTTTTCACAAATAAAACGGTTGGTTGCTTCGCTGTTCATTTTAAAACTCCTTCTGAAAAAATGTTAAACGTCTTTTATGATGTTAAGTCAAATAAAAAACCGATGCGCATTTGCATCGGACCTGAAACATCAAAAAAAATCTCGAATCAGGATAGCTCTCCGCAAATGCGACAGTCAAGCGGATCTTCTCCGATTGCCCAGGATCGGGATGCAGCCCCTCACCTTCGGCAGCGGCCCCTTTCTTCTATACAACGCCTTGCGGGCTTTTCCATATAGAATACTATTGACAACTGCGCCTCTATCTTGTAATTCTCTTATGTGATTGCTAACGATTCTAACACCTGCGTTTTTATCTGTAAAGAGAAAAAAACAGAAAAAGTAATACCGTTGGCAAGGAAAAGGAGACAGAATGAGTATATATGAGGAGACTTTCGGAAGTCTGCCGGATGGAAGAGAAATCCTTCGCTTCCAAATACAAAATAAAAATGGAATCATTGTATCAATACTGAATTACGGCGGGATCATTCAAAGCATTTTGACTCCGGACAGAAACGGAGCCAAAGAAGATATCGTTCTGGGATATGATACAGCGGAGGAATATGTGAAAGACGACTGTTGTTTTGGAGCGACGATCGGACGGGTCGCAAACCGCATTGCCGGCGCGAGTCTGGAACTGGCCGGGAACAAATATCTTTTGCCGGCGAATGAGGGAGATGCAACGCTGCATGGCGGAAGCGGGTTTCACAAAAAACTCTGGGACTATGAGGTCTGTGAGGATGTTCTGATCTTACGTTATACAAGTCCGGACGGGGAAGACGGATTCCCGGGGACGCTTAAGATCGAACAGACGATCACACTTTCGGACGATAATGTTCTCAGGCTGGAATATGCGGCTGTCTCTGACCGGACCACGGTATGCAGTCTGACCGGGCACAGCTATTTTAATTTGTGCGGAGCATCGTTAATGAATGCGGAGGGGACAAGCAGTCAGGCAAAAACCGTTGCAGACCATCAGCTCCAAATTGCAGCAAAAGAATACACACCGACCGGAGATGATCTGATTCCGACCGGAGAGATCTGTCCGGTCTCTGGAACGCCATATGATTTTCTTGGTGCGCGCAACGTAGGAAACGTTCCTTTGGACGGAAATCTGGTGCTCTCTCATGGAATTAAAAAATGGGACGGGCGGCTTTATGATCCTGCTTCAGGAAGATTCCTTTCTGTAAGGACCAGCCTCCCGGGACTCCAGGTTTATAACGGGACCGGGATCACCCTGAGAAAAGGAAAAGGCGGGATCGTCTACAATCCTCAGACGGGTCTTTGCCTGGAACCGCAGTTTTATCCCGATGCGGTTCACCATCCGCAATTCCCTCAGCCTGTCCTGCAGGCGGGAGAAGAGTACAGGCATTATATCGAATACCGGTTTGGGGTCGTATAGAGTAATTCTGCTTGGAAAGAGGATTCTTCTATAATAATAAACATAAAAAAGGATTGACAGCAAAGTCATCTTGACATAAAATAATTCTCGCTCGCACAGGGTTAAGTCCGCATGCCTTTGTGAGTGTAGAGCTTTGAACTTCCCATCACTCTCTCGGGAAGAGAAAGCGAAAGCATATGCATATAAAAATGGAGGACACAGAAATTGGCTAATATCAAATCAGCAAAGAAAAGAATCTTAGTAAACCAGAAAAGAGCTGACAGAAACAAATCGATCAGATCTAAGGTAAAGACTTCTATCAAGAAAGTCTATGCAGCAATTGAAGCTGGCGATAAGGCAGCAGCACAGGAAGCATTAAGACTTGCTACAGTTGAATTAGACAAGGCTCAGACCAAAGGTGTATATCATAAGAACATGACAGCACGCAAGGTCTCAAGAATGGCCAAAGCTGTTAACGCAATTCAGTAAACAGCAAAACAATTTCAAGACAAAAGCAGAGGACATCGCGAAATGCGGTGTCCTCTTTGCATAATAAACCCCCTCAATTAAATCTCTAAATATGTTACTTCAATCCAAGCATCATCGGAATGATGACTCCGTAGTTAAATTGAAGCATTGGAACTGCATGGATACACAGGCAGATCACGGCGAGCGTTGCTGTCGTTCGGTGCAGGATCCGCCAATAGTTCTTCAGTGGTTTCCGCAGCAGCCATGCAATAAAACATAGGAAAAAGAAAATATATGCTGCTTTTCCCCAGGTGAGTTCAAACGCTCCATATCCATGCCGGATCGTAGCATAGATTGCATGATATAAACCGAAGAGCATTACAAAAGCACCAAGCGGAATATGGATCGCCCGGAAGACTTTATATGCCTTCTGCCATCCGTTCGGTTTTTTCGGACAGGCGATTGCCATGTCTTTGAAAAACCAGACCAGCATACAGAGGATCGCAAACGGGAATGTTAAAGAGCCTCCTAAAACGTTGACGTACATATCCCATCCCGGAGGTGTGAAGTTATTCGGATCAAACCGTTCCGCCTCAGCAAAAACCGGAATTGCAATCAGAAGACTAAATAAAAGAACCAAGCCGAGCATTCGCCATAGCCATATTTTTTTCATAAATACCTCCTTTTGGAAACGCTCCATTATTTAACAAGCGCATTTATCATCCAAACAAATTATGCCAGATCATTTTCGCGATACCGCCGAAGATGATCGGAAGCGCCGGTACGCAGTGAATGAACATGATAGCAATCGCAACATATTCCGCGACACGGTGAATCGGAACCCAGACCGGGCCGATTTTCTTCCGGAAAAGAAAGACAATAAAACCAACAAGATAGAAAAACAAGGTGGCCATGCCCAGATTGACTCCCCATCCATGATTGATCGATGCAAAAATCGTATGGAAGATTCCGACGACAAGAACGTAAACTCCGCATGGAATATGAATCTTCATAAGAATACGATAGAGTTTTAACAGCCAATTATCTTTCCCTGTACTTCTTTTTAACGTTGCGCCGATATCTCTGACCGGCCATGGTAAAAAGGTTAAGAATGCGATCGGCATCATGATGATCGTGCCGTAAACATTAATAAAGTGCAGGATTGCCAACATTTTTCCACCACCCATAATTTACTCCTTTTCTGTTTATTTATTTGCTGCAGATGTATCTGATTCCGGAACTGTCCTTTTCTTCCGCTTCGGATTTTCCGGGAACTGCCCCTTTTGTACTCTTTTTTCCTGCTTGAACAGTTCGTGAATGCTCCAGAGACAGGATGCACCAACAACCGCAAGAGCTGCACTCAGCAGAGTGCTGTTGATAAAAAGAGAACAGACAAGAAGCCCGAGCCCAATGGCCGCAAAAAGCGGCCAGATCGATTTGGAAAAATAGTATTCGGCCTTGATCACGATCAGGTGGAAAACACCGATCGCAGCCATTGTGATCAAAGCAATGAGGATTCCTAAATAGTTCATAATATAGACCCTCCCAACAACAAACTGTTCCAATATGGAACATTGCATCACTTTCGGAAAATGAGTCAAGACAGAATGAGGAAAATTAACAATAATCGTGAAAACCGATGAAAGAGATTCATTTGTATTGTATAAATTGAATGACCCAAGTTGAATTACGAATTTGACATTATATAGATAAGATGCTTACAATAACGCATATAAGAAGCTGGAGGACATAGTGTGAAACCGTTTGATAAGGAACCATCTTTTCAGGGAATGCTCGAAGTATTTCAGTTGGTGATGGACGGAATGAATTATTTCTGCAAAAAGTTTGATCTCTCCCGTAGTCAGGCTGATATTATTCTGGCTTTATGTGCGTATGGTGAATCCACCCTGAAAGAACTCTGTGAATATGTGGACTTCCCGAAAAGTACGGCATCCCGTCTAGTTGATGAACTGGTGGAGCGGAAGATGCTGGACCGGAAAGTTCCTCCGGAAAACCGCCGCACGATCAAGATTTCTGTTAATAAAAGATTCAGGAAGAAGATGGAAAGCATCAATCAGTCTCCGGATCTACAGAAAGCACTGACGCAGCGCATGGATCAGGAGAAGGGTATTTTTGAAGTTTCAAAACTGATGATGATGCGCGATATAAAAAAAGGAAAATGATACTATTGAAAACAAAACGGGCGGGGAATTTCCCCGCCCGTTTCTCATAATCCTTGTTATCTCTTTGATTTCGGATCGTTGTACATTGGTCTTGCAACATAGCTGGTATGAAGCAGTTTGTGTGCCTTGTGGCTTCCGGGCTCACCAAGGTACTCTTCATAGAGTGCGATGATATCCGGATTCTCGTGGGATTTTCTGATTGGACGGTCTTTGTCCAGGTCATACAAAGCTTTTGCACGAAGAGCCTTAACATCCACAAAGTTACGGACATCAGCCGGTACTCTCGGCTGGCCGCCGCCGTTGACGCATCCGCCCGGGCAGCACATAACTTCGATGAAGTGATAATTCTTCTCGCCGCTCTTGACCATGTTCAAAACCTTGTTCGCATTTGCGGTTCCGGAGCATACGCATACGTTAACATCCATGCCTGCAACATTGTAAGTTGCTTCCTTGATTCCTTCGGTACCGCGGACTTCCATGAAGTCTACGTTTGCTAACGGTTCACCCGTCAGCTTCTCAACTGCGGTACGAAGAGCTGCTTCCATAACACCTCCGGTTGCGCCGAAGATGACAGCTGCACCTGTCGACTTGCCAAGAGGATCATCGAAGTGACCTTCTTCAGGCAGATTCAGGAAGTCGATATTTGCACGTTTGATCATTCTTGCAAGCTCTCTGGTAGTAAGCGCATAATCAACATCCGGCATACCGTTCGCATCCTGGTCATCACGGCCAATCTCGAACTTCTTCGCCGTACATGGCATGATGGATACCATTACGATATCTTTTGGATCAATGCCTGCTTTTTCTGCATAGTAGGATTTTGCGATCGCACCGAACATCTGCTGCGGAGATTTGCAGCTGGAAATATTCGGGATCATATCCGGATGATAATGCTCACAGTATTTGATCCAGCCCGGTGAGCAGGAAGTGATCAACGGAAGAACACCACCGTTCTGTACTCTGTGGAGGAACTCATTTGCTTCTTCCATGATCGTAAGGTCCGCGGAGAAGTTGGTATCAAATACCTTGTCAAATCCCAGAGCGCGAAGTGCGTTGACCATCTGACCTTCCACACCAACGCCGATTGGCAGACCAAATTCTTCACCGAGGCCTGCACGTACGGACGGAGCGACCTGAACGATAACGTGTTTGGTCGGATCTTCCAGAGCGTAGAATACCTCATGGGTGAAATCTTTCTCAGCCAGAGCACCGGTCGGGCAGACTGCGATACACTGACCGCAGCACACGCAGCTGGTTTCTACAAGCTTCATATTGAACGGGCTTCCGATATAAGAGTTAAATCCTCTCTCGTTCGGGCCGATTACGCCGACGCCCTGATTCTTTTCGCAGACTGCTACGCAGCGTCTGCAAAGGATACATTTGTTGTTGTCACGAACCAGATGAGCGGCTGAGCCGTCCAACGGATATTTCGGTTTCTCGCCGTCGTAGATAGAATCCTCACGGATGTCGTACAGACGGCAGAGTGCCTGAAGTTCACAGTTTCCGCTGCGTACGCAGGAAAGGCACTCTCTATTATGATTGGAAAGCAGGAGCTGTAAGTTCTTCACACGAGACTCATGAACTCTCTTTGTCTGTGTGTTGATTTCCATGCCTTCTGCAACCGGGTATACACACGCGGTAACAAGGGATCTCGCACCCTTTACCTCCACAACGCACATACGGCATGCGCCGATCTCGTTGATCTCTTTCAGGAAGCAGAGAGTCGGGATGTGAATGTTTGCCATACGCGCAGCTTCCAGCACGGTGATTCCGGCCGGGACCTGATAATCATTGCCATTAATTTTAATATTCACCATATCAGCCATTATTCTCTTCCTCCTTTCTTAGACTATTTCAACTGCACCTTGCTTGCAGACTGTAATACAAGTTCCGCAGCGGATGCAGACTTCCGGATGAATAACGTGTGGTTTCCTCAGCATGCCGATGATCGCATCTGTCGGACATTTGCTCTTGCAAAGACCGCAGCCAACGCACTTGTGAGGATTGATATTGTAGTGAAGAAGTTCTTTGCAGACGCCTGCAGGACATTTTCTCTGTTTGATATGAGCTTCATACTCATCACGGAAATAACGCAGCGTGGAAAGAACCGGGTTCGGAGCTGTCTGGCCGAGACCGCAGAGAGCATTATCTTTGATAAATGCTGCGAGCTCATCAAGATGCTCGAGATCTTTCATGGATGCTTCGCCCTTTGTGATCTTCTCCATGATCTCATAGAGTCGTTTGGTTCCGAGACGGCACGGAGTACATTTGCCGCAGGACTCGTCAACAGTGAAGTCCAGGAAGAATTTCGCGATGTCGACCATGCAGTTGTCTTCGTCCATAACGATCAGACCACCGGATCCCATCATGGAACCGATTGAGATCAGGTTGTCATAGTCGATCGGTACTTCGTAGTTAACAGTGGAAATACATCCGCCGGACGGACCACCGGTCTGAGCGGCCTTGAATGCTTTTCCGTTCGGGATGCCGCCGCCGATCTCTTCAATGACTTCTTTCAGCGTGGTACCCATCTCGATCTCAACAAGACCGGTATTGTTGATCTTGCCGCCGAGACAGAATACTTTTGTTCCTTTTGATTTTTCAGTTCCCATGCCTGCAAACCATTCCGGACCGTTCATGATGATACGCGGGATGTTTGCCCAGGTCTCAACGTTGTTGAGAATAGTCGGGCTTTCGAAAAGACCTTTGACTGCCGGGAATGGCGGACGTGGTCTCAGCTCACCACGGTTACCTTCAATTGAGGTCATGAGGGCTGTTT
>JAFWFQ010000068.1 GCA_017515535.1 Parasporobacterium sp. | reverse complement strand
TATTTTTGAAAGACTTCATGCAATGATGGGTATGGAAGATACCATGATCGGTATGTATGAAGAGCCGGAAGCAATGCATGAGCTGATCGAGTTTATTACAGAAGTTGAACTTGAGTATGCAGAGACGATCATGACAAGAGTTCCTGCAATCAAAGCTCTTCTTCATCACGACGACTGGGGTAGCGCAAAGAACTCTTTCCTTTCTCCGGAAATGCATGCGGAGTTCTTAACACCTTATTATAAAAGAATCTACAGCCGCTGGAAAGAACTCGGATGTGAGCTGATCATCCACCACAGCGATTCCTGGTCCAGAAACCTTGTTCCGCAGATGATCGAAATGGGAATTGATATCTGGCAGGGAGTTTTCCCGGATAACAATATTCCTGAAATGGTGGAAGAGTTCGGCGACCAGATCACCTTCATGGGTGAGATCGAATCCAGAAGGATCGACATTCCGGAATCCACTCCTGAAATGGTCAGAGAAGAGGTCGAGCGTGCATGCAGAAAGTGTAAAGGACATAACTTCATTCCGAGTCTGACCGCAGGAACACCGGGCAGCAGCTTCCCGGGAATTGAGCAGCAGGTCAAGGATGAAATCGACCGCATGAGCAAAGAACTTTTTTAAGGAAGAAATGAGCTTATAAACAGGGGACAGAACTGTCCTCTGTTTTTTTTGGAAATGATATAGCGTTTAAATATGTACAGAGTCGATAAACAACAAAAACGAACGAGATTGTTGACATATCGGCAGGGGTTTCATATTTACAACAAAGGTCGAAAAAGCTATAATGTTTTTGATTCAATTCTAAGTAGGAGGGCTAACATGGCTACGGAATTATTGCGTGCAGAAAAGATCGTTAAGACCTTTGGACCAACCAAGGCGCTGCAGGGTGTTGACTTTACCTTACATGCCGGTGAGATCCGGGGATTGATCGGCGAAAACGGATCCGGTAAATCCACTCTTTGTTCTGTTTGCGGCGGTATTTACGGCTGCGACAGCGGAGAACTTTATTTAAAGGGAGAACCGTATCATCCGACCAGCATGGTCGATGCACAGAAAAAAGGTTTTGCCCAGATCCTTCAGGAAATGGGAACAATCTCCGGTATTAAGGTGGCAGACAATATTTTTATCGGAAAAGAAAAGCTTTTTACCAAGGGCGGGTTAGTTAACCGGAAAGCCATGTATAAAGCTGCGAAAGAAGTCCTTTTAAGCCTGGGCGTCGATGATATCGATCCGAAGGCACAGATCGATACGCTGAACTTTGAAGACCGTAAATTGGTCGAGATCGCCAGAGCTATGTACGATAAACCGGACATCTTAGTTGTTGATGAGACAACAACAGCGCTTTCTCAGCGTGGCCGTGATATCGTATATAATCTTTGCGACCGTATGACTGCAGACGGGAAAGGTATTATCTTTATTTCCCATGACTTAGATGAAATTATCGAACACTGTACAGCTCTTACCGTGCTTCGTGACGGTGTTCTGATCGATACATTGGAAAAAGACCGGATGGAGCCGGAACTGATCAAGTCCTTAATGGTCGGACGTGAGATGGTCGGTGATTATTATAGAAGCGATTACGATCCGACCTATGGTGAGGAAGTCGTTCTGGATATGAGCAATATCTTTGACGGACGTCAGCTGAAAGGCTTTAACCTTCAGCTCCATAAAGGAGAAATCCTTGGAATCGGCGGACTTTCCGAATGCGGCATGCATGAAGTCGGACGTCTTGCTTTCGGTATTGAAAAGCCGCTGCAGGGACATGTAAAACTTGGAGACGGAACGGAGATCACGCAGCCGTCAGTTGCAACAAAACATCGTGTTGGATATATTTCTAAAAACAGGGATCAGGAATCCTTGATGATTACTGCAACGGTTGCGGAGAATATTGAACTTCCGTCCTTGAAAGACCTTTCCAAGGGAGGACTGGTATTCAGCCGTGACGAGAAAAAACTGGTAGAGGAACAGAGAGAACTTCTTTCTATCAAGTGCGCAAGCATCAATCAGGGCGTGAATGGTCTTTCCGGCGGAAATAAACAGAAAGTCGTTTTTGGACGCTGGATCGGAAATAAGTCAGAAATATTGATCTTAGACTGTCCGACCCGTGGTGTTGATATTGGTGTTAAGCAGTCCATGTATCAGTTGATGTATCAGCTGAAAAAAGAAGGTAAGTCCATTATTCTGATTTCTGAAGAACTTGCTGAGATCATCGGTATGAGCGACCGGATCATTATCATGAAAGACGGTCAGAACTCCGGTGAGTTTATGAGAAGCGAAGATATCAACGAGCACACACTTATTGATTATATGATCTAAGGGAGGAACGATATGCAATTTATTAAAAGAAACATGAGAAACATACTTCCTTTCGTCGGTATTGTTGTAGTCATTGTTGCGCTGGCGATCATCTCCGGCGGCCGGATCTTTATAAAAGGAAATCTGAATAATATTCTGGATCAGTCATATACGATCGTTATTCTGTCTATTGCCTGCTCATTCCTGTATGCTCATGGGGGCTTTGATCTTGCAGTCGGCGGTATCTTCGGTCTTTCCATGATGAGTTCCGGTATGTTGCTGCTTAAGGTGGGTTTTAGTGCATGGCTGGTCCTTCCGCTCTGCATCATCGTTTCCTTTGTCTGTTACATGCTCATGGGCGTTGTTACCGTTAAGCTGAGTCTTCCGGCGTTTATCACATCCTTGTGCATGCAGTTTATTACCCGGGGAATCGTAACCACGGTCTCTAACGGAAACATTTCCCTTCCTAAGGAGATCAAAGCTGCAGATAACTGGATTATTAAGATCATTGTTCTTGTCGTTATTATTGTAGTTTCTTATCTGCTGATGTCAAAAACGCCGTTTGGAAAACGAAATCGTGCAATCGGTGAAAATGCGGTTGCGGCAAGACAGTCTGGCATTGAAATCGATAAGACAAGACTGCTGGCATATCTGATCTGCGCGATCCTGGTTGGTATTGCGGCGTTCTTTACCATGGCGAGCACCCGTATGGTGGCGACGCTGGACGGCGCGGGCTATGAAATGGATGTGATCATTGCGATTGTCTTAGGCGGCATGAGCTTAAACGGCGGTATGAACAGTTCTGTCCGGGCACCGATCATCGGAGCGGTCATCGTTGTCCTTTTGACCAACGGACTTGTCATCATTGGTGTTCCGAGCAAATGGAGTGATTTTGTTATCGGCATCGTATTCCTGGTCGTTATTCTCTTTACCTATAAGAGAAATATGAAGGGATTGCTTGCAAGATAAGATTAGAACACGATAACGTGTAATAATAAAAAACTACTAGTAGAAGAAGGAGAAAAGTTATGAAAAAATTGATTGCTTTAATCACTGTCGTAGCAATGTGCGTCGGCATCCTTGCTGCTTGTGGCGGTGGTGGAACAGCTCCTGCCGGCAGCGGATCAGGTGCGGCACCTGCTCCGTCAGCTGACGGAAAGCTCAAAGTCGGAATCATTCTCTACGATGATTCATGCCAGTGGGCAAAGGACATCGTTGCATCTGTTAAGGTCCTTGCAGATGAACTCGGTGTTGAGATTGAAACCGCTATCGGCGGAACCGATCCAAGTGTTACCAAAGAGGATGTTCAGAACTTCGCAGCTGCAGGCTACAACGGAATCCTGAACCTTCATCCGGGTACGATCATGCCGGAGCTCGTTGATATCTGCGAGCAGTATGGTATGTATATCGCTACCTCCAATGACCCGATCAGTACCAACCCGAACAGCGGATATGATGAGATCAAAGACAATCCGTATTTCGCAGGTGAGGTTTGGGAAGATGAGTCCAAAACTGCTACGGAAATTGCTGAAGATATGATTGCAAAAGGTGCGAAGAAAGTTGCTCTTCACGGATTCCCGGAAGGTCTTGCATCTCAGATGGATCAGCGTCTTATTGCAGCAAGAGCTGCATTCGAGAACGCAGACGGTGTTGAAATCGTTGCAGAAGGCCTTGACTTTGATAAAGCAGGCGCAGCAAAGAACATCGTTGACCAGCATCCGGAAGTTGATGCGATCTTCTCTTCTGTAGAGACTGTATCCACTGTTTATCAGCCGCTGAACGATGCCGGTCTTGCAGAAAAGGTTATTCTTAACTGCTATGATCCGAGCGAAGGTACTTTAGAGGCTATGCAGGACGGAACGATCAATTACGTTGTATCCGGAACATGCGCTGACTCCATGATCGCGTTCATTCTTCTTTACAATGCAATGACAGGAAACAGAATGACAAATGATGACGGATCTTCTCCGTCCATCCAGATGAGCTACCTCATCAGCAAGAGCCCTGAGGAATATGAAGAAGCTCGTGCACTTTGCTCTGATGAGCACCCGCCTTTCACCTATGAAGAGCTTAAGCCTTTCATCGGTGCGGACGCTTCTTTAGCTGACCTCACAGCATTTGCTCAGAAATTCTCTTTAGAGGATCTTAAAACAAGATTCGGACAGTAATTTATTGTTCTGATTTTTACAAAAACGAAACACAAAACGGTGCCCGCCTGAATGGGCGGGCACCTGAAAAACATTTAAGAGGGTTTTACTATGACCGTGAAACATATTGCATCAAATACCTGGAAAACATTGATCTGGCCTGTTGCCATCTTCGTTGTGTTTTTTGCATTGATCCGGATATTTAATCCGTCAAGTGCATTCGGCAATCTGACCAGTTTGAACTCAATCTGCATTCAGGGTATCTTAAGTGCCTTGATCGCAATGGCAATGACCTGCAACATGCTCAATGACCGCTGGGATTTCTCCATGGGCATTATCTGCGTTACGACCAGTTTTATTGTATCTCCGATCGTAACGAAGTTTAACCTCGGATCCTGGGGCCTGTTGATCCTCTGCATTGTGGTCTGCGTCATCCTTTGCCTGATCAATGCCGGGCTCTATCTGCTGATTCGGGTCCCTATGCTGGTTATCAGTATCGGTCTTTTAATGGTTTATGAAACTCTGAACAGGGTGATCAATGACGGCAAAGGGGCAAAACTTGCCGGTAATGTATTTACGATCTTTGGACGTGCTCCATGGATCTATATCCTTGCATTAGTGGTCTTCCTGCTCTTCCTGGTGATCTTCACCTACACAAAATTCGGATATAACGTAAGAGCTCTGGGCAACAACCAGGCGATTGCGAATAATATAGGTGTAAACGAGCCGAAAAACGTCATTCTTTCCTATGTTCTGTGCGGTGTGATCTTAGGCGTTGCAGCCTGCGTAAATGCTTCGATGAAAGGAAATATTGAGGCATCATCCACCTTCAACAATAACATGGGAATGATGTTCACCGCTTTCCCGGCTGTGTTTATCGGTCTCTATCTCTACAGATACACCAACATTACCTGGGGAATTTTCATCGGTGCGCTGTGTATCGCACTGATGAAGGCAGGCGTTCTTGCACTTGGCCTTCCATCAGCCGTTCAGGATATCGGTGTTGGTGCATTCCTGTTCTTCTTTATCGCACTGACAACGAACCAGGGACGTTTCCTGGACTACAGTGCGCGGCGAGCCGCAATGAAAATGGCAAGGCAGCAAAAGGAGTAGAGCCTTTCACTTTCAAATGGAAAAATTCAAAGCTGTCCCGGATTCCGGGGCAGCTTTTTTGATTGTACTCTTTGCCGAACAATCCGGACTTTCGGATTGATTGATATAGGATTTTGTGCGATAATATATTTGGTGAAAATTGGATAATTTTAAAATTATTATACATTTTCTGAATCATTTATGGCTTGTATCAGAATATTAAGATTCAGCAAAACCGGGGAAAGTCAGCATGGATGCTTTTAATATTATTTCACTTCTGGGTGGTCTTGCCATGTTCCTTTATGGCATGCGGCTCATGGGTGATAAACTGAAGGAAGGGTCTTCCGGAACTCTTAAAAAGGTTATGGGTAAGATTACCGATAACCCGATCAAGGCGTTTCTTTTAGGTCTTATTGTGACTGCGATCATTCAGTCTTCTACGGCTACCATCGTTATCACATCCGGTCTTGTAGCGGCAGAGATCCTTACCTTGCATCAATCTTTAGGAATCATTATCGGAGCCAATGTCGGAACTACGGTAACAGGGCAGATCATTCGTCTTCTCGATGTGGACGCCGGATCTGCTTCTATTTTGCGTATCTTCCAGCCATCCACGCTTGCTCCGGTGGCATTGATCGTCGGCATGGTCCTTATTATGGGCTTCAAACTCGGAAAAGCCAACAATATCGGCGGGATCCTGATCGGTTTCGGCATTCTGTTTTCCGGGCTTTTGAATATGACTGCCGCGGTCAGCGTTCTTTCCGAAGGCGGCTATCTGGACAGCGTTTTCGAGAGCATGGGCGACCATATGTGGATGGGTTATCTCGTTGGCGCCGGAGTTGCGTTTGTTCTGCAGAGCTCTTCCGCGACGATTGGTATCTTACAGGCATTTGCCCTGGCAAGCGGGATACCGTTTAAAACGACCTATGTCGTTCTAGTCGGCGTTTATCTCGGTGACTGTGTAACGACAGCAATCGTGATCTATCTCGGAGCAAAGACCAACGGAAAGCGTGTTGCGATCGTAAACATTATCTATAACTTGGCAAAGACAATACTGGTCTTAGGTATCGTTACACTCCTGCATGCGGTCGGCCTTTTAGGCAATCTGTGGAACATGCCGATGACACCGGGTACGATTGCAAATGCCAACTCGGTATTTAACCTTGCCTGTGCTGTTCTGCTTCTGCCTGTGGTCGGCCTGTTTGAAAAGATGAGTATCCGTCTGGTCAAAGACAGGGATACAGTCGTCAGCCGGTTTGACGATAAGCTGAAAGCGTTGAACCCGGTCTTCTTTGATACACCGGCAATCGCGCTGAACAGCTGCTACGATATTTTAAAGACAAACCTTGATCTTGCGGTAAACAGTATTAAAAAAGGCTTCCGCAATATTGAAACATATAACAAAAAAGAGATTGAAGAGATCATGACGGACGAGGACGAGATCGATCTTCTGACTGACAAGGTCTGCACCTATCTCGGGCAGCTTGCCGCTAATATCCACGAACCATCCCAGATCGCGATCCTGAACCAGTACAATCGTCTGAGTACAGAGTTTGAGCGTCTCGGAGATCATGCGACGAACCTTGCGGAAACCGCTACAGAGATCGTGGAAACTGAGATCAGCCTTTCCAAACAGGCGATTGAAGAACTGAAGGTAGCTTATGTGCTCCTGGAGCAGATCCTGGAGTATACGATCCAGGCTTTTGAAAAGAGGGATGTGCAGGCGGCAAAACATATTGAACCTCTGGAATCCGTCATGGACGATCTGGTCAATACGCTTCATGACAACCATCTGACCCGTCTTCGCGAAGGAAAATGTGCCGTTTCTTCCGGAGCGGTCTTTGTTGAGATCCTTTCAAATCTGGAGAGGATCTCGGATATCTGTTCAAACGTCGGGATTGCAGTTGTAGCCCGCGTGAATCCGGATGTTGCATCCCTCGCGCATACTTATGTTACCGCCCTTCATCAGGGGCAGGACAAAGAGTATGGAAATGAGTATGAAGTGGCTCATGTAAAATACTTTGATATTTTGGATGAGACAGAAAAACAGTATGAAGAACCGGAGCAGGAGATCGAGGGACAGCTTCAGTTTGAAGACAGTATTTCCTCAGGGAATCTTTGACCCAAAACGATTGAAAATAATAAAAAGAGAAGGCCGCTGAATGTTTTCATTCAGCGGTTTTTATGATACAATGCGCGTATGGCCGAAGCAAAAAAAACATTCAACGTACAATTATTCTTCAAAAAACTGGTCGTTCTTGTAATAGGCCTTTTTATACTGGCGTTCGGAATTGCCCTTTCTTCCAAGTCAAGCATCGGTGTTTCCCCATCTGCCAGCCTTTCCTATGTATTAAGTCAGATCTTCCCGTTTTCCATGGGTACCTTTACCATGGCTGTCAATGTGGTCTTTATTATCGTTCAGATCCTTTTGCTGCGCAAAGATTATAAGATCATTAATCTTCTCCAGCTGGCTGTCGTTTTTGTGTTCGGCTACTTTACGGATCTGACCCTGGCAATCGTTGAGCCGCTGAAGATCGAAGCGTATTGGCTGAAGCTCGTCCTTTCCGTCGTAAGCTGTATTATAATGGCATTGGGCGTCTTCCTTGAAGTAAAAGCCCATTTGATCGTTATGGCTTCCGAAGGCGCGATCAGCGCGATCTCGGAAAAGGTCCATCTCGATTTCGGTATTGTAAAGATCATTCTTGACTGGGGATTTATCGTTATCAGCTGTGCGATCTCCCTGATCGTATTCCACAAGCTGAACGGCGTCCGGGAAGGAACGGTTATCGCAGCGTTCCTGGTCGGCTATTTTACCCGGTTCTATAATAAACATATTCATTTTCTTGATAAATTTCTCGAGCTGGAGCCGAATATTCCGGAATCCCCGATCCTTACCGGAAGGTCATTCCCATTGGTTATTACGATCGAGAGAGAGCTTGGATGTGGCGGACATAAAATCGGAGAGGAAGTTGCTAAACGCCTCGGGATCCCGTTTTATGATTACGCGATTATTTCAGAGACCGCGAAAGAAATGGGTCTTCCGGCGGATGAAGTTGAAAAGAATGAGGAGCGCATGGGCGTTGGCCTGATTTCCGCGATCGCACGTAACAACGATGCAGAGACGCAGATCCGCACGAAAGAAGAAGAGATTTTCCGGAGTCAGGTCAAGGTGATCCGGAATCTTGCGGCGAAAGAAAGCTGCGTGATCGTTGGCAGGCTCGCCGGGTTTATCTTAAAAGGACGCCCGAACACCCTGAATCTTTTCTTCTCAGCCGACCGCGGATTCCGTGCGGAGCGGATCGCGAAAGAGCATAATATTCCGCTTTCAGAAGCCGGAAAGCTGGTTAAGAGAGAAGACCAGAGCAGAGCTTTATACTGCAAACATTTTACCGGTATGCCATGGGGCCTTGCGGCACACTACGGGATGACGCTTCATACTTCCGATTATGGTATTGACCGGTCGATCGATATGGTCATGTCTGCGTTGGAAAAAGCCAAGGACTACATGGACGATGTGGAAGCCGAAGGCGTGATCCGGCCGGAAGAGTTTTCGAAGGATGTCGAGGAGCTTACGGAAGTTTGAAAAGGCTTCCGCTCTTTTGCCATTAATACAAAAAACGGCATCTTTGTCATACTTGTGAATGATTCGTGAAAACCCCTCTTTTTGTTGTATTTTCCCTGATTTTGTGCTAAAATTCAACGACAATTGGTTGATGCCAATTTTATTCGTGACGCATAAATTTTTTGCGCATGAAAAGTCAAAACAAATCATAAAAACATTATTAATTTTATGGAGGACTAAAAAATGGATGTTTTTGAAGCTATTAGAGACATGATCGCTGAAAGAAATGACAAAGATCCTGCAGAGATCACTCTGGAGACCAAATTCAAAGATCTCGGAATCGACTCTCTTGATACCGTTGAGATGCTGATGGATCTCGGAGATCAGCTTGGCGCAGAGATCGAGCTGGAAGAGCCGGTTGAGACAGTAGGCGAGTTAGTTGACTTTATTAAAGGAAAATTAGGCGAATAATATGATTAAAACAGTTATATGTGACATGCTGGGGATCGAGTATCCCTTATTTCAGGGCGGCATGGCATGGGTTGCCGACGGGAAGTTAGCAGCAGCAGTATCTGAAGGCGGTGGTCTCGGTATCATCGGCGCCGGAAATATGGACGGCGAAATGGTCAGAAAACAGATTCAGATTGCAAGAGAACTGACAAACAAACCGTTTGGCTTAAATATCATGCTCATGAGTCCTTTTGCCGCGGATATCGCAAAAGTCGCGGTGGAGGAGAATATTCAGGTCGTAACGACCGGAGCCGGAAACCCTTCCAAGTACATGGAAAGCTGGAAAGCAGCGGGAATCAAGGTCATCCCGGTAGTTGCTTCTGTAGCGATGGCGAAGCTTATGACGAGAGTCGGGGCGGACGCCGTGATCGCGGAAGGCGGAGAGAGCGGAGGACATGTCGGAGAACTTACGACAATGGTCCTTGTTCCTCAGATTTGTGATGCAACCGATCTGCCGGTTATCGCGGCAGGCGGAATTGCGGACGGAAGAGGCGTCGCAGCAGCCTTTATGCTTGGAGCAGTCGGCGTTCAGCTTGGAACAAGATTCTTAAGCGCAACGGAATGTTCGATCCACCAGAATTATAAAGACAAGATCCTGAAAGCAACGGATCTTTGTACGATGGTGACCGGAAAGAGAACCGGTCATCCGGTACGTGCACTCAGGACCAACTTCCCGAAAGAGTATTCGAAGCTGGAGTACTCCGGTGCAACGGATGAAGAACTGGATAAGTTCGGAACCGGTGCGCTCCGAAAAGCGGTCGTTGACGGAAATCTTCAGGAAGGAAGCTTCCTTTCCGGCCAGATTGCAGCGATGGTGAAAAAAGAACAACCTGCGGCGGAAATCATCCGCGAAGTGATTGAAGGCGCTGAGCCGATTCTTAAGGGAGCATTAAAATGGGTAAAATAGCATTTGTATTCCCGGGACAGGGAGCTCAGGTCCCGGGAATGGGACTTTCTTTTTATGAAAATTCTTCTGCAGCAAAAGAGATCTTTGAGAAGGCGGATCAGGTCCGTCCGGGAACCTCAAAGCAGTGTTTTGAAGGAACTGTAGAAGAGCTTAAGATTACTGCAAATACGCAGAGCTGCCTTTATGTAACAGAACTTGCGACCGCAGCGGCTTTGAACGAAAAAGGTGTAAAAGCCGATGTCTGCGCCGGCTTTTCCCTCGGAGAGCTTTCCGCTCTCTGCTATGCGGGCGCAATCGATTTTGAATCCGGACTGAAACTGGTCATGAAACGCGGCGAGCTTATGCAGCAGGATGCTGAGAAAGCGGAAACGTTTATGGCAGCTGTTATCCGGCTTCCGGAAGAGAAGCTGATGGAGATCATCTCCGGATTTGAAAATGTCTATGCGGTAAACTTTAACGGAGCCGGACAGATCACGGTCGCAGGAGCCGCAGAACATCAGGCTGCCTTTTCGGACGCAGTCAAGGAAGCCGGCGGAAGAGCGATGCCTCTTAAAGTCTCCGGCGCATTCCATTCTCCGTATATGAAGGAAGCTGCTGAGGCATTTGAAAAAGTGATCGCGGAACAGACGTTCCATGCACCGGAAACAGTCGTTTATTCTGATACGACCGGTAAAGAGTATGAAGGTGCCGTCGAAGATACACTGAAACTCCAGATCATCAACCCGGTCCATTGGGAGAAAATCGTCAATGACATGATCGAGAAAGGCGTTGATACATTTATTGAAGCCGGACCGGGGAAAACACTGACCGGACTGATCAAGAGGATGAACGACAGCGTAAAAGCGATCCGGCTCTCGGAGTACAGCGATCTTGAAGAACTGTTAAAGGAGCTTAATTAAGATGTTAAAAGATAAAGTTGCAATTGTAACCGGCGGAAGCAGAGGAATCGGAAAAGCAATCGTAGAAAAACTGGCTTCCGAAGGCTGTCATGTTGCTGTGATCTATGCGGGAAATGCTGCAAAAGCAGAAGAAGTCTGCAATGCCTGCAAGGAGAAACATGGTGTCAACGCGATCAGCTACCAGTGTGACGTTGCGGATTTTAATGCGGTAAAAGATACGGTTGCGAAGATCAAAAAGGATTTTGGTACGGTTAACCTGTTAGTTAACAATGCAGGGATCAACCGGGACGGTCTTCTCGCAATGATGAAAGAAGATGCATTCGATGATGTCATTGCGGCAAACCTGAAGGGAACATTCAACATGATTCGTCAGTGCACATCGATCTTTATGAAAAACCGGTTTGGAAGGATCGTGAATATGTCCTCGGTAGCCGGAGTTATCGGAAATCCGGGACAGGTCAATTATTCCGCATCAAAAGCCGGGATCATCGGACTTACAAAATCAGTCGCAAAGGAACTGGCTTCAAGAAACGTTACCTGTAACGCAGTTGCACCGGGTTTTGTCGCGACCGATATGGTAAAAGAGCTGACAGACGATACTGCGAAGATCGAAAGCCAGGTCCCGCTCGGAAGACTCGGAACGCCGGAAGATATCGCGAATGCGGTCGCGTTCCTTCTTGACGCGGATTATATTACAGGTGTTGTCCTTCAGGTTGACGGAGGAATTGCAATCTGACAGGAATACTTTAGGCAAAGCACTACGTCATTAATATTAATACAATTATTTAGTAAGGCGGATTTTTAGAAATGGATGAAGCAAGTATCAGAAAGTACGCACAACTGATGAAAGAAGAGGAACTGACCGGTCTTGAGATTATGGAAGACGGGGTCACGGTTCGGTTGGAAAGAAACCTTTCCGCCCCTGTTTATGCAGCAGCTCCGGCTGCCCCGAAGGTGGAAGTTACGGTTGACGAACCGAAAGAAACAGGCGGAAGTTATATTACTTCCCCGATGGTAGGAGTCGCTTATATGGCTCCGACCGAGAATTCTGAACCGTTTGTAAAACTCGGGGACAGGGTCAAAGCCGGCGATACTCTTTGTATCGTAGAAGCAATGAAACTGATGAACGAGATCCAGGCGGAATTTGACGGAACGGTCGTAGAGATCTGCGTACAGAATGATCAGGTTGTAGAATACGGAACCAAGTTGTTCAGAATCGAGAAATAGTATGAATCGGGAAGAACTGAAAAGTATCATGCCCCACCGCGAGCCGATGCTTCTTTTGGATGAAGCGGAGTGCGTTGACGGGGAGGCTCATGGAAAATATCTTGTTAAAGGAGATGAATTTTTCCTGCAGGGACATTTTCCGGGAAATCCGATCGTGCCGGGGGTGATCCAGTGCGAGATCCTTGCACAGACTGCCTGCGTCCTTCTCCAGGAAGGTATGACGGAAGGGAAGATCGGAATGTATACCGGTCTAAAGAACGTGAAGTTCAAATCTCCGGTAAAACCGGGAGATCTTTTTGAAACAAAAGTACGGATCACAAAACATATGGGCGCTTTCTACTTTGCAGAAGGCGAAGGATGTGTCGGTGAACGGCTTTGTGTCAAAGGAGAATTTTCTTTTGCTGTTGTTGATGCTTAAGACAGCAGTCATCCTGTGCTGAACGTGCAGGAATAACTACAGACAGAATGAGAGAGCAGATATGTTTTCTAAGATTTTAATTGCAAACAGAGGAGAAATTGCGGTCCGGATCATCAGGGCCTGCAAGGAAATGGGTATTTCCACGGTCGCTGTATATTCGGAAGCAGACAGCGACGCGCTTCATGTCGCCCTCGCGGATGAAAGCTATTGCATCGGCCCGTATCCGGCAGATAAAAGTTATCTGGATGAGAATAAACTGATCAGTACGGCGCTTGTTTCCGGAGCTCAGGCAATTCATCCGGGATACGGCTTTTTATCAGAAAATGCTCAGTTTGCAAAAGCATGTAAAAAGAACGGGATCGTTTTTATCGGCCCGGATGCATCTCTGATGGAAGAAATCGGAGACAAAACAAAAATCAAACAGATTATTTCTGAAACGAACTTAAAACCGATTCCGGGAACGGATGTTCTGGAAACTCCGGAAGATGCCTTAGAGGCTGCTGAACGGATCGGTTATCCGGTCATGCTGAAAGCAAGATCCGGGGGCGGCGGAAAAGGAATTCGTCTTGTAGAAGAGCCTTCGGAACTGACCGATCTTTTTAACCTTGCCGTAAGTGAAGCGAAAGCTTCCTTTGGCGATGGCGGAGTCTATATTGAAAAATATGTCTATCCGGCACGTCATATCGAAGTCCAGATCTTAGCAGATGAATTCGGAAATGTTGTCTGCCTTGGGGAAAGAGATTGTTCGATTCAGAGAAACCACCAGAAGCTTCTGGAAGAGACACCGTCTCCCGGGGTTTCGAAAGAAGCCCGGAAAAAGCTGATGAATGACGTGATCGAGGCGACGAAGCGGATCGGTTATGTCGGTGCCGGAACGATGGAATTCCTTCTGGATAAACAGGGGAACTTCTGGTTTATGGAAATGAACGTAAGACTCCAGGTGGAGCATTGTGTAACGGAAATGCTGACCATGATCGATCTTGTGAAATGGCAGATCCGTGTTGCCGCCGGAGTGGAATTATATATTACCCAGGATGATGTCCGGACGATCGGATGCGCGATCGAATGCCGGATCAATGCACTGACGCCGGGTACGATCAATATGATCCATGTCCCGGGCGGACCGCATGTGCGGTTTGATTCTTACTTGTTTATCGGGGATCAGGTCCCGCCGTATTATGATTCTCTGGTCGGAAAACTGATCGTCTATGCAAGAGAGAGGGATGAGGCAGTCAGGAAAATGAAAGCGGCTCTTTGTGAGCTTGTGATCGGCGGAATTGAAACGAATATCCGGGAACAGCTGGAGATCGTTTCCGCGGATGCATTTATGGACGGAAGCTACGACTTGACGTTTATGGAGGATAAATAAGAATGGCCTTTTTTAATTTCAGGCTGCAGCCGAAAAATGAGCTGGAAAAGGGTGGAAGAACGTCTGCCCCGGTTCAGAGTGACGAGAGCGAGCCGGAGAAAAAATGTCCGAACTGTCACAAAGATATCCCGATCAGTGAATTGGCGGGAAATCTGAATGTCTGTTCCTGCGGATATCATTTCCGCTTGAATTCCAGACAGCGGATCGGAATGATCACCGACAAGGGATCGTTTAAAGAACTGTTTACAGAGGTCGATTATTCGGACCCGATTGATTTTCCGGGATATCAGGATAAGATCGATTCTGCAAAAAATCTGAGCAAGGAAAAAGAGGGCGTAGTCTGCGGAACCGCAAAGATCGGCGGAGAAGATTGCTGCATCTTTGCAATGGAGCCGTATTTTATGATGGGCAGTATGGGAACCGCAGTTGGTGAAAAAGTCACCAGCCTGTTTGAATATGCAACCGAACACCGGATGAGCGTTGTTGGATTTACGGTCTCCGGAGGTGCGCGGATGCAGGAAGGGCTTTTTTCCCTTCTTCAGATGGCAAAAACAAGCGGTGCAGTAAAACGTCATAATGACGCAGGTCTTTTCTATCTGACCGTTCTGACAGACCCTACGACCGGAGGCGTAACGGCCAGTTTCGCGATGGAAGGGGATATTATCCTTGCGGAGCCTTCGGCTACCGTTGGTTTTGCCGGCGCGAGAGTGATCGAGCAGACAACGAAAAAGGCGCTTCCCAAGGGATTCCAGACATCGGAATTCCTGCTGAAGCATGGATTTGTTGACGCGATCGTTTCCCGTCAGAGACAGAAAACATTGATCCGTCATCTTCTTAAGATTCACGATCGGAGGGAGGGCGTATGAAAACAGAAGCTTATGAGAAAGTCCGGACCGCAAGATCAAATTCCAGACCAACATCGATCGACTATATCCATCATATTTTTGATGTGTTCTTTGAAATGCACGGAGACCGGAAATTTGCTGACGACGGAGCGGTCGTCGGCGGGATCGCGCTTTTGAACGATCTTCCGGTGACTGTGATCTCAATCGAAAAAGGACGTTCTGTGAAAGAGCGCATGGCGCGTTCTTTCGGAGCACCCCAGCCGGAGGGTTACCGGAAAGCGCTTCGGCTTATGAAGCAGGCAGAAAAGTTCGGACGGCCGGTGATCTGTTTAATTGATACTTCCGGCGCCTACTGCGGAATCGGTGCGGAAGAGCGTGGCCAGGGTCAGGCGATCGCGGATAATCTGATGGAGATGATGACGCTTAAGACTCCGGTGATCTCCGTATTTGTCGGAGAAGGCGGTAGCGGCGGCGCACTCGCGCTTGCAGTTGCGGACCGTGTCTGGATGCTTGAGAATGCTGTCTATTCGGTTATTTCCCCGGAAGGCTGTGCAAGCATCCTCTGGAAAGATTCTTCGAGAGCGAGCGAGGCTGCGGAAGTATTGAAGCTGACAGCCGAGGATTCTTACGAAAATGGTTTTATCGAGAAAGTGATCTCAGAGGGGGATATCGGCGAGGATTCGTTCTATGAAAGATTAAAATGGGAACTGATCTGGGAAATGAATGCCCTTCGGGATAAACCATTAGAAGAACTTCTGGAAGAAAGATATCAGAAATTCCGAAAGGTCGGAGCACAAGAAACCGATTAATGTGAAACATGTTAGTTAAGGATAGCTTCTTCTGAAAAAGGAAAGCTGTCCTTAAATATAAAAAAAGAAATCATAATGATCAGGAGGAACTATGAGAAGAGTAGTTGTAACGGGGCTTGGAATCGTAAGTCCGCTCGGAAATGATGTAGAAACATTCTGGAACAACATCAAAGCCGGAAAAAACGGTATCAGCGCAATCACAAAATTTGACACCGAAAACTATAAAGTCAAAGTTGCAGCGGAAGTACATGATTTTGATCCGAAACAATATATGGAGAAATTGGATGTTCTGCACAGCGATGTTTACACCCACTTTGCAATCGGAGCGGCGGAGCAGGCAGTTGCAGAGTCCGGAATCGTCGGGACTGTCGAAAAAGACAGGATCGGCGTTATGATCGGCTCCGGTATCGGTGGAATCGAAACCTTCATGAAAGAGCATCAGAAACTGATCGAGAAAGGACCGAAGAGAGTTTCTCCGTTCTTTATTCCGATGATGATCCCGAATATGGCTTCCTCTATGATCGCGATCCGTTACGGATGCATGGGACCGGCAATGCCGCAGGTCACTGCATGTGCATCCGGAAGCAATGCCATCGGCGAGGCAATGCGCCTGATCCGTCACGGCTATGTAGACGCAATGATCGCGGGTGGAAGCGAAGCAACGGTTAATCCGCTTGCTGCAGCCGGCTTCCAGACCATGATGGCACTTTCCTTCTCAGAGGATCCTGATACAGCATCCCTTCCGTTTGATGCAAGAAGAGGCGGCTTTGTCATGGGCGAAGGCGCTGGCGTCCTTATTTTGGAGGAATACGAACATGCGAAAGCAAGAGGCGCGAAGATCTATGCGGAACTTTCCGGCTATGGTTCGACCTGTGACGCGTTCCATATGACATCTCCGGAACCGGAAGCAGAAGGTGCGTATAAAGCGATCCTGCAGGCATGGGACGAGCTCGGACTTGATACAGATAATGTATATTACAATGCTCATGGAACCGGAACAGCAATGAATGATCGCGTAGAAACACTTGCGATCAAGAGAGCACTTGGAGAAGAGAGAGCACGTAAGATCGCAATCAGTTCTACAAAATCCATGACGGGACATATGCTCGGAACTGCAGGAGCAGCGGAAGCAATCGTCTGTGTGAAAGCACTGTGCGATCAGATCGCACCTCCGACGATCAACTATAAAGAACCGGATCCGGAGTGTGATCTGGACTATACACCGAATGTAGCAAAAGAAGGAAACTACGAAGCGGCACTTTCTTCATCCCTGGGATTTGGCGGACATAACGCATGCCTTGCTTTCAGGAGAAACGGCGGTGAAGCGTGAAAAAAGAAATCGTAATTACGGGACTTGGCGCTGTAACTCCGCTCGGGGTCGGCGTCGATGAATTTTGGAAAAACCTGACCGCCGGCAAATGTGCGATCGATGAGATCAAGAGTATTGATGTTACAAACCTTCCGGTTAAAAATGCCGGTCAGGTCTGGGACTTTAATCCGAAAGATTATCTTCCGACAAAGCTGTGCCTGGATATGGAACCTTATATGCAGTATGCGTATATTGCCGCGGAGGAAGCTATTAAACAGAGCGGACTTGAGACACATAGCGAACGTGTCGGGATCGTGATGGGAAGCGCATTGAGCGGAATCGGGATCATTGATAAAACCGGTGTGGACTTTGCGGTAAAAGGAAGAGGCGCAAGTCCGAAGTTCCTTGTTAAAGCAATGGGGAATATCGCGGCCGCACAGCTTTCTATTAATTACGGAATTCAGGGGCCTGATATGACGGTCAGTACGGCCTGCTCTTCCGGAGGTGACGCGATTACGCTGGCATCCCTTATGATCCGTTCCGGAATGGCAGATGCGATGGTCGTTATGGCAGGTGAGGCAGCTGTTACCGCAACGCTTGTTCAGAGCCTCTGCAAAACCGGAGCACTTTCTAAGACCGGTCAGAGTCTTCCGTTTGATAAGAACCGGAATGGCTTCGTTTTAGGTGAAGGCGGAGGATGTCTGATTCTTGAGAGTGCGGAGCATGCGAAAGAACGCGGCGCAAATGTGATCGCAAAACTTCTGGGTGTTGCAAATAATACGGATGCTTATAATACGGTTTCTCCTCATCCGGACGGCCTCGGGGCAATTACCTGTATGAGACTTGCCCTCGAAGATGCGGGGATCGCACCGGAGGATGTTGATTATATTAATGCCCATGGGACAGCGACCCATGTCGGAGATATTGCGGAGACAAGAGCAATCGATGAGGTCTTCGGAAAAGAGAATGTATTTGTAAGTTCTACGAAGGGAGCGACCGGACATATGATGGGAGCCGGCGGTATCGTAGAACTGATCACCTGTATCAAAGCTTTGGAAACGGGAATCCTTCCGGTCAATGTCGGAATGACGGAACAGGATGAAGAGTGTGATCTGAAAATTGTAACAGAAGCGAATAAAGGGCAGGAGATCCATGTAGCGATGTCAAATGCGCTAGGATTCGGCGGACAGAACTCTTCGATTATTGTTGGAAAATAATTATAATACAAAGACGGTTTGCGGAAATGTAAGCCGCCGGTTTCAAAATACCGGTCGGATAATTCCTGCCAAAGCTGCGGGGCACACCGCTCATGGAGAATTAATATTATGGGATATACTTATGATGCGGAAAACTACAGAAAGATTTTTGAGTCCAGTTTTTCCTGGATCAATCAGTTTATGCGGAATGTCCGGAGATATCCGGATAACAACGCAATGATCGATCCGATCAAGGAACGGACCTGGACTTACAGACAGCTTAATGATGATGTTAATAAGCTTGCGAATCTTCTTCTGGAAAAGGGCGTTCAGCCGTCCGAAATCGTATTTTTCCAGGTTTATAACTCACCGGCGTTTGTGATCAGCTATATTGCTCCTCAGAAGATCGGCGCGATCAACAGTCCGGTCAATTTTAATTTCTCCGCACAGGAGACGGCAAACCTGATCGACCGCGACAAACCAAAGGTCTATATCTATGATACGGATGTCAGTGAGATGGCTGAGAGGGCGCTTGAGATCTGTGAGAACAAACCGGAGATCGTGATCGCGGTAGACTACCGGGAAACTTTTGGACCCCTTCCGGATGGGCATCTTTGTTTTAATGATATTATGGATCATGGAAACAGCGACGAGCCGAAGGTGGATTATGAGCAAGATATTTACCGGGAGGTAACAAGGCTTTCCACATCCGGAACCACAGGGACTCCGAAAGGAATTCCGCTGAACAGTATCAACGAAGTATTGAGTGCACATGATACGATCATGAGCTTTCCGCTTTCTCCGAAAGATGTAACGATGAATATGACTCCGTGGTTCCATCGTGGCGGACTTCATTCCGGCGGACCGAATCCGACGCTTTATGTCGGAGGTTGTGTTGTTATTATGCGAATGTTTAGTCCGAAGCATTGTTTCGAGTATGCGGAAAAATACGGAATCACCTTCTTGATCGGAGCACCGGCAGCACTTGTAAAACTGGCAGACCGCCAGCAAAAACACCCGACGCAGCTGACAACATTGAAAGGCATCGTAACGATGGGCTCTCCGTTGGAGAAGGAAGAGTGTATCCGTTTTCTAAAGACACTGACGCCGAATATTTTCAACGGATACGGAACAACGGAAACATTCTGGAATACATTCCTTCGGCCTTATGATCTTCCTGAGATGAGCGGAACAGCAGGCAGAAGCTGTATCGGAGATGAAGTCCGTGTCGTAAAAATGTATCCGGACCGGAAAGCGGAACCGGATGAAACTGTCCCAATGGACGGACAGTCTTCCGGTGAGATCATTATTTTCTCTCCGGAGAAAACAGCGATGTGCTATGTTGCGAATGAGGAACAGACAAAAGAAAAGTATTATAAAGGTTGGTTTTATACAAAAGATGTCGGGACCTGGGACGAAAACCAGTATATTACGATCACTGGCCGGAAAGATAATATGATCATCTGCATGGGTGAAAATATCTATCCGGAGCAGCTTGAGGAAGTGATCAATCAGTTTGACCGGATCAAGGATTGTATGATCATTGGTGTTGATGATCCATCAAGAGGCCAGGCAGTTGCAGCTTATATCCTCCCGGCGGATGATGCACTGACAATTCAGGATGTGAATGCGTTCTGTACGAATCATGATGCAATTGCTTATTATAAATGCCCTCGTTATTATGCGTTGGTAGATGAACTCCCTTATAACGCGACCGGAAAGAAAAGACATATCGTCCTGAAGGAGAGAGCGCTGGAAGATCTGAAAAACGGAGTATTGAAGCGGCCTTAAGAACAATGTTTGTCAATACTTAACTTTCGTGGAATTGTAAATGATCGAAAAAGGAAGGAAAGACGAGACGTATGAATATTTGTGTATTTGGAGCAGCAAGTCCAAAGATCGATCTTGAATATGTAGATGCGTGTGAAAAACTTGGGGAAGTTATGGCAAAACGCGGCCATAATCTTGTTTTCGGCGGCGGTGCCCGCGGAATGATGGGAGCAGCAGCCCGCGGGACAAAAAGAGGCGGCGGAAAAGTTTATGGTGTGATTCCTCATTTCTTTATCGAAGAAGATATTGAACCGCTTTATGAAAACTGTGATGAGCTTTATATCACAGAAGATATGGCAGAGCGGAAAGATAAAATGGAAGAACTTTCAGATGCCTTTATCGTCACTCCCGGCGGAATCGGAACCTTTGAAGAATTGTTCCAGATGATGGTATTAAAACAGCTTGACCGTCATAATAAACCGATTGCGATCTATAATATCAATGGTTATTATTTCGGAATCGAAGCTTTGATGCATACAGGGGCGCAGGAAGCGTTCCTTCGGGAAGACACACTGAAACTGTATAAGACATTTGATTCTGAAGAATTGGAAGAGATGCTGGACTATGTGGAGACGGATCATGCAACGGATGAGCTCCATGTCCGTGATCTGAAGTATATGTAAACCATTTCAAAACCGTTCCATTTCAGGATTATTGTTGTCAAAATAACAATTATACGATAATATTTTAAGTAAGGGATATAGTGTTTACTGAAGGAAAACTATGTTCCGAGGGTAATTGGGTATTTTCAATATCCGGCTTTGCGCCAAAGAATTCCGGCGCGGAAACAGACGTATCTTGGAGTGATCCAATGCAGATACAAAGTTAGAATGGAGGAGTAGTATATGAAAATTTTAGGCATTTCAACAGGAACAAAAAACGGTAACAACGATACAATGTGCCGCGTAGCTCTTGAAGCAGCAAAAGAGATGGGGGCTGAGATCGAGTTTATCCATGCGTTTGATTGGAACTTTGATTTCTGCACAGGCTGTGTTGCATGCTCCCGCGGTCTTGTTATGGGCAAAGGAATGGTTTGCTCCAGAAAAGATGATTATGCAGCATTCTATGAGAAGCTGATCGAGGCGGATGGAGTTCTTTTCGTTGATCCGATTTTTGAATCTGGCGCAACCGGCCTGTTCCATACTCTTTGTGACCGTATGGGACCAGGACATGATACCGGACTTCTTATGGGGGCACACTTCCAGATGCTGGAGAAAACCGGTAAAGGACTTGACAAGAGATATTTCAACCAGAAAGCGATTTCCTTCGTAGGAATCGGAGGTTCTGACTGGGCAGTCCGTGTTGAGACTGACCATGCAATGCTTGCTATGAGCCCGGACTGGAAAGTGATCAACAACGAGTTCTTCTCCTGGAGCAAAGATATCATCATGCAGGATGATAAGATCGAACGCATGAAAGAAATCGGACGTAACCTTGTAGAAGCAGCTGCGGAGATCGCAAAAGATAATGAAGGTATGGAATTCCCGATTGCTGAGAATAATAAATCCTATTGGAAAGGCGTTGAGGGTGCATGCCCGCACTGCCACAGCAACAACTTCTATATCTTCCCGGGAACGACCCATGTTGTCTGCGAGCTTTGCGGACTTGAGGGAACACTCGAGATCGTTGACGGCGCATTCAAATTCAAGAATGATCCGTCCATCGTTCCGAACGGACAGCTTGAGCATGCTCATGACCTTGTATCTGGAAAGAAAGCACATGGCGATGACATCTTCGAGAATGAAGGCCGTCTCATGAACCTCTTTAAGGATGAGGAATTCAAGAGAAGAAAAGCTTACTACACAGCAGTTGTAGAGCCGACTCCGTCTCCATCCAAAGAGGCATAAGATCAGGAAACTGATCCAGGCAGTATTTTTAATTCGATAGCAAAAATGTAAAAGCGGACCGCCAAAAACGGCGGTCCGCTGCATTTAGAAATTGCATCCCCGACCGAAATAGATTATAATGTCGAACAGTGACTTATTAGAGTCGCGCGCGCACCGCGAGGCACAAGTGCCACACGCACCGCGCACGGAAATGGAGACGTATCGAAGTGGTCATAACGAGCCGCACTCGAAATGCGGTTGTCGGGCAACCGGCACGTGGGTTCGAATCCCACCGTCTCCGTAAAAACAGAGCAAGGACCCGGTGGGTCCTTGTTCTGTTTTTATAAAGTTCAAAGGTGGGATTCGAACAAGGAAGACACAAGCGCGGTAGCGC